>NZ_CP043420.1:1510257-1812309 GCF_008247605.1 Kushneria phosphatilytica | reverse complement strand
TTCCCGGCCGACAGTAGTGAAGAAGCGATTATTGAAGTGGCGCTGGAAGCGGGCGCCGATGATATCGTTACCAACGAGGATACCTCGATTGATGTCATCACCAGTCCGGGACAGTTCGGATCAGTCAAGGATGCGCTGGTTAATGCGGGACTGGAACCCGAGCGCAGTGAAGTAGGCATGTATCCGGACAGTTATTCCACCATCAATGATACCGAGACTGCCCGCAAGATTATCAAGCTGTTCGATATGCTCGAAGATCTGGATGACGTCCAGAATGTGTATTCCAATGCTGATTTTGCAGACTCGGTCATGGTGGAACTCGAAAGTGCCTGAGAGAGAAGGGTTGGCCCGTCATCGCGGGAGGTCGATTGATCATTCTGGGTATTGATCCTGGTTCCAGACTTACCGGGTTCGGTGTAATTGATACCTCAGCTGCCACACCCGGTTATGTTGCCTGTGGCTGTGTCCGCATTGATGGTGACCAGCTGGCTCAGAAACTGGCACAGGTATATGCCGGAATCGCAGAAGTTATCGCCGAGTATCGACCCGCTGAAGTAGCCATCGAACAGGTTTTCATGGCACGCAATGCTGATTCGGCGCTGAAACTTGGGCAGGCACGAGGCAGTGCTATCGTTTGTGCAGCCAATCATGGGCTGGAAGTGTTCGAATATGCAGCACGTGCCGTGAAGCAGGCGGTAGCTGGTAATGGCAGCGCTGATAAACAGCAGGTTCAGCAGATGGTCACCGCGACACTGAGACTCTCCTCGGTACCGCGCAGTGATGCTGCCGATGCCCTGGCCATTGCACTGACGCACTGTTATACCCAGCGGGGAATGAGTGCCCGGGGTATGGGCAACGGGCGGGCTGGACGGCGTACCAGCTGGCGTCAGTTCCGACCTCAGTGAACTCTTGAAGGCAGCTGTCATTCAGTATGTAAGCGAAGGTGTCGCGCCTGTTCACCACTGCGGTCGATCAGTATAGTGACGAACATTGATATGGAGCATCATTTGGAGAATTCCGCAGCATGATCGGAAGGCTCTCGGGCACACTGCTGGAAAAGCAGCCACCGCTGGCGGTCATCGATGTACATGGCGTGGGTTATGAGATCGAGGCCTCAATGAATACGCTACTGGCGCTTCCGGCCCCGGGAGAAGCCGTGCGTCTTTATACGCATCTCAGTGTGCGTGAAGACGCACATCTGCTTTATGGCTTCATTGATGAAGCCGAGCGCCATCTCTTTCGCGAACTGATCAAGATTTCCGGTGTGGGCCCACGTTTGGCGCTTGCCATTCTATCCGGAATGGAACGTGAGCAGTTCATGCGCTGTATTTCGGATGAAGATAGCAAGGCGTTGACGCGCTTGCCGGGAGTGGGGCGCAAAACAGCAGATCGTCTGATTGTCGAGATGCGTGATCGTTTTCGGCATTGGCCGGAATTCAGCCAGAGAGGAGGTGCCCTTTCTTCAGCAGATCAGAATTTGCCACTGGAAACAGACAATTATGCTGATGCCGAGGCAGCTCTGATTGCGCTGGGTTACAAGCCTACCGATGCGGCACGCATGCTGACAGGGCTGGATACCGTTCAGCCTACTGAAGCTCTGATCAAATCTGCTCTGTCGCAACAGTTGACCGGGCGAGGGAGCAGGCAGGGATGATTGAAACCGAGCGCTTGATCGGGGGAGCCATTCAGGGCGACGACACCCGGCTTGATCAGACCATTCGGCCCGATCGACTTGATGAATATATCGGCCAGCGAGGTGCCCGCGAACAGCTCGAAATTTTCATTACGGCAGCGCGTCAACGCCAGGACAGTCTCGATCATACGCTCATCTTTGGCCCCCCCGGTCTGGGAAAAACCACGCTTGCCAACATCATTGCCGGCGAAATGGGCGTGGATATCAAGTCTACTTCAGGGCCGGTGCTTGAAAAGGCCGGTGATCTGGCCGCCATGCTGACCAATCTGCAGCCGGGCGATGTATTATTCATTGATGAAATTCATCGGCTTTCCTCGGCGGTCGAGGAAGTTCTTTATCCCGCCATGGAAGATTTCCAGCTCGACATCATGATCGGCGAAGGGCCCGCAGCCCGCTCAATCAAGCTGGATCTACCACGTTTTACTCTTGTCGGCGCAACGACGCGGGCCGGACTGCTGACCTCGCCACTGCGTGATCGCTTCGGTATTGTGCAGCGCCTTGAATTTTATGGTGTTGATGAGCTGACGGAAATCGTGTCCCGCAGCGCTCGTCTGCTTTCCCTGGAAGCAGACGAGAGTGGTGCTCGGGAAATAGCGCGTCGCTCACGCGGTACTCCCCGGATCGCTAATCGGCTATTGCGTCGCGTACGCGATTTCGCTCAGGTTCGAGGCGATGGAAAGCTCAATCGCGATATTGCCGATCAGGCACTCAATATGCTCAATGTTGATCGATGTGGGCTCGATCACATGGACCGACGACTGCTGACTACCATGATCGAAAAGTTCGACGGTGGCCCGGTGGGTGTTGAAAGTCTGGCGGCAGCGATCAGTGAGGAACGCGATACCATCGAGGATGTGCTGGAGCCTTATCTGATTCAGCAGGGTTTCATGATGCGTACCGCTCGTGGGCGTATTGTAACCCGTTCAGCCTATCTGCACTTCGGTCTATCGCCCGGCGATGACGTGCCTGAATCCGAAAGCGATAGAGCGGCACCATGACATTTGAAATTCCGCTAACGGTTTATATCGAGGATACCGATGCCGGTGGCATTGTTTATCATGCCCGCTATCTCCACTACATGGAGCGGGCGCGCACCGAGTGGCTGCGTAAGCACGGCTTTACCCAGCAGGCCCTCATGGAACGGAATATTCAACTTGTGGTCAGTGGCCTGAGTTGTCGCTACCGGCAACCGGCGCGTCTTGATGAGCAGCTTTCCGTTACGGCTGCCGTCACGGCAGTGTCTCATTGCAGTGCCACTTTCGAGCAACAGGTGATGCGTTCGGATGTTCTGCTTCTCAGCGCCCGGGTCGACATTGCCTGTATCGAGGCCACTCGCTCCCGGCCTGTGCGCTGGCCCATGCCCTTGCGTCTGGCACTGGATCAGACAGTTGCCAACCAATAATCGAATGTCATGATGAGGTTTACCAGTGAGTGATTCGATGTCGATAATTTCCCTGTTCTGGCAATCCAGCATTGTTGTGAAGATTGTCATGCTGATCCTGTTGGCGGCCTCCATAGTCTCCTGGGTGATTATCTTTCAGCGTGGCATGTCATTGCGCCGCGATCGCCGTGAAATCGAGGATTTCGAAGATCATTTCTGGTCGGGCGTTGATCTCAATGAGCTTTATCGTGAATTGCCTTCTGCTCAACCCACGGGGGCGGCACATGTCTTCCGCTCGGGTTTCAGGGAATTCAATCGTTTGCTTCCAAAGGCACGCAGTAACGATGCCATTCTTGATGGGATGCAGCGGGCAATGCGGGTGGCGCTCTCGAGAGAGGAAACGCGTCTTGGGCGGCACTTGGCTATTCTGGCTACCATCAGCTCCTCGGCGGTTTATGTCGGGTTGTTCGGTACTGTCTGGGGCATCATGGGCACCTTTCAAAGTCTGGGAAGCGTTCAGCAGGTGACGCTGGGCGTCATTGCACCTTCCATTGCTGAAGCTCTGGTCGCGACTGCGATGGGGTTGTTTGCGGCCATACCGGCGGTCATTGCCTATAACCGACTGGTCAGTCGTGTTGACGACCTGATGGCACGTCTGGAGAACTTTGCCGAGGAGTTCCACTCCATCCTGCACCGTAATCTCCAGGGTCGAACCTCGGAAGAAGCTGCCTGAGGAGCGCACCATGTCATCTCCCTATCGAAGAAAAGGGCGCCGTAAACTGGCCAGTGAGTTGAATGTCGTACCCTTTATCGATGTCATGCTGGTTCTGCTGGTGATCTTCATGATCACGGCCCCCATGATCAATCAGGGTGTGGAAGTGGATCTGCCACAGACGACTTCCCAGCCGATCGAGGATAATAACAAGCCCCTGATCGTGACCGTTGATCAGAAAGGAAACTATTACATCAGCCTTGGGGATCAGGAAAAGACGGTAGATCTCGATAACATCGCCAGTCAGGTGAAAACGGTGTTAAGCCGGAATCCTGATACGCCAGTCATGGTTCGAGGTGACCGAAATGTCTCCTATGGGCAGGTTATTTCCCTGATGGGGACACTGCAGGGCGCCGGGGTGCCGAATGTCGGGCTGATTTCGGAGCCGCCTCAGGGCGGTCAAAGTCAGGGCTAGAGCATGAAACGCAACAGCCGCGTTGGTTATACCCTGCCTATTGTTCTTGCTGTACTGGTCCATGTCGGTGCGCTTGTGTTGACCATGCTGAATCTATCGTTCAGCTCTTCCGAGAAGACCTCCAGCTCCGTAGTACATGCAAGGCTTGTTCAGTTGGAAACGGCCACTGATCGGGCGCAGCAGTCCCGGGAATCTGCACCTTCGGCTTCGAGTGCTCCCGAGCCGACTGAATCCTCTTCGCAGGAAAATTCCTCTGTGCAGGAAAAGGAAGAGCAATCGAGCGATCAGGCTCGTCAGGCAGAGCAGGATGCCAGGGCTCGTGCCGAGCAGGCTCAGGCGCTGGCTCAGCAGCAACAACAGGAAGCTCAACAGCGGGAGAAGGCCGAAGCTGAACGTCGCGCAGCACAGGCTGAGCGTGAGAAAGCGGCACAGCAGGCAAGTGCCAAGGCTCAGGCAGAGCAGAAAGCAGCCGCTGAAGCGAAGCGCAAGGCTGAACAGGAAGCGAAGGAAAAGGCAGCTGCAGAAGCGAAACGCAAGGCCGAGCAGGAAGCGAAGAAAAAGGCAGCTGCAGAAGCGAAACGCAAGGCCGAGCAGGAAGCGAAGGAAAAGGCAGCTGCAGAAGCGAAACGCAAGGCCGAGCAGGAAGCGAAGAAAAAGGCAGCTGCAGAAGCGAAACGCAAGGCCGAGCAGGAAGCGAAGAAAAAGGCAGCCGCTGAAGCGAGGCGCAAGGCCGAACAGGAAGCGAAGAAAAAGGCAGCTGCAGAAGCGAAGCGCAAGGCCGAGCAGAAGCGCATGGCTCAGGCGGCTGCTGAAGCCAGCGGTGACCTGGGTAGTGAGATATCCAGTGAACAGCAATCCATAGCGAATGCTCGCCAGGCGAAAGAGGCCGCCAATGGGTTCATGAATCTGGTCAGACACTATGTTGAACAGAACTGGGCGCAGCCGCCCGGAACCTCTCCGGGTATTCAGGCCACTATACGGATTCGCTTGCTTCCGACCGGAGAGCTGGTCGATGCTCGTGTCATTGACAGTAGTGGTAATGCCAGCTTCGATCGTTCAGCTCTTCAGGCGGTGCAGAAAGCAGCACCGTTTACCGAACTGAGCAAGCTTCCGGTAGCACAACAACGGCAGTTTCGTGAATTCAATCTCCGCTTTAACCCCGAGGATGTGCACTGATGAAACGTTTGGTGGCCCTGACGGGCATGGTCATGATGTTAATGGTCAGCATGATGGCGAGAGCCGAAGGTGATCTGACCATTGAAATTACCAAGGGCAATGATCAGGCCATTCCGATTGCCGTGGTTCCCTTTCAATCGAATGGTAGTAATCCTCCCCAGGACATCGCTCAAATCATCCGCGATGATTTACAGCACAGTGGTCAGTTTTCGCCCCTTGCACGCAATGAGCTGATATCCACGCCTACCAGTGGTGATCAGATCCACTATGCTGATTGGCAACAGATCAAAGCCAATTATCTGGTAGTCGGCAAAATCGATCGTTCGGGTAATGGCTACAAAATCAGTTGGGAGTTGCACGACGTTTATGGCAATAAGCGAATGATTGGCGAGAGCGTGACATCCAGCGCAGATCAGCTACGCTCTCGTGCCCACTATATTGCCGATCGCATCTTCAAGGCCATTACAGGTATTCGAGGCGCTTTTCAGACCCGAATCGCCTACGTGTCAGCGACTGGCGTGGACAAGAATATGCACTTTGCGCTCTATGTTGCTGACCAGGATGGTCACAATACACAGCAGATTTTAACCTCCGATCAGCCCATCATGTCGCCTGCATGGTCACCGGACGGCAAGAAGCTGGCCTATGTTTCCTTTGAGTCCGGTCGTCCGGCCATCTATGTGCAGCAGCTCTCGACGGGACGACGCATCAAATTAAGTTCGTTCAAGGGGATTAACGGTGCTCCAGCCTGGTCACCGGATGGCCGTAAACTCGCGATGTCGCTGTCGCGTGATGGTCAACCGGAAATTTATGTCATGGATGTAGCTTCGCGATCCTTGACACGCATGACTCAATCCAGCGCCATTGAAACGGAACCGGACTGGAGCCCTGATGGCTCAACGCTGCTCTTTACCTCCGATCGTAGCGGACAGCCTCAGCTCTATACCATGCCAGCCAGCGGCGGTAGTGCGTCCAGGTTGACCTTTACGGGTAATTATAATGCCGGCGGCCAATATGGGCCGGAGGGCAAAGCGGTCTATATGACGACCAGAACCGATCAGGGTTTTCAGGTTGCCAAGCAGAATCTGGAGAGCAATCGTGTGACTGTTCTGACTTCAACAGGTCAGGATGAAGCGCCGGCCGTTGCACCCAATGGCACTATGGTGGTATATGCCACTCAGCAGGGGAACCAGGGAGTTCTCGGTGCTGCTTCAACGGATGGTCGGGCCGAATTTGTCATACCTTCCCCCAGCGGGAATGTGCGCGAACCGGCCTGGTCGCCGTTTTTGAACTAAACCTATAGAATGCAATTGTCATTCGTAAAAATGAGCAAGGAGATGATCATGCAGTTCACCAATTACGCCAAGACACTGACTGCCGCACTTTCGCTGGCTGTCATTGCAGGTTGTTCCAGTGGCGGCGGTACTCAGGACGGCGAAATGGGTGGCATGAGCAGCGGTAATACCGGTGCAAATGCTCAAGGGATGAGCAGCAGCCAGGGCGCTCAGGGTAGCAGCATGGGTCAGAACGACCAGATGCCCAGTGAAACCACGGTCTATTTCGACTTTGATAGCTCGAATATCCGTTCGGAATATGAATCGGTTCTCAACCGCAATGCGAGCTATCTGCAGTCGCATCCGGACACCAATGTGGTGCTGGAAGGTCACACTGACCCGCGTGGTACTCGTGAGTACAACATGGCTCTGGGTGAGCGACGTGCAAATTCCGTCAAGCAGTACCTGACCATTCAGGGTGTTTCTGCTTCCCAGATCGAAGTCGTCAGCTACGGCGAAGAGCGTCCGGCAATGCAGGGTAATTCCGAGCAGGCCTACGCCAAGGACCGTCGCGTCGTCATCGATTACTGATAGCTTCGGAGACGACTGATGAAACACAGTCTTATCAGACTGTGCGGCGCGGGAGCCCTGGTGCTCCCGCTGTCCGTTATGGCCGAGTCCGGGACGGATTTTTCCGCACAGAGCAACTCGATTTATGACCAGACATCTACCGGTGGCGGCACCATGATGCTGTTCAATCGCCTGCAGGATCAGCAGCAGGCGATCAATGAATTACGCGGTCGAATCGAGAAGCTCGAACATGATCTTGCCCAGCAGACGCAGCTCTCCAAGCAGCGCTATCTTGATCTGGAAGAGCGCATCTCCAGTAGCAAGGGGACTGCAGGCGGTGCTGGTAATGACGAAAACGATAGTACCAGTAATGACCCCATTACGCGTGCCGCTCAGTCTGGCGCCGGAAATGTGCCGACTTCCTCCGGTGACAGTAGTAATGCGTCAGCAGGGGACAATAACAAGGATGCTCGAGAAGCTTATCAGGATGCCTTTGCTCTGGTACAACAACGCCAGTTCGATCAGGCCATCGATGCTTTCGAAAAATTCAATCAGCAGTACAGTGATACGCCGCTGAAAGGCAATGCATACTACTGGTTGGGAGAGCTTTATTCGGCCAAGTCTCAACTGGACAAGTCAGCTCGGGCCTTCCAGACGGTCATCGATGATTATCCCAAAAGTAGCAAGGTGTCAGATGCCATCTACAAGCTGGGGCTTGTTCGGGCTCGTCAGGGAGAGAGTGATCAGGCGCAGAAATTATTACAGCGTGTTATCAAGGAGTATCCTGATAGCAATGCTGCCGGCCTTGCCCAGGACTTTCTGGACAAGACCAGTGGCTGACAATCCGGCCAGAGCGTGATGTCTTTGGCACGCGCTCATGTACAAGGCTGCCTCAGAGTCATGTTCAATGACTGAGTAGCATTGCTGCCAGCTCGGAAGGCGTATCAAAATGCTGATGCGCTGGCCATTGCATGGGATCATCGCCGTCTCGCAGATAGCCGTAATGCACTGCTACAGCAGTCATTCCGGCAGCCATGGCAGCTTCCATGTCTCGCTGGTGGTCGCCGATATACCAGCACTCTTCCGGCAAGACATTCAAGCGTCTTGCTGCCTCCAGTAGAGGTTCGGGGTCGGGTTTTTTGACTGGTAAATCGTCGGCGCAGAGCAGTACATCCGGTACGAGTTTCAGTGCCTTGAGTAATGGCTCGGCATAACGCCGGGGCTTGTTGGTGATAATGCCCCAGGGGCGACTCTGCTCGGTATAGCGCTTTAAAACACTTTCAAGCCCTTCGAATATACGACTCGCCTCGGCAACATTGCGTCCATAGGCTTCGAGCAACCAGTGGCGTGCGACTGCATGCTCGGGATGCTCGATCGAGTAGCCGAGTGCCAGTGTGACCAGTGCGTTACCCCCGTGTGAAACCTCGGCCCTGATAACGTCATAGGGGAGTGGGGGCAAGGCATGCGCCTGACGCAAGGCATTGGTGGCATGGGCCAGATCCGGAGCGGTGTCTACCAGTGTGCCATCAAGATCGAATAGCACGGCCCGTGGAACAGGAATAATGCACGGGTGTGAGGTCATGCGTTATCCAGTCGTGTGTGCATCAGGTAATTGACATCGGTATCGTCTGCCGAAAGTCGATAATGACGCGTTACCGGGTTATAAATCATACCGGTAATATCACGAACCTGGAGTTCGCTGGTGCGTGCCCAGCGTGCCAGTTCGGATGGCCGAATAAAGCGTTTGTACTCATGTGTACCGCGGGGTAGAAGCTTTAAAACATATTCCGCACCAAAGATTGCAAGCAACCACGACTTCGGGCAACGGTTGATGGTTGAAAAGAAAACATGACCGCCAGGTTTAACCAGCCGGGCACAGGCTTCCACAATGCTCTCGGGCCGCGGTACATGCTCCAGCATTTCCATGCAGGTCACGATATCGAATTCCCCGGGATGAGCATGTGCCATGTCTTCGGCACTGATGCACTGATAATCCACATCAACACCGCTTTCCTGCTGGTGAAGACGAGCAACTGCCAGAGGTGTTTCGCCCAGATCGATTCCGGTAACACGTGCGCCACGATGAACCATGGCTTCACTCAGTATTCCGCCACCACAGCCGATATCGATAACCTTTTTCCCTACCAGGCCCGCATGCTCATCAATATAATCCAGTCGCAGAGGGTTGATATCATGCAGCGGTTTGAATTCGCCTTCTCGATCCCACCAGTGATTGGCCAGTGACTCGAACTTGGCGATTTCGCCCTGATCCACATTGGGCATTGCTGACTCCTTCATGATGAATAATGAGGCGCTGCATCGGCCATTTGTCGTTGGCGATGCCGTGCCAGTTGAAGCAGTTCATCCTCGTCCTCGTTAACCAGCACTCCATTTTCAAGCAGAAGTTGGCCAGCTACCCAGACATGTGATACCTGACGGCTGTTCACAGCATAGACGAGAGCAGATTCGGGATGATGAACGGGTTGGGTTTCCAGGCTGTCCAGGTTTACGGCAATTATGTCAGCTGCCATGCCTGTCTGCAGGCATCCTGTCCGATCTGACACCCCCAGGGCTCGAGCGCCTTCGATGGTTGCCATGGCCAGCGCCGCCATGGCTGGAAGTACTGCTGCGTCACCACTGAATCCTTTCGCCAGCAGGGCGGCCTGACGCATTTCATCGAACAGGTTGAGATCATTGTTGCTACAGGCGCCATCAGTACCCAAAGCGACAGGAATGCCTGCGTCGAGGAGTCGAGCCACTGGGCAAAAGCCGCTGGCGAGTTTGAGATTGGACTGAGGGCAATGAATCACGGAGGCACCGCTATCGGCCACCATTTGAATCTCTTCATCGGTTAGCTGGGTCATATGGACGGCCTGGAAGCGGTTATCCAGCAACCCGGCAGCGTGCAGCCTTTGAAGGGGGCGAATGCCAGCTGTATCCACTTCATCACGTGTCTCGTGGACATGCATCTGTATTGGGACATTCAGCCGGTCACGGGCCTGACATAATTGTTCAAGACTTTCATCGCCGACCGTATAAGGCGCATGAGGGCCAAGTGCGATGGAAATACGATCATGTCCCCGGTATCGAGCCAGCAGGGCCTCGCTTAATTCAATACCCGAGGCGAAATCTCTGGCCCAGGGCGTTGCAAAATCAATCAATGGCGTACAGATCTGGGCCCTGATGCCGGAGCTTGCCACCAGCTCTGCGGCTGTCTCTGGCGACAGATACATGTCAGAGAAAAGGGTAGTGCCTGAACGCAGCATTTCGGCGATGGCAAGGCGTGTGCCATCAGCCACGAATTCCGGCTGCATGAAAGCGGCTTCGGCCGGCCAGATGTGATCGTTCAACCAGGTCATCAGAGGCAGGTCATCGGCATAGCCCCGCATCATGGTCATGCCTGCATGATTGTGCGCATTGACCAGTCCTGGCATCAGGGCATGTTGTGTCAGACGCAGGGTTTGTTGTGCATGTACCCTGATTCTGGCTTCCTCGATGGGCCAGATGCCCACGATAATGCCATCGTGCAGGGCAATTGCCTGCCATTCCTTCACCGGCAGATCGTCAGTCATGGGTAACAGCCAACGACATTCAATAAGCAGATCAGCAGAGACGGAATAGCTGGCAGACATGTAAAACTCCCTGAAAAATTCAGCTATCCTAACCTGATAGTAACGTGTCGTCAGGTATGGATGCTGACTGCCTGGCTGGATAGCCATTGATGTTTATACCGTTATCTTTTTAGATTTTGAAATCTGAAAGCCAACGAAACATCAAATTGGATACAAAACACCACAAATCGAAAGGTTGAAACTGCTTTTCAAGCAGTAATCATCAGCGTTTCAATACTACGATAGACGTACACCAAGCTGAAAAAGGATTCAGGGAATGATTCGTAAGGCCGTATTGCCTGTTGCAGGTTTTGGAACACGCTGCCTGCCAGCTTCCAAAGCCATTCCCAAGGAAATGATCACGATCGTCGACAAGCCGGTCATTCAATATGTTGTTGAAGAGGCGGTCGCAGCAGGCATCAAGGAAATTGTGCTGGTGACTCATTCGTCCAAGGCGGCGATCGAAAACCATTTCGATAAACATTACGAACTCGAATCCCAGCTGGAAGCCAAGGGCAAGGACGAATTGCTGCGCGAAATCCGGGACATCATTCCGAATGATGTATCGATTGTCAGCGTTCGCCAGCATGAAGCGCTCGGTTTGGGACATGCGGTCATGTGTGCACGCCCCGTACTGGGTGACAACGAACCATTTGCCGTCCTGTTGCCAGATGTGCTGGTCGATGGTGATGGGCTCTCGCAAAATGATCTGGCAGGCATGATCAAAGCTTACGAGGACACTGGCCATGCCCAGATCATGGTTGAGGATGTTCCGAGAGACGTGGCCTACAAGTACGGCATCGTGGCACTGGAAGGTGAAACCCCGGAAGCAGGCAAGAGTGCCCGTATTACCGGTATGGTAGAAAAGCCTGCAACCGGTGAAGAGCCCTCCACACTGGCCGTGATTGGTCGCTACCTGCTGCCGGGCCGCATCTTTCCGCTGTTGGCCGAAACCGGTCCGGGTGCTGGTAATGAAATTCAGCTTACTGATGCCATCGATAGGCTGCGCGAAGAACAGGACGTGGCGGCCTACCGGATGAAGGGCGACACCTATGATTGTGGCCATCAGCTGGGATATCTGGAAGCCACAATATCCTTCGCGAAGCGGCATCCCAAATTCGGTGAAGGCTTTCGTGAACTGCTGCAACGCTACAGCGGCGAGGCCTGAGCATGCAGGTTGTCGTTCATGGTAGTGAACTGAGCGCGGCTACTGCGGCCGCTGCTCTTGCAACCGTCGGCCACCAGGTTTACTGGTGGCCTCATCCTGCACAGCCCTGGTCAGCACTGAGTGAGTCGGACTGGCTGAAAAGTGAGCCTGGCCTGCTTGATCAGCTGCAGCAGAATATTGCTGAGGGCACGCTTCAGCTTTGTGACTCTCCACGTTCGCTGCCAGCAGCTGATATCTACTGGCTTGGTCTATCGGCTGATCAGCGCCATGATGCCGATCAATGGGTAGAGAGTACGCTGAGCAAGGAATCCCACGATTTCGTCCTGGTGAACAACAGCACTTTTCCCATTGGGCATACCGAAAAGCTCGAGGAACTGGTTCGTCGTGACCGACAGGTTGCCGTAGCGCTGCCTGACATGCTCGAGGAGGGCAGGGCGCTTGGCATGTTCATGCGTCCCGAGCGTTGGATGCTGGGCAGCGAAAATGAGTGGGCGGAACGTCAGATCCGTGAGCTGCTGCGGGCCTTCAATCGGCGCGAAGATGTCTTCCAGCTGATGCCGCGGCGTGCAGCCGAGCTGACCAAACTGGCCATTATCGGCATGCTGGCTACTCGAGTCAGCTATATGAACGAATTGGCCGATATGGCGGATCATCTTGAGGTCGATATCGAAACCATTCGCCAGGGTATGGGGGCCGATCGCCGTATTGGTCATGAGTATCTTTATCCCGGCAGTGGCTTCGGTGGGCCGAGTTTTGCTCGTAATCTCCATCGGCTGTCTCGTATTGGCGAACAGAGCAATCGTGATTCGGCACTACTCAAGCAGGTTATCGATGTTAATGCGCAAAAGCAGGAAACCCTGTTTCGCAGGTTCTGGCAGTACCATGATGGTCAGATCGATAATCTGACCGTTGCTATCTGGGGCGCAGCCTTCAAGCCCAATACCGCCAGAATTGACCAGGCGCCCGTGCTGAGATTGATCGAGGCACTCTGGGCACAGAATGTTCATGTTCGAGTACATGATCCCGCAGCATTGCCTTCGCTGTCGCGTTACTACGGCGAACACCCCTTGCTGACACTGGTTGATGACAATTACCAGGCCTGTGAGGGCGCTGATGCGTTAATGCTGGTGACCGAGTGGAAATGTTACTGGAATCCGGACTGGCGTCGCCTGGCAACGCTTTTGAACAGCCCTCTGATTCTGGATGGTCGTAACATTTACGATCCCGGCTTCGTTGCCGGTCATGGACTGGTTTACCGGGGGGTGGGGCGCAAGGCTGATCCTGTTTCCGAATCGGAATAGGTATCGTGTGCTTTCTTGCGCGACATGAACCGAAGAGGATCGTCAAGGCGATCCTCTTCGGTTCAACATCTTTCATGCCCCAAGATTCTGTTCGGCAAATGCCCAGTTTGCCAGCTTCCAGAAGCCCTGAACGTACTTGTACCGGTCCATGCGATAGTCGAGATAATAAGCATGTTCCCACATGTCTATCGCCAATAATGGGGTCAATCCCCGCAGCAAAGGTGATCCTGCGTCACTGATATTGACAATATCGGGCTGCGCATCGGCGCGTCTGACCAACCATGTCCAGCCGGATTGAAAATGGGCAAGGGCACTACGTTCGAAAACATTCTGAAAGTCTTCAAAGCTTCCCCACTGCCGTTTGATCGCTTCGGCCAATTGCCCCTTTGGCATTCCACCTCCCCAGGGCGAAAGGCATTGCCACAGGAAGGTATGATTCCATGCCTGAGAGGCGCAGGCCTGGATTTCCCCGGTGCCTGTAAGCATCAGTTCTTCAAGAGAGCGCGATTCGGCTGGTGTCCCTGCAGTCAGTCGATCAAGACGCCTTAAAAGATCACGATGATATATTTCATGATGGCTACGCAGGTTTTCTTCCGATATGGAGGGCTGCAATGCATCGTAAGCGTAGGGCAATGGAGGTAGCTCGAACGCCACTTGGGTCTCCAACTGATGATGAGACGAGGAATCGATTCTTTATCGCGCAGACCCCAGCATATCAGGCGATTGGAACGAATGGACCCGTTTTGGAACAGAGTGCGCGCTTTGGCATCATTGGGGCATTGCCCCTGGTTGTGCTCGAACCGGACTGGTCTCGAGGGTGGATTGCATCGTAGCATTCGCCTTGAGTACGCGATGATCATTTATCTGCAAGCCGCTGAGGCGCGAATTCGGATTCGAAAATCCCATGTCTGATGACAGCTATCGCAACCCCCGAGCCATTGTGCCCGGTCAGGACGATCACTTGACGAGCCATGATTCCGAATCATCACGGCATGGTCGCCAACGCATGTCCATGACACGTCGACGTCCTCTCTGGCCCCTTTATTTTCTGATATTGCTGCTGGCCCTGGCCTTGAGTGGCAGTGTCTACCTCTACTGGCAGGATCGTCAGAGCCTGCATGCGCAATTGAGCCAGCAAAGCAGCACTCGAACCGGTCTTGGAAAGCAACTGGATCAACTTTCGCAGCAGGTCGAGCAGCAGCGCCAGCAATTGTCCAACCTGGCTGCGGCACAACAATCCCAACCCGAGGTTGACCCCGGCCAGCTGAAACAGCTGCAACAGGCCGGCGCGCAACGCGATAAAACATTACATGCCCTGCAGCAATCCCAGCAGTCGCTGGACAAGAGTATCAGTCAGCTTCATGACCTCATGGAGGGAAGACAGCAGGGCACTCAGGATCAGTTAGGGGACCTGCAAAATGGAATATCGCAGCTCTCCAGTGCTGCCAATAGCCGGGATCAGCGGTTGGATGCCCTCAATCAACGAATGGCTCAGCAGCAATCGACTATTGATCAGCTGGATCAATTGCCGTCACAGCTGGCTAAATTGTCTGATCGGGTGAGTCAACTGGAAGATCATGTGCAAAAGCAGGACCGCCAGCTTGGCGACCTGAAACAGCGTCAGACCTCACTTGAGGCCACTCAGGCTTCCATTCAGGGGCTGATCAATAGCGGGGATGCACAATAGATGCGGGAGAATGACATGGATGTGCTCTTGCCTACAGGACAGCACCTGTGAGAGGGCCGGCTACTCCCTCCAAATTGACATGGATGCAATCACGCTTCGGAGCACCACCGGTAAAAAAGCAGTTACCGGCAGCGATCTCGCTGATTGCCTTTGGCGTGATTCTGAGCCTTATGCCACCACCTGCACTGGCCATTGAAGCTTCTGTCAGTGGTGTTTCAGGGGAGCTGAGCAGGAATGTGACGACCTGGTTGCAGCCGGTTTCGATCCCCGCGGGTGCAGATGTCGAAAGCTATGCACCGGATGTCAGACATCGAGTCACGGAAGCACTTCGCGCACTGGGCTACTATAACGCCGACATTGCGCTGGGATTTCGCGATCGCAAGCATGTGGACGTTACTATCGAGCCGGGCGAGCCGGTACTTGTCAAATCACTTGATATCCGGGTTACGGGTGGGGCCGGGGATGACGATGTCTTTCAACAGGCGATCAATGACAGCGCTCTGAAAAAGATGAAAGGTGAGCCCTTGCGGCATGCCAGTTATGAAGCCTTGAAATCGCGCCTGACTTCACTGGCATTGCAAAGGGGTTATTTCGACGCTGGCTATAGGACCCACCGCATTGAAGTGCGCCCCTGGCAGAGCAGTGCTCGCATCATTCTGGTCATGGACAGCGGCGAACGCTATCGGTTTGGACAGATTCGGTTCGAAGGAAGTCAGATCCGCGATAATCGCTTGCGTAACATGGCACCTTTCAAACCCGGGGATTACTACGACGCCGGCCAGCTGGCCACCTATAATCAGCGTCTGAGTTCTTCCAACTGGTTTCGTGGTATCGGTGTTCAACCCCGCATTGACCGCATCAGTGCTCAGGCGCCTTCACCGGACGCCAGGGTAGCCGATCGGACTTCACCGCAGACTCCCCCGAATGGAAACGTCCCCGAAGCATCGGCTCAACGCAGTAGAGATAAGCATGATGCGCCCGCAGAAATCGCGGATATCTATCACGAAGTAGCTGCTGAGCAGCTGAAATGGGTGCCGATCGATGTGCATGTCATCCCGGCCGACCGTTATCAGTTCGAAACCGGTGTCGGATATGCCACTGACCTTGGTCCGCGAGTGCGCTTCTCGGTGAATATGCCCTGGCTGAATGACCAGGGTGACAGCCTGACCAATGACCTGACGCTCTCCGGGCCGGAGCAGGAATTCAGTGGCAAATACAATATGCCACTGGCCAATCCTCAGCGGGGTAATTACAACATCCAGTATGGGTTCAGCCAGACCAACCAGGACACCAGCGACACCAACAGTTTTGAAAGTTCGGTGCAGTTCGGCCGGCAGTGGAACTTTGAAAATGGCTGGACCCAGAATGCCTATTTACGTACCACCTATGAAGATTTCACCCAGGGTAATGACAGTGGTACCGCATTACTGTTTGTACCCGGCATGAGCTGGACGCATTCACAAACCGATGATCCCACCCTGCCCATGCACGGTAACCGACAGGACCTGCTGGTCGAAGTGTCGGATAAACGCTGGGGTTCTGATGTCACCTTTGCCCGCACACGCCTGGATACTCAATGGATTGACAGTATTGGCGATGACAACCGCTTTGTGGCTCGCAGTACCATTGGGGCGACTGCCACTTCCCATTTTCATGACATGCCGCCTTCACTGCGCTTTTTTACCGGTGGGGACCGCAGTGTCAGAGGCTATTCGTATGAGAGCCTCTCTCCGGAAGACAGCGATGGAGATCAATTGGGTGGGCGCCATCTTCTGGTGGGGTCCATCGAGTATCAGAGGCGTGTTGTCGGTCAATGGTGGGGGGCTACCTTCCTTGATGCCGGTAATGCCTTTGACAACTGGTGGCCCAACGAGCTGAAAAAGAGTGTTGGCGCAGGTGTGCGATGGATATCACCAGTAGGGCCGGTTCGATTGGACATTGCCCATCCCCTTGATGACGAGGAAAAATCTTGGCGTTTGCATTTCGGCATCGGACCAGAATTCTGATGAGGCTCTTGCGTTTCATTTTCTGGTTGATGGCATGGCTGGTTGCGGTGGTCATGATCCTTTCGGGGGTAGCACTCTCCCCCTGGGGAACACACTGGTTGATGGATCAGGCCCAATCACGCGGGCTGATCAGCTTCGAAAGAGTGACTGGAGCGCCGCTGGACGACCTTCATATCAGTGGGCTGCATCTGGAACTGCCTGCAATGACACTTGATGCCAGAGAGATCGAGCTGAATTGGGCCAGTGACTGTCTCTATCGAGGGCGCCTTTGTATTGATCAGCTGCAAGGCAGGGGCATACACCTCAAGCTGAATTCAAGTGATGCGCAACCGGAGCAGACAGCCAAGCCGGA
The DNA here is from genome assembly GCF_008247605.1 of Kushneria phosphatilytica. NCBI lineage: Bacteria > Pseudomonadati > Pseudomonadota > Gammaproteobacteria > Oceanospirillales > Halomonadaceae > Kushneria > Kushneria phosphatilytica. The sequence continues at coordinate 1,794,903 of NZ_CP043420.1, read as the reverse complement.
TGGCAGCATACCCCGGATCGAGACCCCCATTCCGCTTGAGCTGCGCCACCTGGCCCTGAATGATGTCACTTTGTTCCTGCCGGACGGGACTCGGGCAGGTTGGCAGACATTACAGGGAGCTTTCAGTTTCAGCGGTCATACACTGCAATTGGGACAACTCCACTGGCAGTCGCCTTATGTCATTCTGCCAGTGCCGGCGAGCCTGGATACTCCTGATCCATTGAGCAGCGACGTGGATGTCCGTACGGCGCGGCGGGTGGTCAATGTCGATATCGTGACGCTTGAAGCAATCAAGAGTGCCCGGGAAATTGCTGCGCAATCGGCAGCCGAAGGTTCTGATGATGTCATGACTCGGTTAGCCGAACAGGCAGCCCGTGCCTCAATCATCGAACAGAGCGTGCTGGCTCCGGGGATCATCGAGCTGAACGCCCAGGAGGGCAATGCAGGCGCGTCACGCAACCCTCTGCTGATTGCCATGCTGGATGGTCAGGGGCCGGCCAACCCCCTGGCCACGCTGCTTGGCCAAACCGATGAGCAAGGTCGGATCAGGATGCCGGCCATTCAGTTACCATTGAATGTCGATATTCCGAATGTCGTCATCGATGACTTTCGCCTGGTCGGCCCCAATCCCCTGAAGGTCAACAATGTACATCTTGCGGCCAGCCTGCGGGATGATCAGGTGACACTCTCCGAGCTGAAGGTCGACTCGCCCGATGGGCATCTGAACCTGGCCGCCTCGGTCACACTGTCGGGCGATTATCCACTGTCACTTTCACTCAATGGTGACATGCAGCGAGCTCCTCTTGGGCGGGAGAAACTGGCCTTGAGCATGACTGGTTCGCTGAGTCAGCTTGTATTGCAACTGGATGCTTCAGGTACGGTAGCGGCATCACTCAGTGTGAATGCAGATTTACTGGCACCTGATCTTCCGTTGGCGCTGCATCTGGATGCGCCAGCATTGAAATGGCCTTTGGAGAGCCGTGAGGAGGCCGCCTATCATGTACGTGATCTCGGTGTCGATCTGACCGGTAGTCTCGCCGATTATCAGCTGACAATGAAGGCGCAGGCGCGCGGTCCTTCATTCGGCCCACTGGACCTGGCGCTTCAGGGCGTGGGAGATATGCGTCACTTCAATTGGGCGCCGTTTAGTGTCAGTACAACCCATGGCGGCCGTCTCACCAGCACGGGTAATGTCACCTGGACAAATGGGGTGGCGGCACAGACCGAGCTGACCCTGGAGAAGTTCCGTTTGCAGGATGTAACTGATCAGATCTCGGGGACATTCAATGGCACTCTCAAGGGTAGTTTCGATCAGAATGAGCGTGGCTGGGCGCTGGCTGTGCCGAATCTGGCCATCAACGGCACGCTGCAGGGACGCAGTTTGTCCATGCGGGCGCAGCTGGATGGTAACAGCGACATGGTATGGCATATCCGACAACTGGATCTGCGGCAGGGACGCAACCATGTGTCTGCCCAGGGTAGCGTGGGCGAGAACCTTTCGCTGAAGGCTGATATCGATGCGCCTCAGCTGAATTCCGTACTACCGCAACTGGGGGGAAGTCTGCGTGGTCACATCAGGCTGGATGGCACGCTCAAACAGCCCGATGCCGACATTGCCCTGGACGGCCGTCATGTTCATTACGCTGATAACCGCATCGGGCTTGTTTCCCTGAAAGCCACAAGTCAGGGGCTGGAAGATCCACGATTTGATCTGAAACTCGATGCCCGCGCCCTGGAAGCCGCCGGCCAGCAGCTTCAACAGTTGGGTCTGACGTTGACAGGAAGACTCAGTCAGCATCATCTCACACTGGATGTTACCGGGGGTGAGGCAATGCCTCTTCAGCAGGCTGCGCTGGTGCTGGATGGAAATTTCAATCGTGTCACACAACGCTATCAGGGACAGCTGACGCATCTCTCTGCCGATCTGAGTCAGGTGGGTCAGATAGCGCTCAAGGAGCCGCTGTCCCTTTCCGCTGATCTCACCAATAGCCGGGTTGTAGCACAACCTTTCTGCCTGACAAGACAGCAGGGCGGTGAATTGTGTTCGATTCGTGAGCTTCGCGCGAGTGCCGCTTCCGGCCAGGCCTCACTGGCCCTGCGTGATTTACCACTGGCGCTGCTTGATGATTATTTGCCCAGACCATGGCAGGTCAGTGGCCGTGGTGATGCACACCTGGATGCAGGTTGGTCAGCAGGGGGCACCAGCTGGCAGGCTGATTTGCAGCTTGAAGGTACTGCCAGGGTGCAGGGTCAGGATGCCAGAGGAAAACCTCTGTCTCTGCCAGCGGCCGACCTGAAGCTTGATGCCCGGTTCTCTCCCGAGACTGCCGAGGCCCGGGTCAGACTGGCACTGGATGATGCTGGTACTCTTCAGCTGCAAACACGGGTAGAAGACCCGTTGGGGGATCGCCGAATCACAGGGCGATTGCAGATCAACGAGATTATTCTCTCACCTTATCGCCCACTGGTCCTGGGACTGGAACAACTCAATGGGGCGCTGAATGGTGATATTTCCCTGTCGGGTAATCTGCGTCAGCCCTTGCTGAATGGCACACTGGCACTTTCGGATGTACGTGCCAGTGGCTCGCAATTACCGGTGAGTCTGGACGATGCGCGTATTACTTTGAATCTGAATGGAGATCAGGGGAGCCTTGAAGGCCATCTCGATTCCGGGGAAGCTCGCTGGGCCCTGTCAGGCAATGCCAGCTGGCCTACTACTGCTGACTGGCAGGCACGATTGACGCTTGATGGTGGTGGTTCACCCCTGGAAATTGCATTGCCTGAATATGGGCGCTTGAGAGTAGCACCCCATATCGAGGTCGCTGCTGACCCTTCGCAGCTCAATATCGGGGGGCGTGTTCGGCTCCCCTGGGCGCGTCTTGAAGTCAGCCAGGTGCCTCCTTCAGCGATCAAACCTTCTTCCGACGCTATCATCATTACGCGTGAAGAAGACGAGGCTGCTCGCGATGCCGCTACCGGGAAGCCATCCGCAACTCCGGAATGGGCCAGTACCAGTGCCCAGTCACTGGAACAGGCGGGCATGGCAGTCAATATTGATGTCAGAGTGATCATAGGCGATGACGTGCATCTGGAAGCCTATGGTCTCAAGACCAACCTGGAAGGCACGCTCAATGTGCGGCAGAATGCAGGGGCATTGCAGGTGTTCGGTGATGTTTCACTGGTTGATGGTCGCTTTCAGTCCTTTGGCCAGGATCTGGTCATTCGTCAGGGCAAGGTCATTTTCAGCGGGCCGCCTTCGCAGCCTTATCTGCAGTTCGAGGCCATTCGTAATCCGGAGAATACCGAAGACGATGTCATCGCCGGATTGCGTGTCAAAGGGCCTGCATCAGCCCCTGAGTTGCAGATATTCTCTGAGCCGACCATGGATGAATCCAGTGCGCTTTCGTATTTGTTACGTGGGCGCGCACCGGACGCTGAGGGAGGTTCCAGCAGTGATGCACTGACCTCGGCGCTGGTAGGCCTGTCACTGTCACGCAGCGGTCGAGCCATCGGAGCCCTGGGCGAAACCTTTGGGGTACAGGACCTCTCTCTGGAAAGCAGTGGTAGTGGTGAAGAGAGTCAGGTGAAGGTCAGTGGTTATCTGTTCGACCGTCTTAAAATCAGCTATGGCGTAGGTCTGTTTTCTCCCATCGCCGAACTGACCCTGCGCTACAAGCTGGTACAGAACCTGTATTTGCAGGCTGTGTCCGGAGCCAATCAGGCGCTGGATATTCTGTATACCTTCAGCCTTGGCCATACCAGGGCAAAAGATGTTCAAAACCGCAATAATGGAGAGTAGTTATTCTCCGGGAGAACCGATTCATGCTGGGAAGAGATAAAACTCGCCTACCTGATGCCAGTCAGGCACTTCCGGGTCGCGATCGGCCGATTGATATCAGTGGAGAGCATCATGTTACGGGGCATTCCATTGTCCCTCCATTCCCACCTCACAGTGAGGAACTGGTGCTGGGCATGGGGTGCTTCTGGGGGGCAGAACGGCTGTTCTGGTCGTTGCCGGGAGTTTATGCCACGGCTGCCGGTTATGCCGACGGGATAACGCCCAATCCGACCTATGAAGAGGTATGCTCCGGCATGACCGGACACGCCGAAGTAGTACGCATCATCTATGATCCTACCGTGATCGGCACACCGGAATTGTTGCGGCTGTTCTGGGAGTCACATGATCCGACTCAGGGAATGCGTCAGGGAAATGATCTCGGGACTCAGTATCGCTCGGTAATCCTGACTACCAGTCCGGCACAACGTCAGCTGGTCGAACAGAGTCGTGATGAATATGCTCGAGCGCTTCAGGCGAGCGGAAACGGTACCATTACCACCGAAATTCACGATCTTGAAACCTTTTACTACGCAGAAGAGTACCATCAGCAGTATCTGAGCAAGAATCCGGCCGGATACTGTGGTCTCCGCGGAACAGGAGTCAGTTGCCCGATCTTCTGAGCGGGTAGGTGCATTCCCGCTTTATGATCAGGTGCGGGGCACGCGGTAATCAAGAGCGCTCAGGGCAGGGACACGGGACCATGACCTGAGTTGCTCTCCGACTCGGTGTGCCAGCCATGATCGCAGTAGCCCGCCACGCCGCTCGACAAAACCGACATGACCGCCATGCTCTGCAATTTCTACCCGCACACAGGCGGAAGGATCAGGTAGCCTGGTAAAAAGCTGACGGGGCATGAAAGGGTCGTCTTCGGCGTGCAGGATCAGCGTCGGCAGCTCGATCCGATCGAGCCAGCGTCCCGCAGAGGCGCGCTGGTAGTAATCGGTTGCCGATTCAAAACCGTTCATGGGCGCTGTAATCTCGTTATCCCATGCCCAGAAGGTATCGAGTCGTCGCCGTTTGTTGCCAGTAGGCTCAGGGTCACTATTGTCATGGCTTGATTCGAAACGTGCCAGCTTGCGTTTCAGGCTCGTCAGCATTCGGCGCTGATAGACTCTGGAAAAACCGATGTTCAATGCGTCAGCGGAAGCTGCCAGATCAAGAGGTGGGCTGATGGCGATCGCGCCCGCCAGATCGAGCCCATCGCCGCCCTGTTCGCCGGCCAGCTTCAATAGCATGTTACCACCCAATGAAATGCCGATAGCCACCTTGAGTGCATTCGGGTAGCGGCTGGCCAGTTGGCTGATTACCCAGTAAGCATCAGCAGTTGCGCCAGCGTGGTAGGTACGTGAGCCACGATGAGGCACCTTGCCACAGCCACGGAAATGCATCACTACGGCCCGCCAACCCATGCGCGAGGCTGTAGCCAGCAATGTGCGCACGCGAGGGCACTGAGCCGAGGATTCCAGTCCATGAAAGAGCAGGCAGATCGGTGCACGCGGGTGTTCCGGAGCGGGCAGGGCCCAGCTCAGTTCCACGAAATCGCCATCCGGTAAATTGACCAGCTCGGTTTCATAGCGCAGTGAAGCTCGCGGCATCAGCTGCGGTAGCAGGGTCTGAACATGAGGATTGCTCAGACCATGAGGGGCATGGAAATCGGCAGCGAACAGCATAGGGTATCCGAACGACTCCCCCGAGTGACCGGGCGTGAGCAGAATCGAGGATTATAGTGACATGATACAGCCATGACAGCGATCACGTCCTTGATTATCGCTGTCATGGCTGTCAGGAATCGGAGACGCTTTGGAGAGGTCTCAGCCGGTCAGGCTTTCAATCTGCCACAGTCGAGCCGCCTGATGCTGATCATTGACGCTGAAGTCCAGATCACGGATGGACCCATCCGCAAGACTGTAGCACCAACCGTGGACGGCCACTGACTGACCGCGCTGCCAGGCACGCTGTAGAATACGCGTTGAGCAGAGGCTGCGGACCTGAGCCTTCACATTCAGCTCACACATACGATCAACACGTTCGTCCATGGTCAGGTGGGCGAGTTGATCGTGATGATGCTGATAAAGCGCTCGAATCGAGTGCAGCCAGTAGTCGACAAGGCCGTTATCGTGATCGTCCTCGGAAAGCGCTGCACGAACGCCGCCGCAACCGTAATGGCCCACGATCATGATATGCCGCACCTTCAATACATCGACGGCAAACTGCACCACGGAAAGGGCGTTCATATCATTGTGGTGGAGTATATTGGCGACATTGCGATGGACAAAGACTTCCCCGGGCGGAAGATCGATGATCTGATTGGCCGGTACCCGGCTGTCCGAGCAGCCGATCCAGAGGTAGTCGGGATTCTGTTGACTGGAGAGGCGGCTGAAGAACTCGGGATCTTCGGCCTGCATCGCTTCTGACCAGCGACGATTCTGGTCCAGTAGCTGTTGGATATCGGGATCATCGGAAAAGTGCATGAGACTGAGACTGAGCTCCGCTATGACAATTGGCGTCAGCTACTATCATCCGACCGCCCTGATGCGTCAAGGCTGCCCACGTAACCTGGTGCGCCCTGATAACATTGAGGCACCCATGTTTCGTCTCCATGCATGAAAGCCTGGAGACATTTCAAACTCATTATTGCATGCAACTGATAGCGGGAGATCAGCGTGTCGGATCATGATTTCGATCTGTTTGTCATTGGTGCGGGCTCCGGAGGAGTGCGTGCGGCCCGAACGGCAGCGCAGCATGGCAAGCGTGTTGCCATTGCCGAAGATCGCCATCTGGGCGGCACCTGCGTCAATGTCGGCTGTGTACCCAAGAAACTGTATTCATATGCTGCTCATTTCTCTGATGCCTTTCACGATAGTGCCGGCTTTGGTTGGCAATTCGAGCAGGCTCCGACGTTTCACTGGCCTACGTTGCGCGATAACAAGACCCGTGAAATCGAGCGTCTCAATGGCATCTACGAGAAGCTGCTGGTTAATGCCGGCGTCGAGTTGATCCGAGGTCGTGCACAAATCGTCGATGCGCACGGGATCGAAATCAACGGTCAGCGTTATAGTGCAGAGCGAATTCTGATTGCCACCGGTGGGCAACCCTGGATCCCCGAGTTTGAAGGTCGCGATCATTTGCTCGATTCCGATCGTATCTTCAACCTCGAGCGCTTCCCCAAACGTTTTCTGGTAATGGGGGGCGGCTATATTGCCGTCGAGTTTGCCAGTATCTTCAATGGGCTTGGCGCCGAGACCCACCTGGTCTACCGCGGCCCGTTATTCCTGCGCGGCTTCGACTACGAGATCCGTGAGTTCACCCGTGACGAGATGCTCAAGAAAGGCGTCAACCTGCACTTCGAAACCACTATTGATCAGGTTGAGGCGCGGGATAACGTCTATGACGTCACGCTCAGTAATGGTAAGACCCTTGAAGTGGATGTAGTGCTGGGGGCTACGGGGCGGCGCCCACGTTTCGAGGGACTCGGGCTGGAAAATGTCGAGGTAGAATTCGAAACCAACGGCAAGCTGCGTGTAGACGATCGCTATCAGACCGCTACACCTTCCATCCTGGCGCTGGGAGACATCACTGAAGGTCCGGAGCTTACGCCAGTAGCTCTTGAAGATGCCATGAGGCTGGTAGAGCTTCATTTCGGCTCAGGCGAAGCTGAGCCCATCGACTATGACAGCGTCGCTACGGCGGTTTTCTGCCATCCCAACATCGGTACGGTGGGATTGAGCGAAGAAGAAGCGCGTGAGCAGCATGAGCAGATCCGTGTCTATACGACGAATTTCCGTCCCATGCGCCATACTCTTTCGGGTAGCGACGAACGCTGTCTGATGAAACTGATCGTCGATGATTACAGTGACCGTGTACTTGGTGCCCACATGGTGGGCGAGGAAGCCGGTGAGCTGATTCAGGGTCTGGCGATTGCCGTGCGGGCCGGTCTGACCAAGCATGATTTCGATGCGACGGTTGGTGTGCATCCCACCAGTGCTGAAGAATTCGTGACACTGAGGCAGGTAACACGCACCTGAACGCATCAGGGCAGAGAGCAGCATGATCCGAAAGGCAGGGCGCCTGGCACCCTGCCTTTTTTTCATGTCTTTTCATCAGGGTGGCATACATCCACGTCTGCCTGGCCGGGATTTCCCGGGCTGAATTCGACAAGACTGACTATATTGTCATGGCATAGCCATGCATTCAGTGGTTACCGAGGGCATTTGCCAATCGTCGCAGCGCCATATCTTCCCATAAATAAAGGTTATGGGAATTGTGGGTTTCGATAAAACAAGGGTTTGCGCAAAATCCCGGGCGTTGTTATGGTTATTAACTAATTCGCCGATAGCGAAGTGTTCATGAGTACACCCAATCAGACATTTACATCGTCTTCGGAGATGGCACATCAGGTCATGGCAGAGTCCATGGTCGAAGGCGACATCCCGCTTTTCATCCGACCCCCCAGTACGGATGACGGGTGGGGTATCTATGAACTGATCAAATCCTGTCCACCATTGGACGTCAATTCGGCCTACGCCTATCTCCTTCTGGCAACCCAGTTTCGTGATCGTTGCGCAGTAGCCACCACTACTGACGGCGAAATTGTCGGTTTTGTTTCGGGCTATGTGAAAACCAATGCCCCGGACACTTACTTCCTTTGGCAGGTTGCCGTAGGCGAAAAGGCGCGTGGCAAGGGCATGGCACGACGCCTGGTGGAGGCGGTACTCAAACGCGAACATCAGGCTGATGTTCGTCATCTGGAAACGACCATTACGCCGGATAACGAAGCTTCATGGGGATTGTTTCGCCGTCTCGCCCAGCGCTGGCAGGCACCGCTCAACAGTCGAGAGTATTTCTCTGAAGAGCAGCTCGGCGGTGAGCACGATCCGGAAAATCTGGTCCGCATTGGACCGTTCGATCCTCAAAACATCTGAAAACGGGAGCTGTACGTCAAATGGATACCCAGTTTTTCGAACACATTGAATCCGAGGTTCGTACCTATTCCCGATCCTTCCCGACGATTTTTGATCGGGCTCAGGGGGCAAAGCTCTGGACGACCGATGGCACTGAATACATCGATTTTCTCGCGGGTGCCGGCACGCTCAACTACGGCCATAACAACCCGAATCTGAAAGGCAAACTGCTGGAGTACATCGAACGGGATGGAATCGTTCATGGACTCGATTTCTGGACGGATGCCAAACAGGATTTCTATCGTACGCTCGAACAGCTGATTCTTGAGCCGCGCGGGCTGGACTACAAGATTCAGCTGCCGGGTCCGACGGGCACCAACGCTGTCGAGGCTGCCATTCGCCTGGCTCGCAAGGTGACCGGCCGGCACAATATCCTGTCGTTCACCAATGGTTTCCATGGCGTCACCATGGGAGCACTGGCGACAACCGGTAACGCCAAGTTCCGCAACAATCTTGGTGTTCCGGCTGTAGGCGCACAGTTCATGCCTTATGACGGCTATATGGGCGAGGGCGTTGATACGCTGGATTACATCGAGAAAGCCCTTGATGATGGTTCCAGCGGGCTGGATCATCCGGCAGCGGTCATTGTCGAAGTCGTTCAGGGTGAGGGCGGTATCAATACCGCTTCCGACGCCTGGCTCAAGCGTCTTTACGATATCTGCAAGCAGCGCGACATTCTGTTTATTGCCGACGATATCCAGGCGGGCTGTGGGCGAACCGGCAAGTTCTTCAGCTTTGAACATGCCGGTATCAAGCCGGACATGGTGACCAATTCGAAATCGCTGTCCGGCTATGGTCTGCCGTTCGCCATGCTGATGATGCGACGCGATCTGGATATCTGGCAGCCTGGTCAATATAACGGCACTTTCCGCGGCCATAATCTGGCGATGGTGACGGCGGCCGAAGCGCTACGCCAATACTGGAGCGACGACAAATTCGAGCGCGAAGTGCAGCGCAAGGGTGAAATCGTGCGTGAGCGCTTTGCGCAGATGGCTGAAATGCTCAATCAGGCTGGCCATAACGCCAGTGAGCGTGGCCGTGGCCTGATGCGAGGCCTTGACGTTGATAACGGTGATCTGGCCGATCGCATCACCCATGGCGCTTTCGAGCGCGGCCTGGTGATTGAAACCAGTGGTCAGGCAGGCGAAGTAGTCAAGTGCCTTTGCCCGCTAACGATTACTGATGAAGAGCTCAACGCAGGCCTCGACATGCTCGAAGCCAGTGTCCGGGAAGTTGTAGGCAGCTGATACTGCAGGCGATTCAAGCTGATGAAGTGCCGGTTTCAGCCGGCACTTTTTTTCCGATTATCGGGTTCCTGGCGAGCCCCTGATACCGACAGCAGCAAGTGAGGAAGCAATATGATCGTGCGTAATCTGGAAGAGTGCCGCAAGACGGACCGTTTTGTCGAAGCGGAGAACGGTAACTGGGATAGCACTCGATTGATGCTGGAAGATGACAAGTGTGGTTTTTCTTTCAATATCACACGCATTCGGCCCGGCACGGAAACGCACATTCACTATAAGCACCATATCGAAGCAGTTTTCTGCTATGAAGGTGAAGGTGAAGTGGAGACCATTGCCGATGGCAAGAAATACACCATTCGCGCTGGTGATATGTACCTGCTTGATCAGCATGATGAACATTGGCTGCGCGGCAAGGAGCAGGGCATGACGGTAGCCTGCGTTTTCAATCCGCCGTTGACCGGTCGGGAAGTGCACCAGGCAGATGGCTCCTACGCACCGCCCGAAGATTGATTCGAAGGGTTTTGAACCTTTCTCAGGCCGCTTTCATGCGGCCTGATGTCGTGATACATGATCAATTGCCCGGAACAATACCCGAATCATCAGTCAGGAATTCCGACATCTCTTCCTGGATGGTTTCGCGCAGCTCAATCAGGCGCATGGCATAAGCCTGCATGGCTTTTTCCCGTTCGGTACCCGGTTCCCAATGAGGAACTTCTACCTTGTTACCACTCTCATCCAGGGCTACGAACACCACGATACAGTGTGTCGTCAGACGGCTTTTGGCACCGCGCGGGTTGCGCGCCCGGACATCGACACCGATATGCATGCTGCTGCGACCCGTATACAGCAGCTGGGCATGTACATCCACCAGGTCGCCAATGGCGATAGGCGAAAGAAAGCGAATACCACTGACATAGATGGTGACGCAGTAATGACCACTCCATCCCGAGGCGCAGGTATAGCCGGCGTGGTCAATCCAGCGCATGACGGTACCGCCATGGACCTTGCCACCGAAATTGACTTCATTGGGCTCGGCGAGAAAGCGAAGCGTTATTTCATGTGATGCTTCATGGGTCTGTGACATGCGAAAGCTCCTGATGAGATGGCTCGTCAGGTATCAGAGTAAAACATGCTCTATGGACCGGACATCAGATGCCAGGGCTTGCTGGAGCAAATGCGTCAGGTAAGCTGCTGTTCTATTTCGCATAATATATATTATGTTAAATGCAGCGTTTGGCCAGTGTTGAACTCACTGGCGTGTCCACTCCCGTGTATTTTGACAGGCGCGCGATGACAAGCCCGGCACTATCACGCTGAGCCTGTTTTACATTTACCAGCAACCCCCAGGGATATGCCATCGCTGGCTTCCGACATCACCCAGTAGTGTTTGCGCGATCCCCATCAACTCCGCTCCGTCGCTGTGACCGAAAGCGCTTTTGTCTCAAATCAAGGTCGGCCCTGATTGCTTTACTGATAGTCGTGATGTCAAAACTGGTAGATAACAATAACAGAACCGGCACAGCAGCAAGCGCATCAAGACCATCATGCTGCATGCTGTAACGGAGCAGGTTCGGACCGGCCCGGGGAGCAAACCTGTCTTTTATTCAGGAGCCGAGTCCATTGCATGACAGCTTAACGAACGCGGGAGGTGTCATCATGATGCAGGAAAACCGACAGCAAAAACTACCGGATACCCTCTCGGTGCTGGTCAGGCTCTTGCTCCATGATCGGCATCGTGTAGCGCGCACATTCCTTTATGATGGCCAGCTGTTTCGCCTGGAAATCGAACGGATCACCGATCCGGGCGCGGCTCAACGCGCCATACGTGATTCCCTGCCGGATGACAGACAATGAAGTGCCTCGCCAGCTGACTCTCCGGTGCAGTGGTTGAGCTCACCTGCTCAATTTCGAGTCTGGCCCCGCTTCCAGCCGATCAGTCGCATCGAAGCCGAAGAGTCGGTGCTGTATGATAGAATTCATGCTCACCGTGCATGTGTCGGGTGGCCCTTCTGTGATGAGTGATTATGAGCGATACGGATACTCTGGTCCGAATAGCCGAACAGCGCTGCCAGGATAATGGCTCTCGTTTCACCCCGATTCGTCGACGTGTCTTTGAAATGATCAGCGACAGTCCGGGTGGGCTCAAGGCCTATGAACTGCTGGATCGGCTGTCGAACGAGCATGCTTCAGCCAGGCCTCCCACGGTTTACCGGGCGCTTGATTTTTTGAGCGAACAGGGACTGATTCATCGTATAGAGTCTCGCAACGCTTATATTGCCTGCCCCTGTCCGGAGCATGCGCGCGGCTTCCAACTGATGATCTGTCGCCATTGTGGGCGCGTGGAAGAACTGCATGAGCATGAGGTCGTCAATCTGCTTGAGCAGATTGCAGCTCGCCATGATTTCCGGATTGAGCGCCAGACCATTGAACTGTCAGGTCTTTGCCATGAGTGCCGGGAATAGCTCCTTATCATGTCAGACAGCTGTTTTTTCGGTTTTAAAAGTTATAATATAACATTCAGTTAGGAGGTTTGGCGTGCTGGATCTGCTGATTACCAACGCCCGCGTGGTCAATGAGGGTCAGGTACAGACCCTGGATGTAGGTATCCGGGATGGCCGTATTGAACGCCTGGCATCACACATCGATCAGCCGGCACGAGAAACGCTGGATGCCAATGGTCGGCATCTGTTGCCTGGTATGATGGACGATCAGGTGCATTTTCGTGAGCCGGGACTGACCCACAAGGCCGATATGGCCAGCGAGTCGGCTGCCGCAGTAGCAGGTGGTATTACCAGTTTCATGGAAATGCCCAATGTCAGGCCACCGACGCTGGATGCAGCTACTCTGGAAGCCAAATATGAGCTTGCCAGGGAGCGGGCCTGGGCCAACTACGCCTTCTACCACGGCGCCAGTAACGACAATCTGGAAGCCATCAAGGCACTGGACCCTTCAACGACCTGTGGCATCAAGATCTTCATGGGAGCTTCGACCGGTAACATGCTGGTAGATGCGCCGCAGACACTTGAATCGATTTTTGCCAACGCATCCATCCCGGTCGTAACGCACTGCGAGGATACGCCGATGGTTCAGGCACGTGAGCAGGCGTATCGGGAGCGTTACGGTGAAGATCTTCCCTTTCGACTGCATGGCGAAATCCGCTCGCGCGAAGCCTGCCTGAAGAGTTCAGGCATGGCCGTTGACCTGGCACGTCGGCACGGGACCCGACTGCATGTTCTGCATCTCACCACGGCCGAAGAGATGGCTCTTTTCGAACCTGGCCCGGTGGAGAACAAGCAGATCACGGCAGAAGCCTGTGTGCATCACCTCTGGTTCAGTGACGAAGACTATGATCACCTGGGTTCTTTCATCAAGTGCAATCCGGCAATCAAGACGCCTGCCGATCGTGATGCCATCCGTGCTGCGGTCAATGAAGGCCGCATCGATATCGTTGCGACCGACCATGCCCCGCATACCCTGAGTGAGAAAAACAATTCCTATTTTGCTGCGCCTTCCGGCATGCCACTGGTTCAGCACGCCCTGCTGTCCCTGCTCGAGCAGGTTCATCAGGGGAATTTTACGCTGGAGACCGTCGTCGAGAAGACCAGTCATAATGTTGCGCGTCGATTCGAAGTGGCCGATCGCGGTTTCATCCGTGAAGGATGTTTTGCCGATCTGGTACTGGTTGATATGACACGCGACACCCATGTTGAAAGAGAGAGCCTGCTCTACAAGTGTGGCTGGAGTCCCTTTGAGGGGACGACTTTCCGGGCGCGAATCGAGGCGACGTTTGTCAACGGTCAGCGTGTATGGGATGGCCAGCAGCTGGTCGGCGTACCGGCTGGTCAGCGTCTCACTTATCGGCGTTCCTGAACCGTTGACGGAGAGCAGTAGCATGGAGTCCGCCATTGATCTGGAGCATGTCAGCCTCGCCCTGGAGGGGCAGTCGATTCTCGAGGATGTCTCGTTAAGTGTTCCTCACAAGCAGTTTCTGGGGCTGATCGGCCCCAACGGTGGTGGCAAAAGCACCCTGCTGAGACTGATGCTGGGATTGCTGCGTCCTGATACCGGTCAGGTGCGTCTGCTGGGGCGCTCACCGCGGCAGGCAGCGCACTCGGTGGGTTACGTGCCTCAATTCACTCGCTTTACCCGCTCCTTCCCGATTTCGGTGGAAGATGTAGTGCTGATGGGACAACTGGGCCATGGACGCTGGTGGGGGCCGTGGCGACGGCGCGATCGGCGGGCCGTGGATGGCGTTCTGGCTACCCTCGAGATCGAATCGCTTCGTCATCGGCGCATCGAGGGACTCTCCGGTGGTCAGATGCAGCGTGTGCTGATCGCCCGGGCCCTCGCCTGTCAGCCTTCCATCCTGCTTCTCGATGAGCCCACGGCAAGCGTTGATACCGATGGGGAGCGCGCGCTTTTCGATCTGTTTGCTCGCCTTCGCCAGGACATGACCATTGTGCTGATTTCACACGATCTCGGCTTCGTCAGCGATCATGTCGATCGTGTGGTTTGCCTCAACCGCACCCTGGTCGATCATACGGCCGAGCCCATTACGGCTGACACCATTGCCCAGCTTTACGGTCAGCAGGTGCGCATGGTGCACCATCATCATTGAGTTCATATCATGGATTTTTTTGCCGCCCTGCTTGAGCAGCCCTTTCTGCAGCAGGCCTTGCTGGTAGGAATTCTGGCTGGCGTTGCCGGCGGGCTGATCGGCCCTTATGTCGTGGTCAAGCGCATTGGCTACATGGCCGGTGGTATTGCCCATACAGTACTAGCCGGTCTGGGAATCGCGTCCTTTCTGGGGGGTGCCCCGCTGGTTGGTGCCTTTGTCTGCGCCATCATCGCTGCATTACTGATTGGCTGCATCAGTCTCAGTGGTATTGATCAGGAAGATACATTAATCAGCGCTTTCTGGGCGATCGGCATGGCCGTCGGGCTTTTATTCATCAGCCAGACCCCAGGCTATCGCAGCGATCTGATGAGCCTTCTATTCGGCAACCTGATGCTGTCGACCCACGCTATGGTAGTTGGGCTGGGCTGTATTGTGGCCGGACTGGCGGTCATTCTCTGGCTGATACATCGACCAATGGTGGCCGTGATCTTCGATGAGGAGTTCACCCGGTTACGCGGTATACCGACCCGAGCGCTCTATCTGCTGCTGCTATGTCTGGTCGCCATCACCGTGGTGTTACTGTTGCAAGCGGTAGGGCTGATCATGGTGATCGCCTTGCTGACGCTGCCCGCGGCACTGGCGGGACACCATGTGCGTTCGCTGGCCGGAATGATGCTGGTGGCTTCACTGGTGAGCATGGCTTTCATCAGCGCTGGCCTGGGGGTGGCGTGGCAGGTCGATCTGCCTGCGGGGGCTACTATCGTACTGCTGACCGGCATCGGTTATATCGTCTCGTTGGCCGGCCATCGCCTGCATCGAATGATCAGACGTCGTCAGGCAATTTCCAAATCCGAGCGGAGCCAATCATGAGTCATGGAGCTGAATTATTCCGAGAGCTGGAAACTGCCTCACCGGGTACAACGGTACAACTGCCCCATCTGCTGGAAAACATGAAATGGAATGATCTGGGGCTGGTACCGGCTATTGCTCAGCAGCATGACAGTGGCGAGGTGCTGATGATGGCCTGGATGAATGAGGCGACTCTGCATGAAACGCTATCGACCGGGCGTGTCTGCTACTGGTCGCGCTCGCGCAATCGTCCCTGGCGCAAGGGAGAATCCTCGGGCCAGCAGCAGCGATTGATCGAAATGCGGCTCGACTGTGATGGCGATACCCTGCTGCTGCTGGTGGATCAGCAGGGTGCGGCCTGCCATACCGGGCGACGCAGCTGCTTCTATACGCGGCTTACCCATGAGAAGGGTGAAGTCGTTGACGCGCCGCTGGTGGATCCCGAGATCCTTTATGGCAACTCGAAGTAGCCTGCTTCGCAGGTGCGCCGGGCTGATACGGCGAGGAGTTATCCTGCTGCTGGTAGGCGTTGTTCGACTCTATCAGTATGGTATCAGCCCGTTAATGGGGCCCCGCTGCCGCTTCTGGCCATCCTGCTCGCAATACACCGTTGAAGCTCTTCAGGCTCATGGCGTATGCCGTGGCAGTTGGCTGGCATTGCGCCGAATCAGCCGCTGTCACCCCTGGCATGAAGGCGGCGTTGATCCGGTCCCCCCACCTCGCGACCGGCGCGATTGAATGTCGTTGCCCACTTGCTCAGACGTGGCGCTGGGCAGTGGTATAGATACGTTCCAGCATGGCATGCAGACCGTTGCTGCGTGTTGGCGAGAGATGCTTATCCAGCCCCAGTTCGCCCAAAAAGTCCGTGGAAGTCTCCAGAATTTCGCCAGGAGTGCGATCATTATAAATACGCATCAGTACGGCGATCAGGCCAGAGACGATGGCAGCATCGGAAGCAGCCTGAAAATGGAGTTGCTCTCCCTGACGCTCATGATGCATCCAGACTCTGGACTGGCAGCCTTCGATCCGGGTCTGATCGTTTTTCCACTCCTCCGGGAATTCCGGAAGTTGACGACCCATGTCGATGATGTACTGGTAGCGGTCCATCCAGTTGTCGAACATGTTGAACTCGTCGATGAGTTCGGCTTGCTCCTGTTGCGGGGTCATTCCGCCTCCTGAAATGGTGAACGGCTCATTATAACGCGTCATTACCCTCATCGTCGGTGATGGATGGCAGAGTGTGGCGCTGCATCTGAGCGTGCCATTCACGATCTTCCTCATGCAGGTAACGTGCTGTGGTTTCCAGTCGGGCATGCCGCGCCGTACTGGCGAGGTAGCGTAGCTCTACCCCCTGTTGTGCCTGATGGGTGATGGCCGTGTGACGCAGCCAGTGAGGTGTTGCCTGACGCAGCTGGACGACCATCCGTGAACGTTCTGTCTCGGAAAATGACGTTGCATGATCGCCTGCCAGTGCTTCCGCCGCCCGGGAAAAGGTAGCTCGAATCAGCCGATAGAGCTGGTTATCCGTAATGCCTCGCTGGCCATCAAGTGCTCTGATCAGGGGCGTCGCTTCTTCCGGCTGTGGCAACTCCGACAGCTTCAGTACTTTTCGCCATTCGATCAGTGCGTCCATTAACGCCGGCGTAACAGGGATGCGACTGGTACGCCCGCCCTTGCCCGTGACCTGCCACCACCACTGTCCTTCCCTTTGCATGAAGTCGTTCATGCGTGCAGCGGCCATCTCGCTGATCCGTGGTCCCAACAGGTAAGCGAAGGCGAAGATGAAACGCAGACGTGCCCTCTCATAGTGCTGGCGCCTGCTCTGTTCGACTTCCGGTGTGTCCAGATACCCCCAGAACCATTGCCACAGGGGCCGCTCCAGATAGCGCTCAACCCGCTCATGACGATTATCCATGCGCTGGCGCTTGTTGCGCATCAGCCTGAAAGGATTGTGGGTCAGCCACCCGGCTTCAACCAGCCAGCTCATCATGCCCTGCAGGATAACCAGTGACTGTCGACGGCTGGCTGCGGATAACGGTTGTCGAAATGGACGCCACTCCGGGCTGTGACGCGGTCGGGGTGGGCCTATCCAGTGTTGCCTGGGCTGAGGATCGGCGAGAAAGGCTTCGAAGGCATCAAGCTCATCCCGGCGCAGTTCATTCAGATGCTGCCCTCTTTTCTCGAGCCACAGTAGCAACCGCTCGCTCTCCTTGCGGTAATGGCGAAAGGTCCGTGGGCTTTGCCGGTATTCCGCAAGCCACTGTGCCACGGCTTCAGCATCACTGCCGGCAATAATATGCGCCTGCTCAAGCGCAGAGGGCGGGCCTGTAATCTGGCGTTCTACTGCCTGCCCAGGTGCTGCTAATGCAGTGTCGGTATCGTTATCCCTGCTGTGTCCCTCCATCTCACCTCTTTCTAACCGATTGGCGTGTGGTAATTTCAGCATGCGTTACGTATATATTCAAGATAAGACTCGTAATCATGAATTTATCGATCCAATCATATGTATAATTACGTTTACGTAAAATGTAATATTGGCAGAACACGAAAACCCCACTATCCTGCTTGAGCCCCTGATGAAGACCGAGGGGCTCACTCAGACCGCGGAAAGTGGCCAACAGGGAACGGCGGAGGCGTCATGGCGCGTAATGGCGTGCAATACCAGGATGTCCAGCGGGCAATCGAAACGCTGATTCAGCGTGGTGATACGCCCAGTGTTCAACGTATACGTGAGGTATTGGGAACCGGCAGCTTCACTACTATCAGTGATCACCTGCGTGAGTGGCGTACCCGACGTGAAGAAAATCGTGATACGCCTCTCCCCCAGGCTATCCCGGAAAGGCTCCAGGAAGCGCTTTATGGCCTTTGGCAACAGGCACAGGAGGAGGCGCACGAAGCACTCTCTTTCTACCGTCGCCAGGCAGATGAGGATATCCAGCAGTGCCGTGAGGAAACCCGTATCGCCCAGCGTCTTGCCGAAGACGCCGAGCAGCGGTTGCAGGCACTGGGAGAACGCTTTGACGCTAACGAAGCACGGCTGGAAGAAAAGACCACAGCGCTTGCCCGGCAGGAAAGCGAACTGGCACAGCTGCGTTCGCAGTGTGAAGACCGCGAGCAGCGCCTGGCCATGCGTGATGCCCAGATTGAAGCGCTCAGTGAGGAGCGGGAGCGTCAGGAGCGCGAGCATCAGCAGACCATCGAGCAGGCAGAGCAGAATCACCGCAAGCGCCTTGCTCAGGAAGAAAGTCGGCATGAGACAGCAGAGAATCGACTGATGCAGCTGCTGGATAGCGCTCGACACGAAAAGCAGGAGGCTGAAAAGCAATCCCGCCGACGTCAGGAGCAGCTCGAAGAGCGCATCGAGAAGATGACAGCCCAGGTCGAAGAGCAGCGCCGTGCACTGCAGGAAGAAGAGCGCAAGACTCGCGAGCTTTCCAGCCAGATCAAACAGTCCGAAAAGGCGTTACAGGAAAGCCATGCGCGCGAAGAGCGACTCAGTGGTGAAATCACCGAAAACGAGCAGGAGATGACGCGACTGCGCACGGAAATCAGGGTGTTACAGGAGCGCCTGTCGCGAGCGCCCATGCCGCCCTTCGTTTACTGACGATATCGTGTAATTGAAAAACAGGAGGGCCGGCTCATGGCGAGCCGGCCCTCCTGTCAAACACATCCATCGCTTGTCAGCGAGTGTACGAAACGATTGCTTAGTAGTAAGCGTTGGTCGTATCAGAGTGATCGGTCACATCGCGAATGGCGGTCAGTTCGGGAATACGCTCGATCAGAGTGCGTTCAACGCCCTGCTTAAGGGTGACGTCTACAGCGGCGCAACCCTGGCACCCGCCTCCAAACTGGAGAACAGCCACATTATCATCGGTCAGCTGAATCAGGCGGATTTCACCGCCATGTGCGGCCAGACCGGGGTTGATCTCGCTGAACAGAATATAATTGACCCGATCTTCCAGTGGGCTGTCTTCGCTGACCTGCGGCATCTTGGCGTTGGGCGCCTTGATGGTCAGCTGCCCGCCCATACGATCCGCGTTGAAATCGACTACGGCGTCTTCGAGAAAGGGGGCACTATTCTGTTCGATGTACACGTTGAAACGCGACAGTTCAACAACTTCATCCGTAGCTTCTTCCTCACCCGGGCGGCAATAGGCCAGGCAGGTTTCAGCATAGGGGGTACCGGGTTGGGTGATGAACACCCTGACACCGATGCCTTCGACATCCTGTTTTGCTAGCAGCTCGGCGAGATACTCCTGAGCGCTATCGGTAATTTCAATGATCTGACTCATCGCCGGCCTCGTGAGAACGGAACTTTCCTCAATGGTAAGTCAATCGCGTTACCGGTACAAATCCCAGGTAATTCACTCGGGATATGAAAAAAGCGCAATGACGTCCGGTCCATCCATTCAAGGACATCTGCTAAAGTCTACGCTCGGTTGCGGATACCCCCTGCGGTAACCGCCATGATCGTTTTGGAACCGTAGGAGTTACTGCTGCCAATGAGTGTTGTCCCGGAATCGCTTTCGCAGTCCCTGTCCCAGCGCATCCTGATTCTGGATGGCGGCATGGGTACCATGATTCAGAACCAGCGCTTTTCGGAAGCAGACTTCCGGGGTGAGCGTTTCATCGATTGGCAAATCGATCTTCAGGGTAACAATGATCTGCTGGTGTTGACTCAGCCTGAGGCAATCAAGCAGCTGCATCGGGAGTACCTTGAAGCAGGTGCTGATATTGTCGAAACCAACACGTTCAATAGCACCCGGCTCTCACAATCCGATTATGGTATGGAATCACTGGTACCGGAGCTCAATCGGGAAGCTGCTCGACTGGCTCGTGAAATCTGTGACGAAATAGCTACCAGTACCGGTATCCCCCGCTATGTGGCAGGTGTTCTGGGCCCGACCAGTCGAACGGCTTCTCTATCCCCGGATGTCAATGATCCCGCCAAACGCAACATCACCTTCGATGAGCTGGTCGATAATTATCTGGAGGCGGCCGAGGCTCTGATCGAAGGTGGCAGTGACCTGCTCCTGATTGAAACGATCTTCGACACGCTGAACGCCAAGGCTGCCATCTACGCCCTGGATGTGCTTTTCGAGCGGATGGGCCGTCAGGTGCCTCTGATGATTTCGGGGACCATTACCGATGCTTCGGGGCGTACGCTTTCAGGGCAGACGACCGAAGCCTTCTGGAATTCGGTGCGCCACGCCCGTCCCCTTTCGGTGGGACTCAACTGTGCACTGGGCGCCGAGGATCTGCGCCCTTATCTGGCTGAGCTGGGGCGTTGCGCCGCGACCTTCGTCAGTGCGCACCCCAATGCGGGATTGCCCAATGAGTTCGGCGAGTATGACCAGTCACCGAATGAAATGGCGACGATCGTACGAGAGTTCGGTGAAAAGGGGCTGGTCAACATCATCGGTGGCTGTTGCGGTACGACACCTGAACATATCGCTGCCATCAGTGGTGCCATGTCAGGGCTCAAACCGCGCGAGATTCCCGAAATCGAACCGGCCTGTCGGCTCTCCGGTCTCGAGCCCTTCAACATCAAGAGCGATTCTCTATTCGTTAATGTCGGTGAACGGACCAACGTTACCGGTTCGGCGCGCTTCAAGCGGCTGATCAAGGAAGAGGACTACACGACTGCGCTGGAAGTCGCACTGGAACAGGTAGAGAACGGCGCCCAGGTCATCGATATCAATATGGATGAAGGGATGCTCGATTCGCGTAATGCGATGGTGCATTTTCTCAATCTGGTAGCGGGCGAACCCGATATCTCGCGAGTCCCCATCATGGTCGACTCTTCCAAATGGGAGATCGTCGAGGCCGGGCTTAAATGCATTCAGGGCAAGGCCATCGTCAATTCGATCTCACTCAAGGAAGGTGAAGAGCAGTTTCGTCACCAGGCCAACGAATGTCGGCGTCATGGTGCGGCCATTGTGGTGATGGCTTTTGATGAAGCAGGACAGGCGGACACCTTTCAGCGAAAAACCGAGATCAGCGAGCGTGCCTACCGTCTGCTGGTGGATGACATCGGCTACCCGGCCGAAGATATCATCTTTGATCCCAATATCTTTGCCATAGCCACCGGGATCGAGGAGCATAATAATTACGCGGTTGATTTCATCGAGGCAACCCGCTGGATTACCACTCACCTGCCCCACGCCATGGTTTCCGGCGGCGTCTCCAACGTTTCCTTCTCATTTCGAGGAAACAATCCGGTCCGCGAGGCGATTCACGCCGTCTTTCTCTATCATGCCATTCATGCAGGCCTGACCATGGGCATCGTCAATGCCGGTCAGCTGGCAGTTTACGACGATCTCCCGAAAGAACTGCGCGAGGCGGTCGAGGACGTGGTGCTCAATCGCCGCGAGGATGCCACCGAGCGCTTGCTCGAGATCGCTGAACAGTATCGTGGCGATGGCAGCAGTGGATCGAAAAAGGAAGATCTCGAGTGGCGTAGCTGGGTAGTCGAAAAGCGTATCGAACATGCGCTGGTCAAGGGCATTACCCAATACATTACCGAGGATGCCGAAGAAGCCAGGCAGCGAGCCGAGCGGCCCATCGAGGTGATCGAGGGGCCCTTGATGGATGGTATGAATGTTGTCGGCGATCTGTTCGGCGACGGCAAAATGTTTCTTCCTCAGGTGGTCAAGTCTGCCCGTGTCATGAAGCAGGCCGTGGCTCATCTGATTCCTTACATCGAAGCAGAAAAGAGCGATGATACCCAGAGCAAGGGTCGAATCGTGTTGGCCACGGTCAAGGGCGATGTGCATGACATCGGCAAGAACATCGTGGGTGTGGTGCTGCAGTGCAACAACTACGAAGTGATCGATCTTGGTGTGATGGTGCCCACCGAGAAGATTCTCGCCACTGCCCGTGAGCAGCATGCCGATATTATCGGTCTCTCGGGGCTGATTACCCCCTCGCTGGATGAAATGGTCGGTGTCGCTCAGGAAATGGAGCGCCAGGGATTTGATGTGCCGCTATTGATTGGAGGAGCAACGACCTCCAAGGCGCACACTGCGGTGAAAATCGAACCGAATTATACGCATCCGGTGGTTTACGTAACGGATGCTTCGCGCGCCGTTGGAGTAGCCAGTCGTTTGCTGTCGACGGGCCTGCGGGAAGCCTATGTGGCAGAGATTCGTGCCGACTACGAGAAGGTGCGCGAACGGCACAGCAAGCGTCGCCCCAAGGCGGCCGACATGAGTTATCTCGAGGCCTGTGAAAAGGCCTTCGATGGCGACTGGCACAACTATGTGCCCCCGCGCCCCACCTTTACCGGTTTGAAGGTATTTGAAAACTACAGTCTTGAAGAGCTGGTTGAACGCATAGACTGGACGCCATTCTTCATGACATGGCAGCTCTCCGGTAAATTTCCGAAGATTCTGGAAGATGACATAGTCGGAGAAGCGGCACGCAATCTTTACCAGGATGCACAACGCATGCTCAAGCGGCTGGTAGATGAAAAGCGCATCACTGCTCGTGGGGTTATCGGTTTCTGGCCAGCCAATACCGTCGATCAGGATACAATCGAAGTTTATGCTGATGACAAGCGTTGCGACGTAATCCATCGGCTGCATCACGTGCGCCAACAAAGCAGCAAGGGACGTGAAGGTATCTGCTATAGCCTGGCGGATTTTGTGGCCCCACTGGAGAGCCATCGCGAGGACTGGATCGGTGCCTTTGCCGTGACAACCGGTCATGGTGCTGATGAACTGGCCCGTGCATACGAAGAGGCTGGCGACGATTATAATGCCATCATGGTGAAAGCACTGGCGGACCGCTTGGCGGAAGCCTTTGCCGAGCGCCTTCATGAGCGGGTGCGCAAGGAATTCTGGGGCTACGATCCGGAAGAAACACTCGACAATGATGAACTGATCGGCGAAAAGTACCGGGGAATCCGGCCGGCTCCCGGTTATCCAGCCTGCCCCGATCATACCGAGAAGACCACCCTGTTCGAAATGCTGGATGCCGAACACAATGCCGGGCTGACGCTGACCGAGAACTTCGCCATGTGGCCGGCGGCGGCAGTATCGGGCTGGTATTTCTCTCATCCGGGCGCGAAGTATTTTGCCACTGGCCGGATTTCGCGCGATCAGGTCGAGGCGCTGGCTGCTCGCAAGGGTATGCCCCTTGCCACGCTGGAGCGCTGGTTGTCGTCCAATCTTTCCTACGACCCTGAGCCTCAAACTGCCTGAAACTCAGCGCCCTCCCATATAACGAACATGCCCCCGTTGGCCTGATGGCCACCGGGGGCGTGCTGGCTCATGAGGCAACAAGGTCTTTATCCATTGCCTCGTTTCTGATGTCGTTCACGGTTGCGTTGTCTGGCCCGTTCCGATTTGCGCAACATGACGTAAGTGGCACCAATGCTGCCATGATGAGGCTGAGCACTGGTATAAGCCTGCACTTCCTCGAACTGGGTAAGCCACCGCGCTACATGAGAACGCACGATATTGGAGTGGCTGTCATCACTGCGGCCTCGACCATGCACCACCATCACACTGCGCAGCCCCTGGCGATGCGCCTCCCGGATGAATCTGAAAAGTTCGCTACGGCACTCTCGCACCGGACGACGCTGTAGATGCAGCCGAGATTCGATGGCGTATTCACCATGACGAAGCCGTTCGATCACTCCGGTCTGAATTCCATCGCGACGAAACTCGATCGGGTCCTGGGGCGGTAGCAGTTCTATAAAATCATCGGATAGAAAATTACTTTCCTCTTCTCCATCCTGGGCACGATGCCGGCGAGCCAATTGTGCTTCGGTCGGCTCTCCAGGTAGAGATTTGGCATCAGCCTTGTCGTGTCCCTTGCTCAGCGGAATGACATCCGCCATGGCTTTGGAAAACAACTGCTCGTCGTCGCGTTCGGCAGTCATTGCAGCGCCTCCTCAACGAACCCCGGCTTTCCTGAATACCGGGACCATTATTGCTTGCCAATCATTATGCCCAATTCCGTGACAATTATACGACCACCCCGTCAACGAGCGTTCTTGTAAAACGAGCGCTCGGGACGCGCCGACATCCACTGTTCAGGATCGACATCGTGAAACAGGGTCCGCAAGGGCCGATCAAGCGCTGCCTTCTGACATTCGCAGGCCTGTTGTAAAACACGATAAACTTCCTGCAGTGCTTCGGGAGGCTGCCCGGTATCGGGTACAGAACCCGGCATTCTGCGATTATATTCCCAGAGGGTCAGGGTCGACAGCGAATGAGCCAGCACCCAGTTGCCTTCTTCCGTGGGTACTGCCCAGCCGGCTTCTTCGAGAAGGACCAGCAGGGTTCTCGCCCTGCCCCCCAGCAAGCGTCGCAGTTTGGCAGCGCTGATTGCTCCGCGCCCTTCCTGATGCGCTCTGTCCAGAAGCATCAGTACGCCCAGGCCCTGCCAATACATTGCCCAGTGGCGCCAATCAGCCCGTTGGGTTTCGCCGAGCCAGGCGGAGACTTCAGCCCCCAGCAGTACAATGGCCCAGGAAAGATAAATCCAGAGTAAAAACAGGGGGACAGCTGCAAAAGCACCGTAAATGACCTGGTAGGAGGGAAAGTTGGCGACATAAAGAGAGAAACCGAGCTTCGCGAGCTCCAGTAGCAGTGACACCAGCAAAGCGCCTCCGGCAGCGTGACGCATGCGGACCCGGTAGTTGGGAACGGCCATATAGAGAAAAAGAAAGGCCAGAAAGCTCAATAACGGTGGCAACAGTCGAAGCAGAAATTTGCCGCCACCAAACCATGACGCTGCATTACTGACAAAGGTCAGTGACATCAGGTAGGAGGAGAGCACAAAGCCGGTTCCCACAAGAATCGGGCCCAGTGTCAGCACAGCCCAGTAGAGCAGGAAACTGGCGATGCCCTTGCGATTGTCCGGTACCTGCCAGATGTTATTGAAGGCTTTCTCGACCGTGATCATCATCAGCAGTGAAGTGACGAACAGGAACAGCGCACCTACAGCGGTCAGATTGCGTGCCTGCGTTGTAAAGTTGCGCAGGGTATTGAGTACCACTTCACCAGTGGCAGGCACGAACTGCTGGAAAAGATAGCCCTGCATCTTTTCTCCGACACCCTGAAATTCAGGCACTGCAGCCAGCATGGCATACAGCACGGTGGTCAGCGGTACGACCGCAAACAGCGTTGTATAAGTCAGTGAAGCAGCTGTCTTCTGCCCATCATGGCGATTGAAGCGTTTGATCAGTTCGCGAAGGACGGCGATCATGCGTGCCGGCCGCGGCAGATTGGCAAGTTGTGGTATCTGCATAAGCCACTCTAGAATGAACTGTTACGGGCGTTCCGGCATCTGCCGCACATGGATCACACCGTGCAATCCACTTTTTTCGCTGGCGCCAACTGTATGGGTAACGTTAAGCGACGCTGCAAGGAAATGTCATGACTCTCCCCTATATTCTGGTCCTCTACTATTCGCGTTCCGGCGCTACGCGTCAGCTTGCCGAGCAAATGGTAGCCGGTATCGAGGAAGTCGATGGTATTGGCGCACGTTTGCGCACCGTGCCAGCGGTGTCGCCCGAATGTGCAGCAGTGGCCGAGGATATTCCGGCCGAAGGGCCTGTATATGCTTCACTCGATGACCTTCGTTATTGTAGCGGTCTGGCGCTGGGCAGTCCGACCCGTTTCGGTAACATGGCAGCCGCCCTCAAGTATTTTCTCGATTCGACCAGTACTTTGTGGATGAACGGTGCCTTGATCGATAAGCCCGCAACAGCCTTTACCTCCACTTCCAGTATCCATGGTGGTCAGGAAAGCACCCTGCTCTCGATGGTCAACCCGTTGCTGCACCATGGGATGGTTTACGCCGGCATCCCATACAGTGCTGATGAAATGTTCCAGACGACGACTGGTGGCACGCCCTATGGCGGCAGCCATTATGCCGGACCCAACAATGATCGTGCGCTCGATACTCACGAACAGGCTCTGATTCGTTTTCAGGGACGTCGTCTGGGCCGGCTGGCTCTGGCACTGGATGCCCTGCATCATGACTGAATGGATATTCAGCTCATGAGCGCCCGAGCTGCAAAAGCGGTCATTCGAACGGGCCTGCTACGCGTTGCCTGGCTAAGCTGGGGGGCGTTGACGCTACTGGTGCTGTTGGGAGGCCTGCTTCTACATGAGTACTATCAGGCACCCCTGTTGCCCATGATGGTGCGGTTACTGCCCCTGTTGCTGATTGTTCCTGCCCTGCTTGCCAGCAGACCGAAAGGATATTTCTGGCTGGCCTTTATTGGGCTGCTGGGCGCAGGGCAAGGTGCTGCATTGCTGAGACTTCCCGTTTTATGGTGGCTGGCCGGTATGGAAATACTGGCAGGGTTGATATTGGCCGTAACGGCCCTGTGTATCGCTCGACAGCTGCGTCGGCAGGGGCTCGATAGCGTGTCACGCGAGCGGTAGTATGTGTCCATCAGCGAGTCGACATACCTATAACATCCGTGATGCACAGGCATCCAGGTAAGCGAGGACAGGGCAACATGACCAGCGAGATCGGCGACGTTCGTCGCGATTACCACGGCGAAGCACTGGATCCGACCACAACTCCGGAAGCGCCTTTTCCACTGTTTTCCGAATGGCTGAATGCAGCACTGGAAAGCGATGGTAATGATGGCAATGTCATGACATTGGCGACTGCCGACAGCAGCGGCATGCCCCATGCGCGTATTGTGCTGCTGAAGGGATTCGATGAAGCGGGCTTTGTTTTCTATACCAGCTACCAGAGTCAGAAAGGTAGCGAACTCGCCAATATGCCGCATGCCGCACTGGTGTTCTGGTGGCCAACCCAGCAGCGCCAGGTGCGTATCGAGGGCGGCGTCGAGCAAATCAGTGCCGAACAGTCCGATCACTATTTTCATTCTCGCCCGAGAGCCAGTCAGCTTGGCGCCTGGATTTCCCAGCAGAGTGTTGAGATTCCCGATCGCCAATGGCTTGAGGACCGCCGGCTGCGCTTTGAGAAGGCGTATGGCCATGAAGAGGTCGAGCGTCCTGCACACTGGGGCGGCTATCGGATACGGCCGGTCATGATCGAGTTCTGGCAGGGCCAGCCAAGTCGCCTACATGACCGGGTACGCTATCGCTGGTTTGAACGAGAGCAGAGATGGCAAAAGGTGCGTCTGGCGCCCTGAGCATCCATTCATGAAAAAACCCGGCTAACGCCGGGTTTTCCGATCATGGCGAACTGTTATCAGCTATCACAGCCCCTGGTCCACTGGTTGACGACATCTTCGTGATTCTGGACCCATTTTTTGGCGTCCTGGTAAGGGTCGCTACCATCTTTTCGATTCATGAGCATGACTTCACCCATTTGTTCGGGGGTCCACTTGAAGTTGTCGAGAATGCAGTAGGCGCCTGGCATATCCTGTTTCAGCCCCTTGCGTGCGATCGTGTCGATTTCCTCGGCACCGCCATACACTTTTTTGGGATCATCCAGATATTTGAGATCGTAACGCGAGAACATCCAGTGAGGCGTCCATCCGGTAACGACAATGGGTTCCTTGTTCTTGATGGCACTGTCCAGAGCCGCAGTCATGGTCGCACCACTACCGGACGTCAGAGACATGTTCGAAAGCCCATAAGCATCGATGGCATCTTCAGTCTTGGACATGATGCCTGCGCCGGGGTCAATGCCGGTGATCTTGTCATTGAACTCGTCAGCATGATCTTCGAGATCACTGATCGTGGAGACATCGCTTACATATTCGGGAACGACCAGCCCCAGTTTGGTGCCTTCCAGATTAGCGCCAAGATTTTCCACCCGATCCTTGAGTTTCGAGTAATAATCGGCGTGCGTGGTAGGCAACCAGGCCGAAACCATGGCATCGGCATCGCCATATGCAACCGCCTGCCACATCGCGGCAGCCGACAATGAGGAGATATTAACGTTATAACCCTGCTGCTCAAGCACTGCGCGCACTACATTGGTAGAGGCTACTTCGGAAGACCACTCCACGTAAGCGAGCGTTACGTCTCCCTTGTCCCCGCCGTCTGCTGCCATGGCGGGAGCGCTGATCAGACCGGCACCCAGCATCATGCCACCCATGGCGGCGGTCACGGCTGTGCGCAGCTTTGTATTACCAGTTCGTTGCGTCATTATCTTGCCCTCTCCTGCGTTACAGATGTGTCATTGGCATGACACGCCCCGTACTGAATCAGGGCGCTCCCGGTGGCAGGCGAAGTCCTGCCACCGAAACGGACAGGTATCACTACCTGAAAATCACCTGCTTATTCCGGCTTGCCACGAAGTGTCTGAGTCAGACGATCAAGCAGCATGGCCAGGATGACGACTGCGATACCGGCTTCGAAACCTGCACCGGGTTGCAGCCTCTGAATGGCTCGCCAGACTTCACTACCCAGACCGTTGGCCCCGATCATGGCAGCAATGACCACCATCGAGAGCGCCAGCATAATGGTCTGGTTGATGCCTGCCATGATGGTTGGCAGCGAAAGCGGTAACTGGAGCTTGATCAGCTTCTGGGATTTGGTGGCGCCATAGGCGTCTGCAGCTTCAATCAGTTCCACGGGTACCTGGCGGATGCCCAATGTGGTAAAGCGAATAGCGGGTGGCATCGAAAAAATGACGGTTGCGAAGATCGCGGAGACCGAGCCGATACCGAAAAACGGAATGGCCGGAATCAGATAAACAAAGGCAGGCATGGTCTGCATGAAGTCAAGTATCGGCATGATGACCCGATAAAAACGTTCCGAAAGTGCAGCCAGGATGCCTAGTGGCAGGGCAATGATCACAGCCACGAATGTCGCGATAACCACCAGGGTGAAGGACTCGATCATCGGGTCCCATAATCCCAGATTCCAGATCAGGCCCAGTCCCAGGATGGAGAAAATGGCCAGCCTGGTGCCCGAGAGTCGCCAGCTCAGCAGTGCAATCACAATGATCAGTGCCCAGGGGGGCAGCCACATGAGTCCATCATTGAGACCACTGATACCCGTCTGAGTAACGGCTGAAATGCCGCGAGTCACGTTGGAATAATGTCCGGTGAGGAAGTCGAGGCCGCCCTCGATCCAATCGCCCAGCGGGATGGCTGGAATCGTGAAGTTCATGCCTTTTCTCCCTCCTGCGTCGCATCGGACTGTGGATGTCCGGATGACTCGCCTGTCTGCTGCGGTGTTGAGGTTTCTGCGAGCTCGGCCAGTACCGAACCCTTGACGACGACGCCCTTGAGACGCCCTTCCTCATCGACCACGGCAATTGGATAGCTGCGCTGCTGGAACATCGCGAACAGATTGTTCAGCGGCTCATCGGGAGCCACCTTCGGAGAATCGGTCACGATCAGATCGTCGATGGTATCCCTTCCCTGCCGAGCGGCCTGATCCACATCTTCGGCTTCGACAATGCCCATCAAACGGCGATCGCGATCAATGACATAAATGGAATCAAGCCCGTTTTCGCGCATGCGATGCAACGCGGTTCGAGGGCCTTCACCGAGTCTGACGGTAGCGCGTACCGGGTGCATGGCGGAAGCAGCCGTCAGCACCCGCGACATGTCTACTCCTTCGATGAAACGGCGCACATAATCATTGGCAGGCTGTGTAAGGATATGCTCGGGCGTGCCGATCTGAACGATTTCACCATCCTTGAGCAAAATGATGCGATCACCAATGCTCAACGCCTCATCCAGATCATGGGTAATGAAGATGGTGGTCTTGCGCATGCGATGCTGGAGTTGAAGCAACTCCTGCTGCATGTCATTGCGAATCAGTGGGTCAAGCGCCGAAAAGGCCTCATCCATGAGCAGTACGCTGGCATCATTGGCCAGCGCTCTTGCCAGTCCAACACGCTGCAGCATCCCTCCGGAAAGCTGACGTGGCATGGCCTGCTCCCAGCCTTCCAGTCCTACCTGTCTGAGCGCCTCAACGGCACGGCGCTGACGTTCTTCCCGATCGACACCGCGTATTTCCAGACCGAATTCGGCATTGGCCTGTACCGTACGATGAGGGAAAAGCGCGAAGTTCTGAAATACCATCGAAAAATGGCGACGGCGACACTGTAAAAGTGCCTTGTCATCCAGCTCCGGAATATTTTCGCCGTCAATGATGATCTGGCCTTCCGTCGGTTCAATCAACCGATTCAGACAGCGGATCAGGGTCGATTTGCCTGATCCGGAAAGCCCCATGATGACGAGCAATTCGCCCTCGCGAACATCAAATTCGATGTTGGACAAGCCCAGCGTCTGACCGGTCTTTTCCCGGATCTGGGCGCGATCAAGCCCCTGATCGCGAAGCTCGAGTGCCTTTTTCGGATGCTGCCCAAAGACCTTGCTCAGCCCTCGCACCTGAATCTTTACGGCGTTGTTGTCACTCATGTGTTATCCGATCCAATCATCCCGATGGGATGGGTTGTTACGACAGTAGCAAGCTATAAGTCACGTTACGTGATCCATAACGTATGGCTCTAGTCGACTGTATTCTTTGATTATAATTCGTAATGGATCATACGTTGTCATCTCATGATGATCAACGATAACACAAGATTATGTTATCGCACGTTAACATCCTGCTGCAGGATATAACATGCTTCAGAAGTCAATCGTTCAGGTTTTCAAGTCGATGGCGCTGCCAATCACTTCGAGGTTCATTGAGCCGAAGCGAAAGCTCCAGCATCTGTTCTTCAGGGATCAGACGCACCCGGAAACCCAGCTTTTCAACCAGATGTCGCATCCCACGGTTATCGGCTCGTACCTGGCCAACCATCTCCAGCGTTCCAACACTGCGGCAATAGGCGATCAGTTTCTCCATCAATAGCTGGCCAAGCCCAAGCCCCTGCAGATCGTCACGGATGATGATGGCGAATTCGGTACGGATATTGTCAGGATCATTCCAGACTCGGCTGATACCCAACATGCGCTTCTCACTCTCTGGCGAATGATATTCTGCCAGGAAGGCCATTTGCCGGTCATAATTGAGCTGGGTCAGTTCAGCGAGTTCACGTTCACTGAGCGTGGCCTTGTGATGAAAATAGCGATAGCGAATGCTCTCTTCCGAGAGGTGGGTATGGAATTCGCGAATGAGTTCTGCATCCTCCCCCCTTACCGGACGCAACATGACCTGCCAGCCATTGCGCAGCCGGACGCACTCTGTCAGTTCTTCCGGATAGGGCATGATGGCATGGTGAGCTGGAGGGCCAAGGTCAAGGGCAAAATCCACAGCCAGCAGCTGATCACGGTTGAGCAGCAGTGGATTGATTTCCAGACAACGCAATTCGGGTAGGTCGGTACACATCTGGGAGAGACGGGTCAGTAATATGGCCAGACGTTCGAAATCACGCTCCGGCTCCGGCGACTGTTCCCGTATCAGTCGGGCCGCATGGGATGATTCGATCAGATGATGTGCGAGATTCATGTTCAGGGGAGGCAGGGCAATACAACGGTCACTCATGACGTCAGCCCGATACCCTCCCAGGCCAAACAGAATAATGGGACCGAATACGGCATCCCGGCTAATACCGACAGCCAGTTGCAGGGACTGCTTGCCGCGCTGCATGGGTTGCATGCAAAAACTATAGATATTCTCGCCGGGCGCCGAATTCTCGATTCGCTCCGCCAATAACTGCATCCCCTCTGCCACTGCTTCGGGCGTTTCAATATCCTGTAGCAGGTCGGGTGCAGGGCGGCCAGGACGGCGATCAGGTCGGAAAGGCTGGCAATTGCTGCGATGAATGGCTTTGAGCGCTACAGGATGATCGAGTTCATGGAATCGCTGACGCCCCTCCTCGCCTGTCTGCACATAAATGGCAGGTGCCGTTTCTATCCCATAAGCACTTAATGCCATGGCAGTTTCTTCATGGGTCAGGCGATCCCGGCCTCGATGATGGGCATCATCAATCAGTTCGTGACAGCGCTGTCGTACCATCTCCGAGGTATCAAATGCCAGTGCCGGCGGTGTCTGGTATAGCAGGGATTGCACCTGTTGATACTCAATGTTGAGCATGAAGGCGCGGACTGCCTTTTCAGGCGAGACATGCGTGGCCAGCCCAGCCCGATGACAGGCATCCCTGGCCGGACGCGCAGTGGCCAGCCCCATCCAGCTGGTAAACAACGTTACGTTGGCATGTCGCCAGAATTCGATCACGGCTTCGGCCAGTACAAGCGAGGGCGCCATGCGTGTTGGTGCATGGATCAGAAGAATGGCGTCCACGCCGTCATCAGCCGCCAGAATTTCCAGTGCCCGTACAAAGCGCTGCGGCGAGGCATCGCTGCCCAGATCAACCGGATTGCGTCCCGGGAGACTGTGATCCAGCCCCTCTACCCCAAGCAACGCTTGAGTGGTTTCGCTGAATTCGGCGACTTTGCCGCCCTGCTCGAACAGGCGATCAAGGGCGAGCATGGCGGGTCCCAGACCATTGGCGATAATCGCCAGTCGAGGGCCTCGTGGCCGGGCACGCGGACGACTGAGAGCTTCAAGTGCTTCAAACAACTCATCGCTATCGGAGACACGTACGACGCCGGATCTGGCCAATGCAGCATCAAAAATTCGGTCCCGGTGTTCAATACCCGGTGTCGCTGCGATCGATGCAGTCTCGGTCCGTGAGGTTCGACCGCTTTTGATGGCCAGTACCAGCCGTCTTCTGGAAGCTTCACGTAGTGCGGTCATGAAATGCATGGCGTCGAAGATATATTCGACATGGACAATCAATGCCCGGGCACTTCCCTGATGGTTATTGAGATAGTCGATCAGATCCGGCAAGCGAACATCAATGCTTTCACCCAGGGTAACCAGGTGCGACAGTCCCAGACCACGACCAGCGGCCCAGTCGATCATGGCACTACCGAGCATGCCGGACTGACCGAGATAGGCGACTCGCCCATGTTCGAGCGCGGTGGTGGCATAAGTGGCATTGAGTCGACGTGCCGGGACTGCCAATCCTCGGCATTCCGGCCCCAGTACTCGCACGCCGGCATTCAGTGCAGCTTTCAGGATCCGCGGATAGCATTGCGGATCATCCTCTCGGGGCGGCCCCGAAAGCACGATCGCCGCCCGAATGTCATGCTCTCCGAGTCGGCTTAGAGTGTCTTCAACCTTTTCTATGGGGGCACAGACAACGGCGAGATCAGGCGTGGAAGGTAACTGATCCAGGGCTTCATACCCGGTAATGCCTTCAGGCAGGCGCTGCTGATCAAGAGAAACAGCATATAGTTGGCCCCGGAAACCGGCTTCGACCAGATTGAGGATGATGGTATTGGCCGTGGCATCATCTTCGGCCACTGGACCGACGACCACCAGGGATCGGGGTTCAAAGAAATAGCGCAGAAATCGGGTGCCCATTGCTCCCCTCGCTCGGCGTTAAGCGCATACTCTGTCAGTATGTCGCCATGAGCTGAGGATCACCACCCCGCAGAAATCGGTAAAATGTTGCCTGTTCCGGTAAACGAGGACTGACGATAAATATCGAGGGAGAGCCAGCATGATCACATCATGGATCAGTGACCGTCAGCATGTCAGGCATCACATGGGAGCCGGGCACCCGGAGAGTCCGGAACGTCTTGCTACCATTGAGCAGCGTCTTAATGCCAGCGGCCTGCTCCACCACACCGTGCAGTTCTCGGCACGACCAGCGACCGAAGAGCAGATCCTCGAGGTGCACTCGTTGGACCACTGGCATCAGCTGCAGCATTATACGCCTTCTCATGAAGGAGAGTTGACAGAGCTGACATCCGATACGCTGTTGACCCCCTGGAGTATTGAGGCTGCCCGCATGGCAGCCGGCGCTGCTACCCGCGGTATCGATCAGCTTTATCGGGGGCAGGCAGACAATGTGTTCTGTGCAGTACGCCCCCCCGGGCACCATGCGGAACGTACCGGTGCCATGGGGTTCTGTCTGCTCAATAATGTGGCCATTGCTGCCGCCTATGCACGTACTGTTTATGGCGTCGAACGCATCGCCATCCTTGATTTCGATGTCCACCAATGCAACGGAACCATCGATATTTTTCAGCATGATTCACAGGTGCTGATCTGCTCCAGTTTTCAGGAGGGTCTCTTTCCACAACGTTACCATCAGGCGCCCTCTTCAAATGTCATCAATACACCGCTTCCGCTCGGTAGCAATGGTGATGACCTGCTGCGTTGTATCGAACGGCAATGGCTTCCCGCAATCGAGCGACACCGACCTCAGTTGATCTGCATCAGTGCCGGTTTCGATGCCCATCGCGATGATCCTCTGGGCGGCCTGAATTTGACCGGTATGGATTATCATCGAATCTCACGTCTGCTTGTTGCCCTGGCGCGTGAATACAGTGAAGGCCGATTGCTTTCGGTGCTGGAGGGCGGTTATGACATGAATGCTCTGGCGGAGGGCGTGGAAGCTCATCTGGCGGCACTGATTGACCTGCCCTGGTCACCTGCGAGCTGATCCGATCAACTGGGCGACTTATCCCGAGTATGTCACGATGGCTATCATATCCCTGCAGCCGATAATTTCATGAGTGATACCAACGAATCGACCTCATCTTCGGACCTGATGGCCCATCCGAAAGATCTGGTTGAGCCTCTGCAGCTCGGCGAACGCCTTCGCGCCTTTCGGCTGGCCAGGCGCTGGACGCTGGAGGATGTACGCCAGCGTACCGGAGTGGCGCGCTCTACCCTCTCGAAAATCGAAAACGATCAGCTTTCACCCACCTTTACCGTAGTTCAAAAGCTGGTCACTGGTCTTGGCATCAATCTTCCCCAACTGTTGCGACAGCCTCTGAGCCCTCCTCGCAATGCCGGTCGTCGTGAACTGAACCGTGCAGGGGATGGTCATCGGCATCCAACACCGACTTACGAACATGAACTTCTGGCCAGTCGCATCCAGCACAAGCACATGGTTCCTTTCAAGACCGTGGTTCGGGCTCGGGATATCAAGGAATTCCCCGACTGGGTACGTCATGGTGGCGAGGAATTTCTACTGGTGCTGGAAGGCGCCATACTGTTGTATTGCGAAGGAGAAGAACCCTTGCAGCTGGAGTGTGGTGATAGCCTGTATTTCGACAGCAGCATGGGACACGCCAAGGTGTCGATCAGTCCTGAAGACGCCGTTGTACTATCAGTATGTACTGATGCTGATTGATTCGCCTTCTGGCTGATTTCATTGAACTTGCCAAAGCTTTTGTCACACTCCTGAATAGACTCTGGAAATCCAGTGCCATCTCCATGGAGCCAATCATGCAACATCTGGATAACGCTACCCGCACCGAATTGGAAGCCGCGGCTTTTCGGCAATTGCTGTCGCATCTGGACACCAACAAGGATGTACAGAACATCGACCTGATGATTCTGGCTGATTTCTGCCGTAACTGCCTTTCCAAATGGCTGGTAGCCGCCGCTGAAGATCGTGGTGTTGAACTTGATTATGAAACGGCACGTGAATACGTCTACGGCATGCCTTATCAGCAATGGAAAAACCTGTATCAGCAACCGCCTACCGATGAGCAACTGGCGGCTTTGAAGGCACGACAGGCTCAACATGAAGAGAATGGAGCGCACTAATGAGTACATCGGATGCCGCATTCATTCCTTTATCGATAGCCGTACTGACCATCTCCGACACCCGAACCATCGATACCGACCGGTCCGGAAGGCTGTTGATTGATCAGCTTGAACAGGATGGTCATCGATTGGAGCGACGTGAAATCATCCCGGATGATCCTTACAGAATCAGGGCGCGGGTCGCAGACTGGATTGCTGACCCCGCCGTTCAGGTCATTTTGACGACGGGGGGGACCGGCTATACCGGAAGAGACTCGACGCCGGAAGCCGTGCGTGTGCTTTTTGACCATCCCGTTGAAGGGTTTGGAGAGCTTTTCCGCCAACTCTCCTTTGATGATGTGGGCAGTTCAACTGTTCAGAGCCGAGCACTGGCCGGCATGGCCAATAACACCATGATCTTCTGTCTCCCCGGCTCTACCGGTGCCTGTCGCACTGGTTGGACGCGTATCCTGCATGAACAGCTCGACTCGCGTCACCAGCCCTGCAATTTTGCCAATCTGATTATCCCTGGACGGACCCAGCATGGTTGAAGGAGTGAGTGAAGGTCTGCATGACCTGGAGACAGCGCTGGCAGCCATGCTGGAGGGCGTCACTGCTGTGGAGAGCGAGTCTATCGAGCTGGCGATGGCACATGGCCGCATTCTTGCCAGCACGCTACCGGCTCTAATGGATACGCCTCCAGCGGATAACAGTGCCATGGATGGCTATGCACTACGTGCGGCCGATGCCGGCCGCACTCTCCCCATTACACAGCGCGTTCCAGCAGGTCATGCGCCGCAACCGCTGGCGCCCGGATGTTGTGCACGTATTTTTACGGGTGCGGTGCTGCCTGAAGGGGCTGACAGTGTGGTGCGTCAGGAAGTGGTCGAGGAAACATCCGAGGGCGCCATCATCCCCGGCCCACTGACAAGGGGGAATAGTGTCAGGCGACGTGGCAGGGAAATGCAGCGGGGTGAAACCCTGCTGGAAGCCGGCATACGACTGAATGCCGCCGCTATCGGATTTCTGGCCAGCCAGGGGTATGCCACGGTACCCGTGCGTCGCCGCCCCAGAGTTTCTCTACTATCTACCGGTGATGAGCTGGTGCCACCCGGTACGCCGTTATCGCCCGGCCAGATCCATAATTCCAATTCGCCGATGTTGCACGCGTTGCTGAGCGAGTTTGGTGCCGAGGTGATTGCTGCACATCACGTCAGGGATGATCGTGAGGCGACCGTAGCTGCGTTGGCTGATGCAGCCAGCATATCCGATGTTGTCATTACCATCGGGGGTGTCTCGATAGGCGAAGAGGATCATGTGCGTGCTGCCCTGCAACAGCTGGGAACACTCGATTTATGGCGATTATCAATCAAACCTGGCAAGCCGCTGGCACTGGGGCGTATTCATAACAGGGCGGGCGGTCTGACACGATTCGTAGGATTGGCCGGTAATCCCGTATCAAGTTATGTCGGTGCATGGCTTTTTCTGCGCCCGCTGATGGGAGCTCTGCAACAGTGCCCCGCCCAGGCTTCTCTGCCGGCATTGCGTGTACGCGCCGGTTTCGAAACTCGTACCGAGCGGCGTGCCAATTACATGCGGGTCTCCCTGACAACAGAGAATGACCAACTGGTGGCCTATGCTTTCGCTGATCAGGATTCATCCGTATTGCGTTCCTGTGTTCAGGCTGATGCTCTGGCAGTCATCCCGGCGTGGCGTGACATTGCTCAGGGTGACATGATCGATGTCCTGCGTTTGCAACCCTGAAATGCCAGGACGTTCAACCATATTCGAACGAGCAGCCGACGGAGCAACTTCATGATGGCCAGAGCGCGGCAACTGATGACTTTTGGTGTTCTGGGGATGATGGCACTACCCGGCATGGCCGCAGAAAATGCGCCACAGGTTCGTGAATGGTCCTGGGCCGGTGACACCGGCCCTGAAAACTGGTCTACCATCAACCCCAATTATGAGACCTGCGGTACCGGCAGCAATCAGTCACCAGTCGAGCTCGGGCAAGCGCTATCGGTTTCCGAACTGCCCACTCCCAAAATAGATTATGCTCAGCCGCTACTGATCGTTCGCAGGGAAAGTACTGGTCTGGTGGTCGAAGGTCCGGCAGATAACACGGTCACCCTGGATGGGCACACTTACGCCCTGACACGCATCGAATTTCATGCACCTGCCCAGCATAGTGTCGACGGTCAACGTTCGGCCATGGAAATCGACTTTATCCATACCGATGAAACAGATCACTCACTGGTGATGGCGGTACTGGTCGAGCCTGGTAGTGCCTCCAGCGTCATTGATCGCATCTGGAGCCGAGTACCCGGTGTGGATCGCTCGATGACCCTGACGGGTGAGATGCTACCTTCGCAACTGTTGCCCGGGCAGCGAGATGGCTGGACATACAATGGGTCACTGACAACGCCCCCCTGCACCGAAGGGGTACGCTGGTGGGTCATGAAAATGCCCATACAGGCTTCCAGGGATCAGATCAAACGCTATCGACAATGGTTTGATGCTGATATGGCACGTCCGGTTCAGCCCCTCAACGCGCGCTACGTATTGGAGCAGGAATGATCTCTGCTTCCTGGCGCAATGCCAACATATCCGGCCACACCTCCCGAAAGGTAGTCGCCAATACAGGATAGTGACTACGAACCCAGGGGATCAGCCTTGCGAGTCGATTAATGCCTGTCAGGCGTTCACCTACTCCACTAATTGCCTGACAGGTGAACTCG
Organism: Kushneria phosphatilytica; assembly: GCF_008247605.1. Lineage (NCBI taxonomy): Bacteria > Pseudomonadati > Pseudomonadota > Gammaproteobacteria > Oceanospirillales > Halomonadaceae > Kushneria > Kushneria phosphatilytica. Next base: position 1,756,187 of record NZ_CP043420.1, on the reverse strand, counting down.
AAATCGGAATAACGTGACAACCAGTCATGCTGGCATAGTAGTGCAACGGTATTGGTCAGCCGTGCAGGTACTTTTTCCTGCCTTTTTTCGAGCACCTGATAACTGCGGGCGATCAGAGCGCGCCCGTCTGGTTCATGGATGCAATCCCGGGCCAGGAAATGATCCCACAGAAGATCGAAGGCAATGCCTGCTACCCGACGTTCCGGGCCAGTAATGCGTCTTCTGAGTGCCAGAGTGGCCGGATGCCGATCAATAGTGGCATCCACATAACGGTGATAGCGGATCCCCTGCACAACAGCTTCTGGCCAATCGTTCAGATGACTGCCACGGATACCGTCCGCGATCAGATTGCCAAAGAGAAAATCGTCACTACCGGATTCAGCCAGTGCCGCATGAGCAAGAAAATTCATGCGCTGCTCCCGAGCCAGCCCTGAGACATCATATCCAGCACCATTAAAGACAATTGGTTGGCTTTGGCAGACCGGCAAGACGCGCGACTACACGTGCCGGACTCTCCGGAAACAGCTTCATCAGATAGATCGACTGTCCCTGCTCTTCGCCAAGTGTCTGACGTACCAGTTTGACCAGCGGGCGCATGGCGGGGGCCATCTCATAGCGTTCATAGAACTCCCGCACCAATGTGATAATGGCCCAGTGACGTTCATCCAGTATGCGCCCTTCCTGTTCGGCCAGCGCTTCGGCGATAGCCGTCGTCCAGTCTTTCGGGTCAATCAGATAACCTTCCTGATCGAGCAGAATTTGGCAACCATTGATGTCGATCTGTTGTTTATTATCCACCATATTCAGAACCAGCTGATGATACGTTCACAACGTTCGGTCAGAAGCACGAACCCCTGCATGTCAATGCGCTGGGCGCCGATCTCGAAAAGTAATGATGTCACGCCGCGGGCCTGCAGATCCTCCTCAAGGACATAAAGGCGCTCTCCCAGTGCCATCAGAGCTTTCGGAGGACGGATGAGACTGGTGACGCCATCTTCAATCAGCAGTACCGGATCCTGCTCTCCCAGTGCCCGCATCATCTCTTCCCATGTGCCATGCGCATGAGTAGCACGATTGAGCAAATGCAGTGTCGCTCCGGAAGAAATGGCCGGCAGTTGGATAGTGTCTGCCATCATGATCGACTCATTAGAAATTCAGTACCAGGTCATGTTGTGTGATCAGATTGACTGGACTCGCCAGACGTGTTTCACAATTCAACTGCTCCTGCCGGAGTCCCAATCGTTCAAGAGACTCCTGATCAACATGGATCTGCTCAATGTCATACAAGGGCAGCACGTCGATCATGGCGCCTGTACCTTTCTGGCCCAATGGTCCGGTTTGCTGATCCGGCAATAGCGCCAATACTCCCTCCCCCATGAACAGCAACGAGATGGACTGGCCAAGTGCGGCGCCGACAAGTGCCGCTTCAAGCGCTTCTCGCACCCAGCTTGAGCCGATCGGAGGATGACGAACGATGATCAGAATCCGCTGTTCACTCATCATGAATATTCTCAGGGAGCAAAGGTCAGGAAGCGGTCGTGGCTCAGGCCGATTTCGATCAGCTGCCCAAGCCCGGTCAATTCAAAAGGAGGTTCCAGGGTATGGATATTCATGTCATGGCGTTGCGCTTCGCGTGTATCCAGAAGACCGCGCCTGAGTGCCGAAGCGACACAAACGAATAACTGCGTTTGCTGTTGATCATGGAGCTCACGCCAATGGTTCAACAGGTGCGGCTCATCTCGTGGAGGTGTCATCAACCTGGCAGCGTTGTAGACACCCTCATGATAAAAAAAGACGGTGCCCACACGATGACCGCGTTGCGGTAGCGCCATGGCAAAGCGCAACGCCGAATGAGCTGCCTGTTGGCTATAAGGGCCTCCCAGTACCAGCAAGGCATAATTCATCGTTGAGGCATCTCCCTGACACAATGACCCCGCACCCTGGCGGGCACGGGGCCATCAGATTACTCCGTTCGCTACCTGGTTGCAGCCGCTCAGTCGTCAGACATGACACCGAGAATCGACAGCAGACTCACGAAAAGATTGTAGATGGCGACATATAGAGAGATGGTGGCAATAATGTAATTGGTTTCGCCGCCATGAACGATACGGCTGGTTTCAAACAGGATCATGGCTGAAGCGAACAGCACAAATCCTGCCGAGACGGCCAGTGCCAGGGCTTCAATCTGGAAGATCATGGCCGCCACCATGGCCAGGACAAGCACAATGGCGCCTGCCATGATGAAGTTACCGAGAAAGCTGAAATCCTTGCGAGTGACCAGTGCCACGGCAGACAGCCCCACAAAGGTCAACCCGGTCATTCCCAGAGCCAGCCCCACGATCTGACCACCGTTGGGGAGGGAAAGGTAAAGATTGAGCATTGGCCCGAGCGTGAATCCCATGAAGGCCGTAAAGGCAAAAATGGCAGCCAGGCCGGCAGCAGAGTCCTTGCACTTGTGGACCAGAAACATCAATCCATAGGCGCCGATCATAAAGATGAAGATATTCATCTGACCTACACCCATTGCCATGGCGCCCCATGCTGAAGCAGCCGAGACGAGCAACGTCATCGACAGCAGCATGTAGGTATTACGCAATACCTTGTGATTCGACAGCGAAGCAGTGCTTGTCTGCGAAACATCGTAGGTTCTATTGGCCATTACAGCTCTCCTTCAATACCCTGAATCGGACCCGGCGGGTGCACAGCATGCAGACTCCCCATGGACTCCGCAAGACATCACCTTGACGGAATGCTTGTGGCTGGTATGATTGCTCGCCGTGAGCCGGAGGGATGGCAGAGTGGTCAATTGCACCGGTCTTGAAAACCGGCAGGGGTTAACGCCCCTCCAGGGTTCGAATCCCTGTCCCTCCGCCACCTTTTCATTCCTGCCAGTACTGGTGAAAATCCGGTTTCCTGCCCAGACAAGCCGTTACCAGCAAGACTGTGACAGATAATTTGCTTTTGCCGTTCCCGCCTGTTGTTTCTGCCTATCAAATTGATGGATATCCTGTTTCCGGTCAATATGCCGTCAAGCTGTGCGTAAGCTTCCTGTTCATGCTCGCAGGGAATAAGCAATGTCTTTTGCGCGACTTGCAGAAGAGAAAGTCTTGCCCGGTCTGAATACTTGAAAGCAGTACACAATGCTCTCCCCCAAAAGGAGCATTTTCAATGTCTGACATATGCATGACACTCGTGCTGTCTGCTTAAAAGCCAACAGTCACTGATAAATGCATACTGACGCTGAGTAAGCAGTTCCATTAAGTAGATCAGGGAGCTGCAGGGCATGATTTATCTGGCGGGTTATGTTTTAACAATGAGTGTCATGGGTGTATTCGTCCTTGGGGCGCTAAAGGTCGGGTCAGGCAGCGGACACTATATGGAAGAGTGAGGTCTGACGACCTCCCGGATTCGCTTATTACTGTGCAGGGGCTCGTCGTGATGGCGGGCCCTTGTCGTATCCTGCGACGCTATTGTACAAAAGGACCTGTGTGATGGTCCGCCAAGCTTCAGTAGACCAGTATTTCGGTATGTCCACAGTTCCAGCAGTGCCATTCCCGATTGTCCGCGCTGCGTGAGACACAATCATCCCATTGACATGCCGGACACTGCAGGCTGGCATCAAAGATATCTTCGCTACCTGGTCGCCTGGTGCCATTCATGAGGGCAAGTGTCCTGCAGGAATTGCCCGCTTGGTGACCTCCTGCTTCGAGCTGACAAAGCGCTCCTCTCTCCTTTCTGTATCGGATGTCATGGAATGGCGCAGTCACGATGATGGCATGTCGGTCGCAAGTTGCCGCGAAAACGCCATGCGCATGTTGCTGACGGGGATCGGAACTGGAGTGATCAGGATATTTCATATCTCGGCTCTGATGCATTACGTTCACGCTCTGATACGTCTAACAACTTATGATTAACATAGTCTGACACCGCTTTTAGCATTTTGAATAGCCCCGGTCATCCCCCTGGCATCAAATGAACCATACTTTTACTCTTTGCACGCCTCATGAGACCTTGCGCGCTGTCGGGTAGCGCCATGCCAATGGGCAGCCAGGCATTGCAGCCAGAACCTCTCTTGCCTAATCTTTGAAAAGCCATTCGAGTCAGGGAGATGAGCATATGACGGGTGATAAAGGACGTGGCTTTACCCAGGGCAACATGAACCGTGAAGGCTTTCACAAGGAAGGCAGGATGTTCAGCCCTGGTGATCGTCCGGGGCACGCAGGAGAGTTTCAGGAGTGCGATGCTCAGGGCAACCTGCTCGATCAGGAACACCGTATTCAGCTTGATAGTGATGACGAACCATTACCCTCTACATGGAACAAGGACAATTTCTGGAAGATGATGAACTAAGCTTAACAAGTCATTTTATAGTCTGATCTCCGGCATAATGCCGGAGATCACATGTCAGGCCCGAACCCTGGAAGAAAATCGATGCGTCCTATCCTGATGACTGCAGCGCTGAGTCTGGTGGTATTAAGTGGTTGTGCTGGGATTGAACATGATACTGCTCACGCCCCGGATGCCGATCAGCCCCCGGTGGCAGCCCAGGTCAGTGGTACGGTGAATTGTGCGAAATGTCCGGTCCAACCATTGGAGCTGACGCTTTATGCTCCTACACGCTTCAGTCCTGAAAGCTTTCAGTTAAAACTGGCCAATGAAGATATGAAAGCTCATGACGAGCAGACATTTCAGCCCTCTACTGGCAGTGTCTTTCGAATCAGTGGTGGGCAGCAGTACCCCGGTCAACAGTTGCTGATGCTGGTAGAACCCATCAATCAACAGGTCATGTTGCTGCTTCCCTTGCAGGAGCAAGGCTTTCGTGTCTTGCGTTATGAAGGTCAATCGATTACCGGAGCTTCAGTACTGAAACCCGAGAAAGTTCAGCCGGCATCATCATAAAGAATTTGGGCTACAGAAGGTTCGCATGACTGCATGGCGAACTTCAGCCGTGCAGTCTGAGGCCTACGCGCAATACCTGATTCCCTTCCACTTCCTGTACCACCCAGTGAATGCCGTGCCAGTCAATATCGTCACCCACAACCGGATTGCCACCGACCCGACGAGAAATGAACTCGCCTAGCGTATTATCACGTTCATTGGGTGAGAGCGTAAGGCCGTAGGCATCGGCGATATCTGACATGGCGGCGCTCCCTTCAAGCGAAAAGGCGCCATAGAAGTCACGCTCTCGCTTGAGTTCGGCCTCACCGCTGAATAGCCGATTAAGCGCTGGTAGATCTGCTGTGCGCCCGATCACACAGGCGACATCCTTCGCCTGAGGGCGTGTGCTGCCCTTGGGATGAATCATTTCATGGTTGCGAAACAGCGCAGCCATTGTAGCCCCCGATGGAAAACGCAACATGCGCAAGGGGGTGTTCTCGACCCGCTGGCTCTCGATTCGATAGACGAACATTTCATAGTCATCTTCCGGCAGAATCCCCAGCAGTTGCCGCCTGGCCGGAGCTGTCGCGGGAGGCAGACTTACTTTCAGGCGGCGTGCGACAGGCCCCAGAGTAGTCCCTTGCAACATCAGTGAAATCAAGACCACAAAAAAGGCGATATTGAAATAAAGGGATGCATTTGTGACACCGGCAATAACAGGAAAAATGGCCAGCACAATGGGTACCGCTCCGCGCAATCCTACCCAGGCAATAAAAAAGAGTTCTCGCCAGCGAAAGCCGAAAAAGGGTTTCAGACAGATCAGTACTGCCAGTGGCCGGGCCACGAAAATCAGTGTCAGAGCAACCAGAATACCCGGCGCCGCATAGTCGATCATCTCGCTTGGTGTCACCAGTAAGCCCAGCGTCAGAAACAGACCGATCTGACTGAGCCAGGCCAGGCCATCATGAACAGGAAGAATAAACTCCAGATGACGGCCCCTTGTATTGCCGATCATCAGACCTGCCAGGTAAATGGCCAGAAATCCGCTACCACCCAGCAGGTTGGTCACTGAAAACAGGATAAATCCCATGGCAGCTGTCAGTAGTGAATAAAGACCGGGAGCGAGATCCAGCCATTTAAGCAAGCGTGCCAGTAGCAGGCCGCCCCCAAGACCGACTGCCAGGCCCACTCCAAACTGGCTGATGAACAGCCAGAGGCTGTCCGATAGACCTCTGCCGGTGCCCGTCAGCAGTTCAGAGAGCAACAGCGTCAGAAAAATCGCCATTGGATCATTGGTACCCGACTCGATTTCAAGCGTGGCACCTACGCGCTCATTGAGATGAATGCCCTGGCGGCCCAGCATCGAGAAAACGGCTGCAGCATCGGTTGAACCCACGATAGCTCCGACCAGTAATCCTTGTAACAGATTGAGATCGAAGACCCACATGGCAATCAGGCCTGTTAGCCCGCTGGTGATAAAGACACCCAGTGTGGCCAGAGAAAGTGCAGGTCGAAGCCCGACACGAAAGGTCTTCATGCGGGTGCGCAGCCCCCCGTCCAGCAGAATCATGGCCAATGCCATCTGCCCGATCAGGTAGGCCTGGGAGTAGTCCTGAAAATCGATCCCGCCTATACCATCGACCCCGGCCAGCATGCCGATACCCAGAAACAGGGGTAACAAGGGCATGCCCATTCTGGCCGAGAGTCGGCTGGCCAGAATACTCAGGGTCAGCAGCAAGCCGCCGATCAGGAAAAGACCGTTGAAATCACTCACGTCTCACAATCTTTGTTCACTTTGGTTGTTCGCAGAAGCCTGGCCGGTTCAAGTATTCAGCCAGACAGGCTGATCACGCATCAGGGGCCACGACATCGGGCCAAACACCTCAAGACAGCATAATATCCCGCGATGATGCAGACGATATGACTCAATATCGGGGATCGCCCCATATCTTTGATAAGCGCGACAAAAGGATTGTCGCAATGAGCTGTTGACCAGCAACAACTCCAATAGTGTCCAATCGAACTCAATGGGCGCCATGACCAATGCTTCCCAGTCGCTCCAGAACCCATCGGTTGCGCTTTCGAGAAATTGGTCAGCACGCAGATCCGGCAGGCACCATGTCGCCCTCTTCGGCGAGGCAAGGGGGATGTCAGCCAACGCCTGAAGCGCCTGGGCATCCGCTTGTTGCAAAAACTTGCGAACTCTTGTTGGCCATAGGTCAAGCGAATGCCGTCCGGACAAAGGGTGTCCGAACCAGTCGGCAGTCTCACGGTGTAGCAGGCCTATCTGATGACCCAGTTGCTCTGCAAATTGTTCCGTCCAGCGCGCTTGCTCTGCCTGTCGCCAGGGCAAACTCCAGACCGGGGCTTGCTGAAGATAAGCCAGAAAAGTGAGCGGCACCGGCAGTAGAGGCAGGTCGGGGGGCAGCATACCGGCCACCCGGGGCAGCATTCGTGCATGTTGCCAGCGATCGAACCCGAACAGCTGCCATATACCCCTCCAGAAGGGAGATTCGATGCCGGTACGTGCCAGCTTGATCAACTCTGGCGAGAGCCCACGACTTTTCCAGCACCAGTTGGAGGCATCTGGCCAGGCCAATGGCAATGCATCAAGCTCACGATCAATCAGCATGGCGAGGCGGTTGGTCAGACTTTCATCGGGATGCATGCGCAGCTTCGAAACTCACTGACAATTTTTTTACTGGCTGGCCATGAACACGCCATGACCGGAAGCACTGGGCGAAGTCCAGCATGACATATACACTGTCAGTTGTCTGGATGGGGGTGCCCTGATGTCAATGGGCTGAGAGTGGTAACACAACCCCTGAGTCGTGAAAGACTCGCAACCTGATCCGGTTAATACCGGCGGAGGGAATTCCGGACCGTGCCGAGGCACGCCCTTCGCCTCGACATGGAGATTGTCGATGCCATCTACTTCCGCTGATGCGGTGGCGCCACCTGCCGTACAGCTGAATGATGTACACCTTGTCTACGATGACATGCCCTTGTTCGAACATATCGAACTGGAGCTTCCGGCAGGGAGCTGGACCTGTCTGCTGGGGCGCAGCGGTTGTGGCAAGAGTACCCTTTTACGCCTGATTGCCGGGCTGCCAACGGGTGGTCAACCGAGCTTCACTCTCGGCACCAGCGATCACCTCCCTCTTCAGAACCGTATAGCCTGGATGGCACAGCAGGATCTGTTGCTTCCCTGGAGCCGGGTAATCGATAACGTCACCCTGGGGAGTCGGCTGCGCGGCCATTCACCGGATTATCAACGTGCCCAGGAATTATTGGCTGCTGTGGGGCTGGCACATACCGCCCGGCGGCGTCCGGCTGCGCTCTCCGGGGGGCAACGCTCTCGCATTGCGCTGGCGCGTACACTCTATGAAGGCGCCAGTGTGGTGTTGATGGATGAGCCTTTTGCTGCTCTCGACGCCATCACCCGTCTGGAGTTGCATGAGCTTGCACTCCGTTTGCTGGCAGGGCGAACAGTACTCATGGTCACCCATGATCCTTCGGAAGCATTGCGCCTGGCAGATCGCCTACTACTCATGCATGGCATGCCGGCTACGCTGTCGAGTCATCAGGCACCTTCCGGAAGGCCGCCACGAGACATCAATGATAGCGAGCTGATCGATCACCAGCGCCATTTGCTTGCGCTGCTCCAGTCGAATGAGGCAGTTCAGGAAACGGAGTATTCCTGATGATGTTACGTCTCATGCACCGCTGGTCTTTGTTCGCCCCCGCGTTGCTCGGTATCACCCTATTGGTGGTGGGTTGGCAATTGCTCGTAATGTTGTTCGACCTGCCCCGCTATATTCTGCCGGGCCCGGAACGCGTGGCGATGACGCTCTGGGCGAATCGTGTACTGCTGCTTCACCATGGCATGATTACGCTGGTGGAAATCATGGTCGGGTTTTGCCTGGGTGTGTTGCTGGGTGTCATGACCGCCCTTGCCCTGATCATCATGCCGACACTCCGGCGTACCTTGTTGCCATTGTTGCTGATCACCCAGGCAATTCCGGTTTTCGCATTGGCTCCGATCCTTATGTTGTGGTTCGGCTACGGCATGTTGTCCAAAATCATCATGGCCATGCTGATCATCTATTTTCCTGTAACCTCCAACAGTTATGACGGGCTCCGTCAAACTCCGCAGGAATGGCTCGATCTATCAACGACAATGGGCGCCACTTCACTACGGCGACTTTGGTACATTCGTATCCCCGCTGCACTACCTTCATTTGCTTCAGGGCTGCGCATGGCCGCTACAGCTGCCCCGATCGGCGCCGTGATCGGTGAGTGGGTCGGCTCGAGTGCTGGCCTAGGGTATCTGATGCTTCAGGCCAACGGACGTATGCAGACGGATTTGATGTTTGCGGCACTTGTAGTGCTGGTGATATTTGCCGTTGCCTTCTATTTCCTTGTCGACGGGCTATGTCGCAGGTTGCTGCCATGGCAACCGGACCGTCGCCATAACGATGACTGATCAACCCGGAGACCAGCCATGAACCAGCGGTTTTCCCCTTTCATGAGTCGACGTCGTGTTACCCAGCTGTTGGGTCTGTCATTGCTTGCGCCACGGGTCTGGGCAAGTGAAAAATCTTCCGGGGAGGGTCTCGGGGCCGCTTCGGCCAATGGGCAGGGTAAAACGCATTCTGATAATGCACTTTCACCACCGCCGCTGGATACCATGAATGTCATGCTTGACTGGTACGTCAACCCCAGTCATGGCCCGCTGGTGGTGGCTGCCCAGAAAGGATTGTTCGAAGAGTACGGACTGGATGTCCAGCTCTCGACACCGGCTGACCCCAGTGCCCCACCCAAGCTGGTTGCCGCCGGACGCAGTGATCTGGCTGTCAGTTATCAGCCACAATTGCATCTGCAGGTTGACCAGGGGCTACCGATTTTACGGGTAGGGACTCTGATCGGTACACCATTGAATATCCTGATGACACGGGCCGATGGAAGTGTTCAGCAGCTCTCTGATCTCAAAGGGAAGAAGATCGGCTATTCAGTAGGAGGAGTAGAGGAAGTGCTGTTGGAGGCCATGCTGCACCATGCTGGCCTGACCATGGAGGATGTCGAGCTGGTCAATGTCAACTTCTCCCTGACGCCCGCACTGATCAGTGGTCGTGTTGATGCCGTGACAGGAGCATTTCGAAATTTTGAGCCTGCTCAGATGGCCCAGGAAGGCGTCAAGGGACATCCTTTCTATATTGAGGAGGAAGGCGTTCCTCTCTACGATGAGTTGATTCTGGTCGCCAATGCGGAAGCACTGCCAAAACAACGAGATCGGATCTCACGCTTTCTCAAGGCAGTTGAGTTCGCCACCATGTGGATCATCAATCATCCTGAAGAGAGCTGGGAAGTCTTCAAGTCGTGGGATGCTTCTCTCGATAATGAAGTCAATCGCAAGGCATGGGATGCCAGTTTGCCACGTTTTGCGCTGCGACCTGCTGCCGTCGATGCGAGACGCTATCAGGAATTCGGTCAGTTTCTGAAAGAACGTGGTGCCATAGAGAAAACGGCATCTCTTGAAGAGCTGGCGGTGGATGTCAATCGAATACCCAGCAAATAGCGCGGCAATTACACGCGTGGGCAAAAGCTGTTGCAGGAGATGGAAACCCGATCTCTCTAATATGTTCAGGGCGGCAGGCAGTCAACGCTTCCATGACAGTCGATCATTGCGCATGATGGGCAGCCCGCTATACAGGCTTTGACGCCGGGGGCGGTAGAGCCAACCTGAACAGGCACAATCCTTATTATTATACTCAACTTTTATGTGTTATTTTTACCCTGTTCGGTGAATAACCCGAGAGTCGCGAGAGCCACATGAATCTAACGCCCCACCACGAACACTTCGAGCGTGTTCGCCAGGATCATCAGCGCGAACTGGTCGAAGATTATGTGGAGGAAATTGCGCACCTGCACCGTCATCTTGGGGAGGCACGTGCCAGCGATCTTGCCGAGCGTTTTGGTGTCAGCCCTGCTGCGGTTTCGAAAGTTGTCTCAAGGCTCAAGCGTGATGGCCTGGTGAATGCTCGCCCCTACCGGGGCATCTTCCTGACCGAGTCAGGAGAAGAGCTGGCTCAAAAGGTAGCTTCGCGCCATCGGGTGGTGCTTGATACCCTGGTGGCACTGGGTGTACCCGACGCAGTAGCGCGTGCCGACTCTGAAGGCATCGAGCACCATTGCAGCGATGAAACCGTTGCAGCCATGCATCGTTTCCTGCAGGAAAATCCCGAATTGGCTGCTCGGGCACGCGGTAACCGGGAAACTTCAGATCGCTGATTCAAGCTCATGTTCTTCGCTGGCGCATAATCCCCTTTTTTCGGAGATCCTGTGCCGACACGAACGTAGCGTGTCAGAGCTGTCTTCTTTCAATGCCGCCTGATTCCGTTTTGTCCCATTTGCCACTGGCCGATACTCCGCTGACCTTTCTTGATCTGGAGACTACCGGCACCCGCGCTACTCGAGATCGCATTACCGAAATCGCGGCTCTGCGTGTTCTGGACGGTAACGTGGTGGATCGTTTCGTTACTCTGGTAGATCCCGGGGTCTTGATTCCGCCCTCCATTACTGCACTGACTGGCATCAGCAACGAGATGGTACAAGGGCAGCCTGCCTTTGAAACCATTGCCGATGAATTCTACCGCTGGATCGATGGCAGTATCCTGGTGGCGCATAATGCGCGATTCGACATCAGTTTTCTGCGTAACGAATATCGCCGCCTGGGTGTTCGATTTGGTGCTCGGGTAATCTGCACGCTCCGACTCTCCCGTCAACTTGAGCCTGATCACTATCATCACAGTTTGGGAGAGTTGCTTCGTCGGCATGATCTCCTGAGTGCTTCACGCCACCGCGCACTGAGTGATACCAAAGCCCTGTTATCACTTTGGCAGCACTGGAGCAGATATCATGCCGCCGAAAAGATCGAATCACTGGCTGTTGGGCAATTTCGTAATCGGAGCCTGCCTGCACATCTCGACCCCCATCTGCTCGACGAACTACCGACCCGACCGGGTGTCTATCTTTTCCTGGGCCAGGATCGGATGCCTTTGTACATTGGTAAAAGCGTCAACCTGCGCTCCCGAGTACTAAGCCATTTCAATAGCGATTATCGCAATGATCGTGAAATGAAAATCATGCGTCAGCTGCATCATCTGGAATGGCATGAAACCGCCGGTGATCTGGGTGCACAACTGCTTGAAGCGCGACTGATCAAACAATTATCACCGATCTACAATCGAAAGCTCAGACGACAATCCACACTGAAAACGTGGTGTTGGCGGCAATCTGCCGGTCGCCTCGAACTGGCTGGACCCGAGGCTTTGGGAAGTACAGAGGAAGACATGACATTCGGCATGTTTCGCTCTCGGGGAGAAGCTACACGAGCATTACGTCAGATTGCAGAGGAGCACAGGCTCTGCCCACGCATCCTCGGTCTCGAAAGCGGCCGGGGCCGATGCTTTTCGCATCAACTCGGTCGCTGTCGTGGAGCCTGCTGCGGCGAAGAGTCCATCACGTCACATACCGAGCGACTGCTTGCCGCACTTGAGAAACTGCGCATCCACCACTGGCCGTGGCCCGGACGTGTGGCATTCCGGGAATGTGATGATCAGGGGATAGCGACTTATCATCTGGTGGACCAGTGGCGGTATCTGGGAAGTGTCACTCACCTTATGGATGCGCCCGAACGTAAGAAGCCGACCGCTTTTGATGCCGACACTTATCGCATCCTTCACCGCTTCATGACCGAATGCAATAACAGTAACGATATTATCGTCCTGGACTGATGGTGGCTCGGGTTATCAGCCAGTTGTCATGAACCTGTCAACGCTCTGCCGAAAGCCCTCCGGTTGTTCTGCATGTAACCAGTGGCCAGCTCCTTTCAGAGTTTCAATGTGCGCTTGTGGCAGTATCTGCATGATGACATTGCGGGCGCTGTCGGGCACGTAATCGGATCGCTCACCACGCAAAACGAGTACCGGACCAGGATAAGCCTCTTCTCCTCCAGGGGGGGCTACAATTGCACTGTAATCCGTTTCAATTTCTTCCAGACCCACGCGCCATACCAGTATGCCCCATTCATCACGGACCAGGTTGGTCGCAAGAAATTGTCGAATGGTGGCAGTATCGATAACTTCCTTCATTGCATCATCCGCTTCGCGACGCGATTCGGGTTGAGCGTCCTCGACAGCATGCATGGCTTTGAAGATGTCTTCATGGCCATGTTCATAAGCCATGGGGGCAATATCAGCCACGATCAGGCGTGAGATGCGCTGCGGATATCGACGTGCCAGTGTTATCGCTACCTTGCCGCCCATGGAATGGCCCAGCAGTGAGCATTGCTCTATATCCAGCTGATCCAGAACACGAAGTACATCGAGAGCCATATCCTCGTAATTCATGCCCCGCGCATGAGGAGACTGCCCATGGTTACGCAGATCCATGGCAACCACCCGGTATTTCTCCTGCCAGCTACGGATGTGTGAGCGCCAGTTATCCAGACTGCCAAACAGACCATGAAGGATTACCAGAACCGGTTTCTGGCCACCCGTATCCATATGATGCAAATCCAGCGTCATACCTTTTATCCTTTCACCGGAAACTCTGCTGCCCGAGTGTAGCATCGCTTCCGGAACACGACCCGTGATGCTACCCGTTCGGTAAGGACTATCTGTATTTCGGGAAAAACCAATCAGTTCAAGCGGGGTTTCCAACTCCTGAGGGTTCTTCGGGCCGTGTGCTGAAAAAGGACTTTCCTAACCGTTAAAAAAGCGTTAAATCAGATCATGGACAACCATCATCGGTTTATTGATCATTCGGTGAACAACGGGTGCGAGCCCTTCGTACTCTGAATTTCCCGAAAGGAGTCCTCATGAGCGCATGTCCCTCAGCACCTCTCGCTGCGGCAGGGTGCGAAATGGTCATCGAGTCCGCTTCATTACTCAAGGCAATGGCCAATGAGAATAGATTGCGTATTCTCTGCCTGCTTAGGGAGGGTGAAATGTCGGTTTCCGAACTCAATACCAAGCTCGATCTCAGTCAATCGGCACTCTCCCAGCATCTTGCAGTATTGCGTAGGGAAGAGCTGGTCAATACTCGCCGAGCCTCGCAGACCATTTACTATTCGCTGCGGGGGAAGCAAGCTATTGCTGTTATCGATACCTTGACAGGACTGAACCGGTCCTGACAGGACAGCGCTGACGCTGACAATTGACAGTGTCAGCGCTGAACTCTATTGGTGGTCCCAGCGAGATGCAGTAACTCGCTCGATGGCTCGATCAACCCCTCGCTCTACTGCTTTGCTGGCTGTACGACCAAGCCGCTCCATTACCGAGCGCTTCGATTTCAATGCTACTTCCAGAATGCGAACATCCTCGCCACGGCTTTGGAGCCAGGCTTCACTGGTGTTCACCTCATCAATCAGCTTGTCCTTGAGCGCCTGGCGACCAAACCAGATGTCACCATCGGCAACCTGCTCGATATCGAGTACCGGCCTATGCTCACTGACCCATGACTTGAAGAGTTCGTGAGTTTCATGCAGATCCTCCAGGAATCTGGCCCTTCCCTCTTCGGTGTTTTCTCCCAGTACAGTCAGGGTGCGCTTGTAACGTCCGGCTGTCAGTACTTCGACATCGATATCATTACGCTTCAACAGGCGATGTACATTGGGTACCTGAGCTACTACTCCGATCGAGCCAATAACGGCAAACGGCGCCGCAATCAACCGATCAGCACAGCAGGCCATCATATACCCGCCGCTGGCCGCTACCTTGTCGACACAAACTGTCAATTTGAGCCCGGCTTGCTTTAGCCTGTCGAGTTGAGCACTGGCCAGTCCATAGGCGTGTACCAGCCCTCCCCCCGATTCAAGACGCAGCATGACTTCGTCATCGCTTTTGGCAGCCAGTAGAATACTCGAGATCTCTTCAGTCAGAGCGGGTATGCGTGATGCCTTGAGATCGCCATGAAAATCCAGCACCCAAAGTGTTTTGCGATGATCACCCGTACGATCACGCTGCTCGCGTTTGGATTGTTTGCGTCGCTGCTTGTGTTGGCGAATTCGTTGAGCCCGAGACAGTTTTGCATCCTCGAGCGTTTCCAGGTGATGGCGCATGTAGGTGTGACGATTGCGCACCTGCAGGGTAGCTCCCCGATGGCCACCCGCCTGGTTACGAGCCTTTACGATAATCAGCGCAATGGCGGCGACCGCCACTACGAAAGTCATGGCCTCGGCCAGAAATAATCCATATTCGTAAAACCAGTCTCCCACGATATATCCTCATAGATGAGATGTGTAAGGCGGAGATAGCATAAAGCTGTTCCAGACCGGAGCAGCGGACAGTTTACCCGCATTGATCATTCACCCCGGACCAGTCACTCTCTGCCTATCATGTATAACAGCACCACTCTGATTGCCGAACTCAAAAATCGCTTCGACAGTAGCGCTGCACGCGGTCTGCAGGAAGTACTCCAGCTCGAGCTCGATGAAGGCGATACCTGGCACATGATCATCGATAACGGAGAACTTCATTTTGTTCAGGGGATTCACGAAGCTCCTGCCGCCACCCTGTTTACCAGTGCCGAGACACTGGCCAGGCTGATACGCCATGAACTGGGTGGTATACAGGCAGTAATGTCCAGGCAGGTTCGTGTCAGGGGAGATATCATGCTGGTTGCAAGGCTGAGCCGGTTATTCGACAACACAACTCCCTGATCTTCTTCCCGGATTGGAACTGCTCTCTCGCCATGAGTATCACTGTGATGCTTGATTAAAGTGTGGCAGCGTAGTTCCTTCGTGTTTTTTATCTCTGATCAATACCACGCGATACTGTGTAGAAAATTATCGATCAAATGACGTGAAATTGAATATGACGGTGGTAAGCCGGGCAACTGCTCGGGCAAAAACCAATCGGCAGCCTCGATTTCTACACCATCAATGAGCAATTCACGGCTGGAGGCTTCAGCATAATACCCCATCATGAATGAGTGCGGCATTGGCCATGACTGACTGCGAAAATAGCTGATTCGTCCGACCATAACCCCCACTTCTTCAAAGACCTCGCGTTTAACGGCTTCCTCGGCCGACTCGCCTGGTTCGATAAATCCTGCCAGCGTACTGAATCGTCCTGCCGGGAAACGCGGACTGCGTGCCAATAGCAGCTCGCGTCCATGTGTTACCAGGGTAATGATGCAGGGTGAAATGCGTGGATAGCTGCGATGGCGGCATTCCGGACACTCCATGGCAAATTCACCCTGGCGGCGTTTCATGCGTGTACCACAGCGGCCGCAAAAGCGGTGATCATGCGCCCAGCGCACTACCTGTAAAGCTGTCGACACCAGGGCAAAAGAATCCGCATCGAGCCGACTCAGCCAATCCCGCGCCGCGGGCCAGGGAGTTTCGTCCTCAACAAACAGGACGGCGACAGGCGTCTGGTACCAATAACCCAACGCCATGGCGCCCTCAGGCCAGCGAGTGACAGGCTGGAGGACACCGCCATCGCCGTTGTCGGCTATGCCCTGTTCATTGATAAGAATCAGATGGCCATGACGGCAATCGGTTAGTCTGGTGATATCCCGGATCAACATGACATCAGTTGCCCAACTGGTCCCAAAGGCATTGACCACCTTCGCGCAAATGCTCCAGTGCCTGCTGATGAGCCTGCCACTCATCGGCACCAGGTTGTACTACTCGTAATGCGGGGCGGTCCGGTGCCAATCGATGAATACCGCTGACATCCGTTGCACTGGTCTGCTCCCGGGAATTCCGGCTACCCAGTACCAGTGATGTCTGGCCACCAGTCATCGCCAGATAGACGTCGGCCAGAATCTCGGCATCCAGCAATGCGCCATGAAGCTCGCGTCGACCATTGTCTACATCGTATCGTTTGCACAATGCATCCAGCGAGTTGCGCTGTCCGGGGTGGCGCTCACGAGCCAGTTTCAGGGTATCCAGTACACTGCAGTATTCGGCGACCGGGCCCAGTACAGGCTGGCCACGAGTGGTATTGAGTTGTGCAAGTTCATGGTCGATGAAACCGACATCAAAAGGTGCGTTGTGAATAATCAGTTCGGCGCCGGCAATGAACTCCCAGAATTCATCGGCAATATCGGCAAATACCGGCTCGTTGGCCACTCGTTCGTTGGTAATACCATGTACGTCAATGGCTTCCGCATCGATGGCACGCTCGGGGTTGATATACTGATGATAATGGCGGCCTGTCAGACGCCGATTGACCAGTTCAACTCCGCCGATTTCGATTAGACGATGCCCCTCCTGAACCTCGATACCGGTCGTTTCGGTATCAAGCACAATCTGTCTCATATAAAGATTTCTCCTCGAAAGGTTTGTCAGGGCGCGGTTTCAGCAGCCAGCGCATCCATCGCCTCATTGGCAAGGCGATCCGCTCTTTCATTCTCCTGATGCCCACTATGCCCCTTTACCCAGTGCCATTCGATGTCATGTCTTTCGGTCTGGTCCCATAGTGCTTGCCATAATTCAGCATTCTTGACCGGTTTGCGGGCAGCTGTCTTCCAGCCGTTTTTTCTCCAGCCATGAATCCAGCGCGTGATTCCATTGCGCAGGTATTCCGAATCGGTCCATATGGCAACATGGCATGGACGTTTGAGGGCTTCGAGCGATCGAATGGCAGCAGTCAGTTCCATGCGGTTATTGGTGGTATGAGCTTCATGGCCACTCAGAAGACGTTCATGATCACCGAAGCGCAGTACAGCTCCCCAGCCACCTATGCCGGGATTACCGCGACAGCCTCCATCGGTATGAATGACGACTTCGGTGGTCTTGTCCTTGCTCACGAATGCTCCTGTTCGCCAGAGATGATAGGTCGTTTGGTACGAGCGATGCGGGAATTGGGAGGCCTTTCATCATTACAGGGCTGACGGGCTGCCGGCACACCCCGGGTTAATGAGGCCCCAGTGACCAGAAGACGCGATGCAAAACGTGGTCTGATCGGAGTGACTCGATGCAGCCGACGTTTTGCCCGAATCACGAAGCTTTGCCCCATCGGGAGGTTCCAGCGTCTTCCCAGGGCTTCCATTCTGTCATGGCATCGAGAGGAAGAGGGCAGTATAAAACCGCAATAATCCATTCGCTCGATTTCGAAGTCGACAAATGTCAGCCAATCACGCAACCGTGAAGCGCTGCGCCATATGCCTCCCATCGGCCAAAGCCCGCGATACCGTGCCAGCCAGTGATGAAAGCCCGCAGCGCCATAGGGATGCCAGCCGACGATCAACAGTCGTCCATGATGATCCGTGACACGTGCTGCCTCGCGAAGCAGGTAATGCGGTTCGGCAACCAGTTCCAGCAGATGATGAATCAATACCAGCTCCATACTCTCATCAGGAAGCGGTATTGAAGCTGGATCGCAGACAATCGTAGAGGCATGACGAACATCTTCGTAACGTGGTGCCCATGACATGACATGCCCCACTGCTGAAAGATCAAGCAGAGAGCTCCCGGTAGTCAGCTCCAGTCCATGTCGCCCGGAAAGAGTATCCAGTACCGGGCCCAGACAGGCACGCTCGGCGCGTAACAGGGCTCGCCCCGGTGAGGAGTCCAGATGTTGTCTGGCAGCTTTCAGCCGCTCTTCCAGTCGCACATCGCCACACTGCTGATTTGACATATTGAATTCATCCCAGCAAGGTTGTCGCACCTTGCGTCGAGGCCCGTCCCAGAGCCGCTGAACCGGTTTTTCCGGTTTGCTCGGGGATATGGTCGCAACGTCGCATCAAATTTATCGAAACCTGCAAGCGACGCCCGAGGATGCCATGTTGACCGTCAAGCCGTTACCTGCATTCAAGGATAATTATATCTGGGTGCTTCAGCAGGATAATACCCCCGGTATCGTGGTGGTCGATCCCGGTGATGCGGAGCCGGTGATTGAGCGAGTAGAGCAGCAGGGCCTGACTGTTGATACGATTCTCATCACTCATCATCATCACGATCACACCGGCGGTCTCGCCAAGCTGGTGGAGCGCTATTCACCTCGCGTCATTGGCCCGAACAACTCACGTATCGAAGGGATTACCGAACCCGTGGGTGAAGGCGATACCTTCCGCCTGCTCGGCCGCCAATTCGAAGTCATGGAAACGCCGGGTCATACGCTGGATCATATTACCTTTCTGACACCGGGTACGCCTCCATTGCTGTTTTGTGGCGACACCCTCTTCTGTGGAGGTTGCGGGCGTCTGTTTGAAGGAACGCCTGAAGATATGTTCAAGGCGCTTTCGCGTTTTTCAGAGCTTGGTGATGACACACTGGTTTTCGGGGCACATGAGTACACTCTGGCGAATCTGAAGTTCGCCATGGCAGCAGAGCCTGATAACGACACCCGCGACGCCCTGTTTGAAGAGTGTCAAAAGGCGCGCTCAATGGACCGCCCTACTCTGCCGAGCAATATCGGTCGTGAGAAGGCCATCAATCCCTTTTTGAGAGTGGCTGAACCCGGTGTCCGACAGGCTGCACAGGCACAGGGAGACGCTCACGATAATCTTGCGACCTTCGCTACTCTGCGCGCCTGGAAGGATAACTTCTGATTCGATCATGACAATCTGTATTGTCGTGGGTGTTAACCGCACACCAGAGAAGTGCTCCATAGGTTTGTATGCCGCCCGAAAGGGGCGCTTTGAATATTTGCCCAGGCCTGTTTCTTTGACAAGAGTCAGGGTGGCTGCGATAGCGCATGTAGCCGCCGTCACAGATTCTATGCCCCTTGAAGGACGACGATTCCATGCCGTCTGTTAACAGCTCCCGGTCTCGAAAATGGATGGCCGGTCTTGTGCTATTGACCAGCTCTGGCCTTGTATTTACCGGTCAGGCTCTAGGTTCAATGAAGGGTATCGCCACACCTGAGAAACCACAGGATCGCATGGGCTTTTATAACGCCCTTGACCTGGATTTCCAGGCGGGCGATTCACTTTGGGGGCAGATGCGACGCGGCTTTGCTCTCTCGCATGATACCTCTGATCCCCGTGTTCGAAAGTGGTTGAAGTGGTATCAGGCACATCCCACTTTTCTGTCCGAGGCCAATACCAATGCAAAACACTGGATTGCCTGGGTGACACATCGGGTAGAAGCTCGAAATATGCCAGCTGAGCTCGCTTTACTCCCTTTTATTGAGAGTGCCTATAATCCTCTCGCTCGTAATCCGGCTGGCTCAGCCGGCATGTGGCAATTCATGCCAAAAACCGGAGTTGCCATGGGGCTGGCGCGCACTCATGGCTATGATGGCCGCATGAATGTCATTACTGCTACGGACGCAGCGTTGAGTTATCTGGAGCAGCAGGCTCAGCGATGGTATGACGGTGACTGGAAGCTGGCACTTGCTGCTTATAATGCAGGCCCTGGGACTGTCAATAAGGCAATCCGCAAGGCCAGACGTCATGATAGGCCCACGGATTACTGGCATCTCGATCTGCCCACCGAAACCATGAACTACGTGCCGCAACTGATGGCACTATCTGCCATTGTTGCTGACCCTGATCGATATGGAATAACCCTGCCCGATGTACCAGATCAACCTGCCTTTGCTCAGGTGACTACTCATGGTCAGATTAATCTTTCACAGGCAGCGCGCCTGGCAGGTATTTCCGAACAATATCTTAGAACACTCAACCCGGCCTATAGCCAACAACTGACGCGGCCCAGTAACAATACGCCGCTACTTGTACCGGCAGACCGGGCTAACACCTTCAGCAAGCGGCTGGCACAGCTGACACCTTCTCAGCGGCTCGGCTGGCATGAATATCGTGTCAGTTCAGGGGACACGCTTTCAGCGATTGCCGCTCGATATGGGAGCAGCGTGCACCAGCTCAAACGACATAACCAGATAAACGGTACAAGGCTGCAAATTGGTCAAACGCTACTGGTGCCGGGAACAGCCTCCGATAAGGATAAACAAAAACCAGCACGAATAATCCGAGTGCGTGAGGGGGAAAGTCTATGGTCCATTGCCCGCCGTCATGATGTAAGGGTCGATAAGCTGGCAAGCTGGAATGATCTCGGATCAGATGCAACTCTGAGACCGGGCCAGAAGCTGACTCTTTACTAAGTCCTGTCTGATAGGCGTCAAGTGATTTTCAGACAGGACCTGAAAAGCCAGTCATCGCCCACGAGCTTTCATGATGAGGCCTTGTCTTCGTCTTCCAAAAGAAACGAACGGGTGCTGACGGTCAGCTCTGCCAGCACCCATGAGGCAAGGATCATTCTGATTGAATGGCACGCGGTTGCAAAGAGAAATGATCGGCATCGCGCCAGGCCGGGAATCGTTCCCGATAGCTTTGGAGACCTTCAAGGCCGATGGTACCGGTGCGTACAAAAGGCACGCTCTGCGGTTCATCAATCAGAGCCTCACCGGTGTAATCCAGTAACATGGAATCGCCGCTATAATGCTGGCCGCTGGCATCTTCACCGGTGCGATTTACGCCAATGACATATGCCTGGTTTTCGATTGCCCGCGCCTGTAACAGTGTGCGCCAGGCATTCCTGCGGGCCGAAGGCCAATTGGCTACACATAATAGCGCATCGTATTCATTATCGATGTTTCGCTGCCAGACAGGAAAACGCAGGTCATAGCAGATACTGAGGAAAATCCTGAACCCTGCAATTTCGATGACACGCCGCTCCTGCCCCATACCGTAACGCTGATGCTCGCCTGCCATCCGGAACAGGTGCCATTTGTCATACCAGTCCAGCGTTCCATCCGGGCATGCCCAGATCAGTCGATTGAAGCACTCCCCATGATCGAGAATAGCAACGCTGCCCGTGACAACAGCCCCACTACGCTCGGCGAGATTACGCATCCACTGGATGGCGTCATTCTCTTCCATGCTGGTAGCCAGATCCGGCATATGTGCAGCGAAACCGGTGGCAAACATTTCCGGTAGAACAATCAGATCGGTGGTGTGCACATCGCGAAGCCACTCATCCAGCATGGTGCAATTGGCTTTAATGCTATCCCCGCGTGGATCCGACTGCACCAGTGTTATTCTCATTTCGCTCATGGCCAGCTCCTTATCACACACTCTTGACTGACAAACGGCCCTTCTGCCATGGCGTCGTCACTATTCGTCATCATGATAGAGCATCTACCCTACCGATGACATGATGTCATCCTGTCCTCGGCATCACGGCCTGCCTACAAGTGTCCGCGCACATTATCTTTTACAGTCCTGGCATGATCATCTCTCGTCACTGTTCAGATAAAAAAACGGTGGATCAGGTCCGTATGCACAAAGCGGCCAGGCAGAATGTAGTCTTGTGTTATACGCTATCTGGTAGACGCATCAGGGAGGATACAACATGGACATGAGTCAACTGGCCGTATTGGTCATCATCGCGCTGGGTGCCCTTGCCTATACGGGGCTCAGGCGAATCCTTCGCGGGCGCTCGATGGATTCAACTATTGATACGGAAGGGAAAAGTTGAACCTATTACCATAATGATGTGCAAACGCTGCCAGCATGAAAATGGTAAAGAATCCAGATTGGAGGATGACTGTATCCTGCTTAGCCGGGCGGGGCATAGACCTGTCCAATGTACCAGGCGCCCAGTGCCGCGATAACCAGCAACGCAGCGCCCAGAAGGCAAAAGGTTATTGCCCATGGGCGTTGTTTTTTTCGCTTTACGGCTCCAATCACTATAAGCACCATGGCAAGCGATATGGTCAGCGGCGAGAATGTAGCAAACCAAAGCACTATATTTTGAAAATCTGACATCTCATGTCCACTCTGTCCGTACCATAAACAACTGACGTCACCCTACAAGAGCCAAATTCCGGCATTTCTGACAATACTGTTGTATGATATAGGATAACATTCTCAACGAACTATCAAAACCCATTCACTTTCCTTGCAGGCACATATTTTTTGATTTTAAACCTTTGGTCTTGAGCAGCTAATATTCTATAAAATTCAAAGTGAAAAATTCACACAATCCCTTTTGAAGATTTTTATACAAGATCAACTTTTCATTCATCGGATGATCCCTGTATTAACTTAATCTCCATTAAACCATATTTAATCTTTTATTTTTTACTCAGGCTCATCTGATTCCATTTCGGGTTATCAAATTAAGATAACCGAATGTATGGTAATCAATCCATGCGATTGATTAAGACAGGGTTGCGTGTTGGGTACTTTTTAAGTACCGTTTACGACAACTTGAGCTCAACGCCCCAACCTCTCAGGCTGGGGCGTTTTTCATTGTTGTATGGCAAAAGCCGAAAACCTGCCCGGCAAGGAGGGACAAATGATAAGACTGGAACGAAATATTGTCGATCTGGCAAAAGGTTATCTTCAGAGGCTGGAAGATTATATTACTGCCAGTGACGGCGAACAGGATCTTTCTGAAGCAAAAACAGCGCTTTCAAAAATTTCCACGTTGGTTGAATTAACAAAGCAAAACGATACCGGCATGTCGGATGAATGTGCCGGGATCCTTGAAGAAATTGAAAGGCGCGCCTCTGCTGTCGCTACCAGACTACCTGATACCTCAGGGCATTGATTGAAGCCGGGGGTGCCTGTTTTTATTCAGGCACCTGCTGGTATCAGGCTCTTCAGGCATCTGTTTTTCTTATTGCGCTATATAGATCGATTCATTACTTGAATTCGACAGTACAAGGCAAATAAAAAGCCACCTGCCGTTATTACGGCAGGTGGCTTTTTATTTGTCTGGCTTGGTCGGGGCGACTGGATTCGAACCAGCGACCTCAACAACCCCATTGTTGCGCGCTACCAAGCTGCGCTACGCCCCGTTAACCCTGTGCACGGACCACTGCCCGAGAACGAGGCGTATCGTACAACAAGGTCGTATGGAATGAAAGGGTTATGAAAAATTTTCCCTACCCGGAAGCTGATGCAGTCTGTGCCAACGCATCAGTCACACGCTCGACGACCAGACGATTGGAGAGAAATACTCCAATATCAATATAACGAACGTTACCCAATACGCGTGGTTGTTCAACCGGGGTATGCCCTACGATCACCGCATCGATATGTTGTACCGGCGTCGTATCTCCACTCTGAATGCGATTACGTGACCAGACCAGCGCTTGTCGATCGCAACTCTCTATATGGTTCCAGTCTTCGGGCGGCTCGGCATGCACAATACCGATTCTTCGGCCATCGGGAAGCGGCACTTCCATGGCCCAGGGCATTTGCATCATGCATTCGGCCAGAGTCGTACGCAGTGCTACCCGATCGTACTCTTTTGACCATGCGCCGCCGTTATGCAGCCACATCCCCCATTCATTTTCGAAAAGAGCACGTTTGGCCATAAGCTCATGATTGCCACGCACGGCAAAGAACCATGGTTCGCGAACCAGTTCCAGACACTGGACTGATTGCGGTCCGCGATCAATCAGATCGCCTACACAAAACAGGCGATCACAAGAGCGATCAAATTCGAGGCGCTCCAGCGAAGTCATCAGTACATCGTAGTAACCATGAATATCTCCCACGACGTAATCATGGCCGACATCGTTCGGCGCGAATCGCTCAATCATCGGTTTAACCCCCTCCCCTGCAGCTCTCTTCTCTGACGCGGCGCCTGAATTGAATACACGTCCACGACCTGGCAAAAAACCGCACAAGTATGACGTCGGCCCAGAGTACCGACGAAAACCGGCAACAGGGTAGACCGCTGGAAAAGGTATTGGAATAGCCAGGCCAGGTAACAGCAAAAGACAGGGAGTATATGACGGCGTCACCTCCCCCTGTCTTTCAGAGTGTAAACACAGCGCTCGTAGAGTGCCGCGCTGTATTGCTTGCTACCAGCTGATGGCACTACTCAATTGATCAGGTGTCGGTACTTTTCTTGCAAAGGCCTGCCCATTACTGGAAGTCGGATCGTAAGGATTGGCGGAAGCAATATAAGCAGCCAGAATGCGATCATCCTTGCGTGCCATGATTGGAGGAAGCGGTTGAGACTGACTTTTCAATTGATCCCATTGTGCCTGGGTATAGACAGCCAGTGCGACCAGAGGCTGAGGTGTTCCATCGGATGCGTAATCCTTGTAATAGAACATTGCCACATTCTCGGCTGATAATGTTTGCCCCATCCACTCGGCACTATCCCGCTCGATGACATCATTCTGCCATTGTTGCGGATAGGTCAGTGTATACCCTTCGGACGTATTGCGGTATTGCTGGTGCTGTGGCGCGGTGATGGCAGCGGTAGGCTCATTATTCTGTTCGGTCTGAGTGCTGCTTCCGGCACAACCGCTCAGAGCGATCATGGAGCCAGCAGCAAGTATCAGTCCGCATTTCAAAGACATACCTGACATGATTCCTCCTCCCGGAGACTGAAATGATATTTTCAGTCTAACCCTAGTCAATCATGAGCAGCTCTGCCTGCACTACCTCGACTTACCTTATTCCAGAATGATTATTCCGAAATTTCAGGCCATTCATTTACCCCAATCAAAGTCGCCAGGTTGCGGCGTTGGTCCCAACCCGACTGTTCCAGCATTGGCTTTTCATAGAAGGCATTGACATATCCCATACAGAGAATGGCAATGGGCTCTGCTGTAGCCGGCATGGCAAGCCGTTCGGCCAGGGCGTCGGGATCAAAAAGGGAAACCCATCCCATACCGATGCCTTCGGCCCGCGCAGCCAGCCACAGGTTCTGAATGGCGCAACTGGCAGATGCCAGATCCATGCGTGGCATGGTGCGTCGACCGAATACATACTGCTGACGGTCATCAGTCAGTGCAACTACCCAGAGTTCCGAACATTCGCGTATCCCTTCGACCTTGAGTCGCAGGAATTCTCCCGAGCGCTCTCCAAGCGCCAGGGCTGTGCGCTGCCGTTCCTTTTCGACCAGCATGGCCAGATCCGCACGTAATCCGGCATCGGTAATCCGGATGAAGCGCCAGGGCTGCATGTAGCCCACACTGGGGGCATCGTGAGCTGCTTCCAGCAAGCGCTGCATTGCATCGGAAGGGATAGCATCCGGTCGAAAGTGACGCATATCACGACGCTCTTTCATGACCCGATAGATGGCAGCACGATCCGCTTCGCTATATCGATGAGAATCACTCATGGGCACGCTCCAGGGCACACAATAGACGGCGGCAAGCTACTCTATCTTCCTCGCGCAAGAGGCCAAAACGCAGGCAGGCATGATGTTTATCCAACGGCCATAATCGAACCAGTATGCCTGCTTGCTGCAAGGTTTCCTGATACTGAAGTGCCGATCTACGTGTCATTGTCAGTGTAACGAATAACGCCGTTCGTGCAGTCGCCAATACTTCCCCCGGCTTGACGGCCTGAAGCAGTAGAGATTGATAGGCCTTGCTCCAGCTTATGAGCCGTTGGCGCATATTCCCCTGCCAGACAGTATCGCTCAGAGCGTGGTTGCCGAGTCGTTGTGCCAGTGATCCGATTGCCCATGGCCCTTGTCTGACCTTTAATGGCGCCAGTACTTCATTACGTCCCAGTACTGCACCAAGACGCAATCCGGGCAAACCGAAAAATTTGCCGAATGAGCGCAGTACAATGGCATTGTCCGGGAGCTGATGAATCAGTGAAAACTCTGGCTCAGTGTCGATGAATGCCTCATCGACGATCAGTACTACCCCTGTGGATGCCAGCCTTACAGCAAAATTCTGCAGGCACTCGGGAGAATAGCGATGTCCGGTCGGGTTATTGGGATTGATAACAACGACCGCTCGAAGCGCGCTGTCCTGTAATAATGTTTCAAGAACCGACTCCAGCTTATCAGCCGGGTATCCAAGGCATGTATGTCCGCGACGATGCCAGCACCAGGCATGCTCGCGATAACCGATGACGGGCACTGCCACCCGCCCTGTTGGAAAACAGTCCGGAAGTTGTTCAATGGCCCACTGCGAACCAGGAACCATCATTAAATTGAAGGTGAGGCTCTCGTTACCCTGATGTTTGCCCAGATAATAATGATGGGCAGCTGTCTCCAGGGCCTTTGCTTCATTCGGGAGAGTGCTCAGGGTCTCGAGATCATCAACTACCCAGGGATAGTGCCAGGGGTTGATACCGGTTGAGAGATCAAGCCAGTCATGGTGCTGTTCGGCTTTGTCAGGTGCAACACCACCATGAGCTGGTGGTTCTTCATCGAACGTTAGCAACGTAATGCGGGAAGCCTCCGGCATAAGTCAGCTTATAAGCTCCAGACATAACAGCACCGTGCACCACACGATGACTGCGCGATTGACAAGTTGACAGGCCAGTTCCAGTGTCTGCACATTTGGTGAATCACCAGTGCCCAGGACCGGACGTTGCTGCCATTTCCCATGGTAGCGACCCGGCCCACCCAACTGCACATCAAGTGCTCCGGCACCTGCTGCCATTACCGGCCCGGCATTGGGGCTTTTCCATTGACTACCCTGCTTACGCCAGCAATGCAGTGCCTGCTTGATGCGCGTCGGTTTCAGAGCGCAAAGCGCATAACTCAGGGCGCATAAACGGGCAGGTATATAGTTCATGATGTCATCAGCACGAGCTGCGGTGCGGCCAAATTCATTATAACGTTCGCTGCGATAGCCCCACATGGCATCCAGAGTGTTGACGATACGATATCCTACGACACCCGGGATTCCTGCAACGGCAAACCAGAAAATCGCAGCGAAGATGGCATCACAACCGTTTTCCAGAACGGATTCCGTCGCTGCCAATGCAACACCACTATCATCCAGAGCGGTTGTGTCCCGACTCACCATCATCGCCAGCTGTTTTCTGGCGCTGGATCGATCCCGGGCATGCAGTGGGGTGATCACTCGACGAGCATGGAGCAGGAGGCTTTGCCAGCCCAATGTCAAATAAAGCACTATTGCCTGAATCAGAACTGTTAGCCATTCACTCTCAGAAGGCAACAGCATTACCAGAACACCAGCCAGTATCATGCCGGGAACAAGGACAGCCAGCCAGGCCACTGCTCCTCTGAAAAGAGCTGTATGCGAGTTTGTATCTGTTGGATAAAGGCAATTTTCAATGTAACCAATAAATTTGCCCAGTCCGATCAGGGGATGCCATTTTTCAGGCTCTCCTAATAATCTATCCAAGATTAAAGCGATTGTGATTTGAATTATCATTTATAATGAACTAGATAACGGTATAAATTTCTATTTAGACGATGTCAGGTAGCTTCATGGGGGCCTGCGGCACCCCCAGAAAAAGCAGCTGCACCAATGGTGCCTCATCAGGTACAAGATCAACACGCAAGCGCACCACACTGGCATGGGCGATCTCGAGTCGATGCAGGTACATGGCGTGTTGCATGTCCATTTTCAGCGCCTGCGCAAGCCAGGTCTTGATGACACCGCCATGGGTAATGATCAACTGATAACTTTCCGGTGCAGTCAGACAGCGTTGCCAGGCGCGTTCAACCCTGCTGTTGAAAGTCGCCAGGGGCTCGCCACCCGGAGGTGTAGCCCTGGCCGGGTCCTGCCAGAAGGCCGTCAACGCCTCAGGCTCCATTCTGGCCAATTCCCCGAGCGCCCTGCCCTCCCAATCACCAAAATGAATCTCCATCAGATCGGAATCGATACAGCACTCAATTGCCCACTGTTCTGCCAGTTCGGTTGCGACGGTATGGCAGCGCTTCAAAGGAGAGCACACCAACCTTTCCGGTCGAGGCAAATGCACCGCACTGGCTCGCATGGCGCTCCTGCCTGCACAAGTCAGCTCGACATCCATCTGTCCGCGCAACCCTTGCGGTCCCTCGCATTCACCGTGGCGCATACAATCAATGATCAGGGAGCGATACTCATCAGAGGTCTCAGAGCCATGAGCCGTCATGCGTCAGTTTCTCCCTTGAGACACTGAGGTAAACCGGCTACCACCCACCAGACCCTGTCAGCCCGAGTAGCCAGGGCCTGATGCAGGCGACCGGTTTCATCAATGAAGCGTCGGGATAGAGCCTCGATCGGAGTAATTCCCTGTCCGACTTCGTTACTGACCAACAAAACACGCCCTGCGATGGGTGAGTCCAGCAGTGCCAGTAACTCATTATACTCGCTCGCCCAGGTGCTGCCTGTTTCCTCGGCCAATAATGCATTGGTCACCCAGAGTGTCAGACAGTCCACCAGCATCAGCTGATCCGGTTGATCAATGCACGCCAGGGTTCTAGCCAATCCCAGCGGGGTCTCCTGCAGTTGCCAGTGAGTCGGGCGCTGTGCACGATGGCTTTCAATGCGTGCCTGCATTTCTGCATCAAGTGGCTGAGCGGTAGCTATATAGGTCACCGGCCCCGCGTGATCCATCGCGAGTTTTTCGGCAAAGGCGCTCTTGCCACTGCGAGCGCCCCCCAGAATCAGTTCCAGCATGAAATAATCTCAGCCATGGCCCAACCAGGCCGTCGATATTGCCAATACCAGCAATTCACCAAACTGTTGGGCAGCGCCCAGAGTGTCACCGGTATAGCCCCCCAGCCGTTTCATCAGCCAGAATCGCATTAGCCAGCCAAGTACTCCCAGAGCGAGCAATGTTGCTATTGCCAGCCCGGGCGGCAGGCAAAATCCGGTCATGAGTAATACCGTTAATAGAATGATCCAGCGGTCGGTATTGGATTGCCCCCCGGTCAGGGACTCGATGCGGCTGTTATCCTGTGGATCCTGTCGACGATACGACATGCTTCCCATCAGGCTGGTAGCTAATGCTCGACTTAAACATTGACTGATAATTAACAAGATAACGGTATAATTCGTACTACTGAGTAACCCAAACCGCATCAGCAATATCAACCCCAGGCCCACTACACCATAGCTGCCAACCCGACTGTCTTTCATGATCGTCAAGCGTTGCTCAACGCTCCAGCCACCGCCAAGACCATCCAGTGTATCCGCCAGGCCATCCTCATGAAGAGCGCCGGTCACCAGCACCATCAGAACCATGGCGATCACTACCGCAACAGGCTGACTCCAGAGCTGTAGCGCCAGAGTGTAACCCACTGCGGCTATCAGGCCGATCAGCACACCAATCAAAGGGAACCATCGCTGACAGGCACTCAGACTCTCCCGGTCGAGCGGTGTCGCCGCCGGCACTGGCAGACGAGTCATGAAGGCCAGTGCTGTCATCAGCAACCAGCCCTGTCGACGCCAGCCATGATATTGGCATGTTGACATCACACCACCACACCAGCCTGTTCGAAGCTGGCCATTTCGTTATAAAACGCCAAAGCCGAACGTAGCAAAGGTAACGCCAGCGCCGCGCCGGAACCCTCCCCCATGCGCAGGTTCAGCGATAGCAGCGGCTCGGCACTCAAATGATTCAGTAGCGCGGCATGCCCTTTTTCTCCCGAACAATGTGCAAAGATCAGATAATCCCGGGCTGCCGGTTCGATATGGCAGGCCGCCAGCGCCGCCACCGTGGTAATAAAGCCATCCACCAGTACGCCCATTCTTCGTTCGGCGGCGGCCAGTACGGCCCCGGTCATGCCAACGATTTCAAAACCACCCAGTGCAGCCAGCATGCGCACAGGGTTACCAAAAGTCTCAACATGTCGCTTCAGAGCCTGAGTCACAATCTCCTGCTTGCGCAGGAAGGCCTTATCATCGATCCCGCTGCCGCGGCCAATGCACTCATCAGATGATAACCCGGTCAACGCTGCCATCAGCGCAGAGGCAGAGGTGGTATTGCCAATCCCCATCTCACCCAGACCAATCAGATTAACACCTGCCTTGCAAAGCTCGCCGATCAGTTGCCGGGCGTTGGCAAACCCCCTGGCCACCGTCGCTTCAGACATCGCTGCCGTGAGATGGATCGGTTCAGTGCCAGCACCGAGACGATGATCGAGCAGCATTGGATGCGCCGGCAGCGGTTCGAGTATGCCGCAGTCCACGATGCGCAATGCCATATCCGACTGCCCACAGAAAGCATTGATGGAAGCCCCGCCATCAAGAAAATTGCGTACCATCTGGCCTGTTACGGCGCTACTGGCTATCGACACACCTTCATTTGTCACACCATGGTCACCGGCGAAAACCAGCATCGTTGGCTGTTGTAGCTGCGGGCTTTCGCTACCGTATAAACGCGCCAGTTGCAGAGCCAGTGATTCCAGTTGCCCCAGAGCACCGGGCGGTTTGGTACGCGAGTCGATCCGGGCCCGGATGTCATCGTCCCGGTCACCGGCAAGTCGGGCGATCGAAAAATGTGGCAGTACGAAGGTATCGGTCATGAATCGCAGGGCATCCTCTTGAGCGGAAAATCATCATGCCCGGGGGGCAGGCAGCCGGACAATATCATGCCATGAAACGTATTATTCGGGCTTGTTGACGCCGTTTGACTCCCCCAGGGTTCGATTCTACGATGGCCTGATCCGTCAGGGTGCCCCGTAACGCGCTTGTATGGGGATAATCGGGAAAGTGATGCAATTTCACTGCTGTCCCCGCAACGGTGATCGAGTCGGAAACAGGGCATCGGTTTCGATGCAGTCACTGAACTTACGAGTTCGGGAAGACTTGTTTCAACATGGTCTCTGGCCATCGCTCGTCAGCCCGGAGACCGGCCCTGACTGCATGCCAGGCGATTTCGCCGATTCACACAGCGAGCCGCCTTCTCCGAATGGTCCCGAAGAACGCATCAGGCGACTTCCTGACCGATTCGGCAACGTACGGGTCGATACGCAGGGCATTATTCATGTTTCCATTTACCGCCGTCGTGGGTCACGACCGGCTCAAGCTGGCTCTCATCCTCGCAACACTGGATGTACGCCTGGGTGGCGTGCTGATCAGTGGGCCACGAGGTACCGCCAAGTCGACACTGGCTCGCGGACTGGCTGCATTACTTCCGGAAGATGACGCTCGACTGGTCACCCTGCCGCTGGGTGCCAGTGAAGAGCAACTGATCGGCACGCTGGATCTTGAGCAGGCGCTGGGCGATGGCAAACTCGCCTTTCGCCCCGGACTGCTACATCGTGCTCACCGCGGCGTGCTCTATATTGATGAAGTCAACCTGCTCCCTGATACGCTGGTCGATCAGCTGCTGGATGTCGCTGCCAGCGGTATCAATCGAATCGAACGCGACGGTATCAGTCATGAGCACCCAGCGGACTTTCTGCTGATTGGCACCATGAATCCCGAAGAAGGTGAACTACGCCCTCAGCTGACTGATCGCTTCGGGCTTTTTGTTGCCCAGGATGATACCCCCGACACCGAACAACGCATGACCATCGTCGAGCGACGTCTTGCCCATGATCGCAACCCCAGCGCCTTTTATGCCGAATGGCAGACACAACAGCGGGCCCTGCGCGCCCGACTTGCCAAGGCGCGTCACCAATTACCGGAAGTGCAACTGCCTCGGTCACTGGCCCGAGTGATTGCAGAACGCTGCATGCAGGCGGGTGTCGAGGGCGTACGTGCCGATCTCTGCTGGCAGCGCGCAGCGCTGGCTCATGCCGCCTGGCAACAGCGCAGCATAGTCGAACAATCGGATATCGACGCCGTTCAGGCACTGGTGCTCGATCATCGTCAAACACATGCGCCCGCGCCATCGACTTCCGGTCCGCCCGAGGAGGGCTCGTCATCGAACTCAACGAGTGAGACGCAGCGTCAGCGGCCACCAGTCGAGCGTCCCGATCTGGGCAAACCTCAAGGCAGGGACAGCGAAACTCTCGATGAAGGAAGGCCAGGAGAACATCAGGCCCGCGAGCAGGCACAGAGCAAGGATACGACCACTGCCGGAGATCACGGGAAACTCGACGCCCCCGTCACAGCCCCTTACGCTGCCAGGATTGAAATACGTCTGCCTTGCGAACTTCGACGGCAGGAAAGATATCGCGTATCCAGACAACGCCCAGCGGATCGTAGTAGAACGCACGCCGGTTCCGTGATGGCGCGACATGGCATCGATTCGCCGGGTGCGGCTTCCACCAAAGCGCGTATTCATTGGCCACGCACATTAATGAGTGCTGCTCGTCACCACCGTTCGCCGTCACAGAGTCTCCATTACCATCCACCACGCACCTCCTCGAGCACGCTTGAGTGTCTGATGGTCGACACGTCTGCTTCCGGGCTCGACGCTCATGGCGGCACGCCGATACTCACGGTACTGAAAACATTACTTGAACGCGCTTATCAGGCCCGTCATGAAATCATGATACTGACATTCGGCGGCCATGGTTGCCACTGGCTGTGCGGGCCGCAGCGGGCACCGCATCATCTGCAACGCTTACTATCACGACTGCACTTCGGTGGTGGCACGCCCTTGTGTGAAGCCCTGATGACGGCGCAACAACGGCTCGCACAAGTGGTCCGACACTCGCCCGGTCGCCGACTCCAGAGCTGGCTGATCACGGACGGCCGTTCGAGCGATACTCTCGAACCACTTGTCTGGCCGGGACAGCTCAGCGTAGTGGATACCGAACGCGAACGAACACCTCTGGGACGCTGTCTTCGGATCGCCACAACCCTTGGGGCGGAATACATCAACGCGACGACGCTGCCAGCTGGCGCCTCCATTACCCAAGCTCCGGAGTCTCGTCCATGAGTCAGCAGCAAAGTGATGCCGAACGCCACGAGCGACGCATGACGCGCAAAAAACAGGTCGTCGATGAACGCATCGCTGCCGCCAGCGAGGAGCGCGGCGTACTGATCCTGATGAAGGGCAACGGCAAGGGCAAGAGCAGCTCCGGGTTCGGCACCATGACCCGGGCCCTGGGACATGGCATGCGCTGTGCTGTCATCCAGTTCATCAAGGGCCGTCGCGAAACCGGCGAATACCGCTTTTTCCGAGAGCATGAACGTGTCGACTTTCACGTCATGGGACATGGTTTCAGTTGGGAGACGCGTGATCTCGAGCAGGATCGCGCCGCTGCCAAACAGGCCTGGCAGCTGGCCGAACAGCTGCTGAAAGATGAAAGTTACAACTTCCTGCTCTTCGACGAGCTCTCGTACATGATCAAGTACGGCCATCTCGAGGCAGAGCGCGTCGCCCATGCCATCGCCGAACGACCGCATCATCAGAACGTCATCGTGACCGGACGCACCATGGCCCGCGAACTGCAGGTGATCGCCGATACCATCAGCGTCATCAATGATGAGCGCCACGCCTTTCGCCTCGGTGTCAAGGCGCAGGCCGGCATCGAATACTGACCCCGGGCGGAAACGGAGAACGGCATGACGACTGAGAATACTGCAACACGCCACTGCCCGGCCCTGCTGGTGGGCGCCATGGCCTCCGGCCAGGGCAAGACTACGGTTACCGCGGCGCTGGCACGCCATCATCGTCGTCAGGGTCGCAAGGTCGCAGTTTTCAAGACCGGCCCGGACTATCTGGATCCGCAAATTCTGGCAATGGCCGCCGGCTCCCCGGTAGAGCCGCTCGATCTCTGGATGGCCGGCGAAGCCTGGTGTCGCCAGCAACTGCATCAGGCGGCCGGCTGGGCCGATCTGATTCTGATCGAAGGCGCCATGGGGCTGTTCGACGGCACGCCGTCCAGTGGCGATCTTGCCGCTCGCTTCGATATCCCGGTCGCCTGTGTCCTTAACGCCCGCGGCATGGCGCAAACCGCGGCTGCCATTGCGCTGGGTCTGGCACGCTATCGTGACGATATCCGCTTCCATGGCCTGGTCACCAACGCCGTGGGCAGCGAGCGCCATCGCCAGCTGATTGCCGACAGCCTGCCTGCAGATATTGCGCTGCTCGCCACCCTGCCACGCCGTGACGAGCTGGCCCTGCCGTCGCGCCACCTCGGCCTGATCCAGACCGGCGAAAGCACTGAACGCGATGCCGAACTGGACCGTCAGCTTGATACTGCCGCGGCCACTCTGGCGGAGAGCCCATTGGCCGAACTGCCACCAGCAGTAGCCTTTACGCCCGGCAAAACGGATATTCCCGAACGAACTCTTGCCGGGTGTCGCATCGCCATTGCCCGGGATGCCGCTTTCACCTTCCACTACGCGGCCAACCTGCGTTTGCTGGAAGCGATGGGGGCCAAGCTGTGCTTCTTCTCGCCGCTGACCGATTCGACACTACCGAACGGAACCGATGCCATCTGGCTGCCCGGCGGATATCCGGAACTACATGCTGCTGAACTGGCCGCCAATCACGCCATGATCACCTCACTGCATGCCGCCTGGCAGCGAGGAACGCCCATGCTCGCGGAATGTGGCGGTATGCTCTATCTCCAGGAGCAGCTGACCGATCTCGATGGCGTCACGCATACCATGGCCGGACTACTCCCGGGCCGGGGTGAAATGCGTACCAAACGGGGTTGCCAGGGCATGCAAAGCGCACCGCTACCGGAGGGCACACTGCGGGGCCATGCCCATCACCATGCCCGCAGCCACGATACGCTGCCCCCCATCGCGTACGGTATCCGCTCGAGTCATCCGGCCCCCGGAGAGGCGATCTATCGCCATGGTGCGCTGACCGCCAGCTTTCTACACCTGTTCTTTCCATCAAATCCCACAGCGCTGGCGCAACTGCTGATGCCCGTACATGACAACGCTGGCAATATTCCGACCGGGAAAGTCAGTGATACAACCCTATGATCCTGGTACTTGGCATGGGCTGTCGACGTGACGCCACCTTCGAGGTGCTCCAGTCACTGGCGCTGAACACATTCGCTTATTACAACCTGGCACCTGAGCGGGTTGCAGCGTTGGCGACGATGAGGGAAAAGTGTCAGGAACCTGGCCTGACTCAGCTGGCGCGGCATTATCACTGGCCGCTGCTGGGATTCAACCGTGAGCAACTTGATGCTCAGCGGGCAGGCATCACTCAATCAAGCACGGCTGCCGAGCGGTACATGCAGGTTGCCAGTGTGGCCGAAGCAGCAGCACTGGCCGGCTGCCAGCAGCTGATCAATGGCACCGTCGCGCGGTTGCTGGGGGCGCGCCATCAAAACCACCAGGCCACGGCGGCATTGGCCGGCAACATTACATAGCATTACGAGGATAGGTTCATGCCACAGCTTGATAAAATCCCTGCCACGGTCGTGACCGGCTTTCTTGGCAGCGGCAAGACTACCCTGCTGACCCACCTGTTGCGCCATGCCGGCAACAAGCGGATTGCCGTGATCGTCAATGAATTCGGTGAACTGGATGTTGATGCCGAACTGGTGCGTGGCTGTCGTCTGGGAGGTTGTGAAGAAAATCAGGCTCAAACAAAAGATAACGGTATATTTGAGCTTGCCAATGGGTGTATCTGCTGTACCGTCGAAGAAGAATTTCTCCCGGTGATGCAGCAACTGGTCGAACGGCGTGATGAGATTGATCACATTCTGATCGAGACTTCCGGCCTGGCACTGCCCAAGCCACTGGTACAGGCATTCAACTGGCCGGATATCAAACGGTTCTGCACCGTCGACAGTGTGATCACGGTAGTCGACGGCCCGGCGCTGGCCGAAGGTCGGGTAGCCCATGACCCCTCAAGTATCGAAACCCAGCGGCTGGCCGACAGCAGCCTCGATCACGATCCCACCCTGCAGGAGCTGCTGGATGATCAGCTCGCCTCGGCGGATCTGGTGGTCATTGCCAAGAGCGACCAGCTTGATGAATCAGGCCTGCAGTGCGTCGAAACCTGGTTGCATGGGCAACTGCCTGAGCGAGTCAAGACGCTTCGTGCGACCAACGGCGAAGTCGATCCCACTGTACTACTGGGCATGGGCGCCGAATCGGAAGCCAGAATCGAGTCGCTGAAGACGCATCACGACCATCACCATGAGCAGGATGAGGAGCACCATCATGCGCATGATGATTTCGACAACTGTGTGCTCCATCTCGGCGCTGTCGACACACCCCGACTACTGGAAGCCCTGAAGGGACAGATCGCCAGCCAGACCATCTACCGCATCAAGGGTTTTGCCGACGTCGGCAAGCCGATGCGTCAGATCGTGCATGGCGTCGGCAACCGCCTTTCCCACCACTTCGATCGGCTCTGGCGCGAGGATGACATTCGCCGCACCCGTCTGGTGGTGATCGGCAAGCAGCTTGATGTCAACGCGCTGGAGCAGGCGGTGGCCACTGCCGCACTCGACGATACCGTCGTACAGCACGAGCGGCAGGCCTGAGCCATGCATCTGCTGGCCTCACAGCCGGGCGGTTTCAGTGATGATGAAGGCATCATCGACCTCGGCCAGACACCCGGTGAACTGGTCATTCTTTCGGCCGCGGACAGCGTACTGGCGCTGCTGGCTGAACGCGCCGAGGCGCTCCCGGACGCCTATCCTTCAGTTCGGCTGGCCAACTGGCTCAATCTCAAGCGCCCAGCCGCGCTGGATCTCTATCGTGACCGGGTGACCGATCGTCAGGGGCCTCAGGCGCCCGAAGGCACCCGACTGATGGTACTGTCACTGCTGGGCGGAGAGAGCTACTGGCAGTATGGGCTGGAACAGTGTCAGGCGTGGGCGCAGGAAACGGGCGGAATACTGATCGTGGTGCCCGGCGAGGATTACGAGGATGAGCATCTGCTGAACGCCGGCAGCGTGGACTACGCCACGGCATGGCGGGTCTGGCGTTACCTGCGCGAAGGTGGCCGACACAATGTCGATCAACTCTACCGTTATCTGGCTACACTGGCCTTCGACCATGCTGATGATGCCCTGCCCCCGAGCCGTACGCCACGCGCCCTGCTCTATCAGCCACAGGCTACTGGTGCCGTGGCTACCCTCGATGAGTGGCGCCAGCGCTGGCAACCAAACGCACCCGTGGCCGTGCTGGTGTTCTATCGCTCGCATCTGCAGAATGCCAACGTCGCCATGTTCGACGCGTTGATCGAGACCATGATCGCAGGCGGTCTCAATCCACTGCCGATCGCGGTTGCCTCGCTCAAGGAGCCACTCTGTCTGGAAACGGTCGATGACCTGATCGAGCAGGCCAATGCGGATATCATGCTCAACGCCACCGGTTTTGCCCTTTCCGGCACGGTCAATGCCTCGCTCTCCTCGACCCCGAGCGACTATCGTCACCCCTTTCAGCGTGAACTGCCGATTCTGCAGGTGATATTGGCCAGCAACAGCGAGGCTGACTGGCGCGAGCAGTCCGCCGGGCTGCGTTCGCGCGATATTGCCATGCACATTGCTCTGCCCGAACTCGATGGACGCATCATTACTCGCGCAGTCGGCTTCAAATCCGGCGAGCGCTACAGTACCCGCACCCAGCATCAGGTAATCCGTTACGAACTCCATGCCGAACGCGCACGCTTTGTGGTTGAGCTGGCAAGACGCTGGGCAGAACTGAGGCGTACCCCTGCCAGCCAAAAAAGGATCGCGCTGATCCTGGCCAACTATCCTTCCAGTGATGGTCGCATTGGTAACGGGGTGGGGCTGGATACGCCGGCCAGCACGCTGAACATCCTGCACGCTTTGCGCGAAGCCGGCTATGCGGTGGGTGACACCCTGCCACAGGATGCTACCGCGCTGATCGAATGGCTGCAGGCCAGCGTCACCAATGAGCCAGCCAGCTGGCGGACCCGCCCGGCGGCACAGAGTCTGGATATGACGACCTATCGACGCTGGTTTGCCACCCTGCCCGAGCAGTGTCAGCAGGCCGTACTGGTGCGCTGGGGCGAGCCCGAGCAGGACCCGCGCTGCCGCCAGGGCCGACTGATGATCGCCGGAATGCGACTGGGCGAGACCTTCATCGGTGTTCAGCCCGAGCGGGGCTACGATATTGATGAAGTGGGCAGCTATCACGCCGGGGATCTGGTGCCGACCCATGCCTATCTCGCCTTCTACTGCTGGCTGCGCGAAGTGTACAGCGTGGATGCCGTAATACACGTCGGCAAGCATGGTAATCTCGAGTGGCTGCCCGGCAAGAGCACCGCGCTCTCCGAGACCTGCTGGCCGGATATCGCACTCGGTCCGATGCCTCACCTCTACCCCTTTATTGTCAACGATCCCGGCGAAGGCGCCCAGGCCAAACGGCGTAGCCAGGCAGTCATCATTGACCATCTGATGCCGCCGATGACCCGCGCCGGCGTCCATGGTGAGCTGGCAGAACTCGAACGCCTCACCGACGAGTATTATCAGGCGCTGGGGCTGGATCAGCGCCGCGAGCAATGGCTGCGCCGGGCCATTGTCGATCAGCTGAAGAATTCCGATCTGCTTGCCGAGCTCGAAGCAATGCCCGCCAGCGACGGTCGTGATGGCGCGCTGGAAGCGACCCTTGACGAAGAAACTCGGCTGCTCAATCGGCTCGACGGCTACCTCTGTGAAATCAAGGAAGCCCAGATACGTCACGGTCTGCATCGGCTTGGTCAGTTGCCTGATGCAGATCGCCTGACCGACATGCTGCTTTCGCTGATGCGTCTGCCCCGTGGTGATACCGCAGCTGATGCCGGGATCCTGCACGCGCTGCGCGACGACCTGGCGCTCGACCACGACCTTGACCCGCTTGACAGTGATACCGGCCCCTGGTCAGGGCCATCCCCAAAACTGTTGCAGCAGGTGCTGCCGGAGCGCCCCTGGAAGACACGCTCCCATACCCGCGAGCGGCTGGAAGCGCTGGCCAGCCAGCTGGTCGAATCCCATCTGGTTCAGGGCGCCTCCCTGACCGGGCTGCCAGTCCAGCTTGAACGTACCCATGCCCTGCTCGAAAGCGCACAGCGCACCCTGCTGCCGGTACTCAACCAGAGTGTCGATAACGAGCTCTCTGCCCTGCTCGATGGGCTCGCGGGACGCTTCGTGGCACCCGGCCCGAGCGGTGCCCCCACCCGCGGGCGACTGGATGTATTGCCCACGGGGCGTAATTTCTATGCGGTCGACAGTCGCGCCATTCCCTCGCGTACTGCCTGGCAGCTTGGTCAGCAATCAGCCGAGGCGCTGATCGAGCGTCATCTACAGGAACATGGTGATTATCCCGCATCCATCGGCCTTTCAGTCTGGGGCACCGCCACCATGCGCACCGGTGGTGACGATATCGCCCAGGCCATGGCACTGATGGGGGTACGCCCGGTATGGGCGCCCGGCTCCCAGCGGGTAGTGGATTTCGAAGTGATTCCGATCTTTCTGCTTGGTCGACCAAGAGTGGATGTCACCCTGCGAGTGTCGGGTTTTTTCCGCGACGCCTTTCCCAACCTGATTCGACTGTTCGACGCCGCGGTACAGAAGCTTGCCGAACTCGAGGAGCCCGGCGACAACCCGATCAGGCACCATGTCGAAGAGCGGCAGCAAGCGCTGATGACAGAGGGCCATGACAGAGAGAATGCCCGGCTCGAAGCTGGCTACCGTGTCTTTGGTACTCGTCCGGGCAGTTATGGCGCCGGGCTGCAATCCATGCTCGATGAGGGCCACTGGGAGAACAGTGACGATCTGGCTCGGGCATGGATAGACCAGGGCAGTTTCGCCTATGGTCAGGCCGATTTCGGAACGCCTGCCAGCCGCGCCTTTACTCAACGCCTCGGCCAGCTGGATGCCGTGGTCCATAACCAGGACAATCGCGAGCACGATCTGCTCGACTCCGGCGACTATGCCCGCTTTCAGGGCGGCATGGCGAATGCGGTGCGCAGCCTGTGCGGTAAAACACCAAGTATCTATCACGGTGATCATGCCAATCCGGCACGACCCAAAGTGCGCACTCTCAAGGAAGAACTCAACCGTGTGATCCGCGCCCGGGTCACCAACCCGAAATGGATCGCCGGCATGCAGCGCCACGGCTACAAGGGCGCCTTCGAGATGGCCGCCAGCGTGGACTATCTGTTTGCCTATGATGCCACCACCGGCCTGATTGATGACTACCAGTACGCCAGTGTTACCGAGGCGCTGGCACTGGAGCCGGAAAACCGGGAATTCATGGCCGTACACAATCCACATGCCCTGAAGGAGATGGCCGAGCGCCTGCTGGAAGCCATTCAGCGTGGATTATGGGAATCCCCCGGCAATTATCGACAGCAGCTGGAGGCACTACTGATCGATCTTGATGTCCGTGAGGAGCAAGCCGCTTCATGACCTCCGCCTACGGCATACCCCGCCACCATTTTCGGGCAAAAAACACCCTAATGGTTCAGGGCACGACCTCGGATGCCGGCAAGAGCGCACTGGTAACTGCCCTGTGCCGGCTGCTCGCTCGTCAGGGCCTGCGCGTAGCCCCCTTCAAGCCGCAGAACATGGCACTCAACAGTGCCGTGACCATCGACGGCGGCGAAATTGGTCGTGCCCAGGCTGTGCAGGCGATGGCTGCCGGCATTGATGCTCGGGTGGATTTCAACCCGATCCTGCTCAAACCCACTTCCGATCAGGGCTCGCAGGTCATTGTCGGTGGCCACGCCATCGGTACCATGCGTGCCGCCGAGTATTATCGTCACAAACCCGCGCTGCTCAATGACGTGATTGCTGCACACGAGCGGCTCACTACCGAGTTTGATCATGTCATTGTGGAGGGAGCCGGCAGCGCCGCGGAAATCAACCTGCGTGCCCATGATCTTGCCAACATGGGGTTCGCCGAGGCCATCGACTGTCCGGTGATCCTGATCGCCGATATTGATCGCGGCGGCGTTTTCGCCCATCTGGTAGGCACCCTGGCGGTGCTGCCCGAAACCGAACGCGAGCGCATTGTCGGCTTTGTCATCAATCGTTTTCGCGGGGACCCGACTCTATTGCAGCCGGGGCTGGAGTGGCTGGAGCATGAAACCGGTCGTCCGGTACTGGGTGTGCTACCCTGGCTTGAGAACCTTCATGTCGAGGCCGAGGACAGCCTCTCACGCGCCGGCAACTCACATCATGAAGGTGCGCGAATGCAAGTTGTGGTGCCCCTACTGCCACGGCTGAGCAATCACACCGATTTCGATGCCCTGCGGTTACACCCGGATGTTGAGTTGAAATTCTGCCATACCCCGGAACCCTGCGACCTGATCATTCTGCCTGGCAGCAAGCACGTACGCGCCGATCTCGACTGGCTACGCGCTCAGGGCTGGGAAACGGCCATTAAACGACATCTGCGTTATGGCGGTCGGGTGATGGGCATCTGCGGGGGTTATCAGATGCTGGGACATCGCATTATCGATCCGGATGGCGTCGAGGGAGAAGCCGGTGAAAGCCACGGGCTGGGCTGGCTGGATCTTACCACCACACTTCAGGCCAACAAGCAGCTACGACGGGTCACCGGTCATTGCCTGCTCGGCGGCCCCCCCGGTACACCT
This sequence comes from Kushneria phosphatilytica, assembly GCF_008247605.1. Taxonomy (NCBI): domain Bacteria; kingdom Pseudomonadati; phylum Pseudomonadota; class Gammaproteobacteria; order Oceanospirillales; family Halomonadaceae; genus Kushneria; species Kushneria phosphatilytica. Next base: position 1,714,232 of record NZ_CP043420.1, on the reverse strand, counting down.
CTTATCGGCTATGAAATCCATGTCGGCGAGAGCCGCGGCAACGGTCTGGGAGAGAACATCTTCGTGCTGGATGACAATCGACGGGACGGTACCCTCAGCGCTGACGGCTGCATACTGGGCACCTATCTGCATGGCATCTTCGATTGTCGAGAAACCCTCGAAAGCCTGCTGGAATGGGCAGGTCTGACAAAACCCCGGCATTTCGATTATGAAGCCTTTCGTCTGGCCGAGATGGACCGGCTGGCTGATGCTGTAGAGGACGCCATGGATCTTGAGAGACTGAAGAATTTCAACTGACCGATTCAGAGCGGCATACGCCCATTTCATCACTTTGAACCGACTCATCAATAACTGGCGTCTTTCGAGCAGTCATCTACACTCACTGCTCAACTTCATTTCAATAACGAAATCGCAGGGGTGCTGACATGGCCATGAAACAGGTTAAAGGGGTCGTGGATGCCGAATATGCCCATGCGTTAAAAGCCATGGCCAGACGCAAGGGGATCTCACAGGAAGAGCTGGTGGGTAGAGCCGTGACACACATGGTAATTTTTGAATTACAGCTCAGTAATCGCGTCAAGACACACCCTGTCGAGACGGATGAAATCGGTAGACGCATGGTCTGAGTGCATCAAACGGCACGTCCACTGACCGGGCCCGCGGCTCACACCGCGAGCCAGCCACGTTCAGAAGGTTTCCCAGTCATCCGATTCTGCAGCAACGGGCTCGGCACGCCCGGGCTTTCGACCGGCTGCAGTATCCGAGGATCCGGAATGCGATACCTCGACCATCACCGGAACCGCACCCTCCGCCAGCCGGAAGGAAGCCACGGCTTCGTGCAACCTGCCCGCCTGGGTCTGCAGGTCCTGAGCCGCGGCCGCCGACTCCTCGACCAGTGCCGCATTGTTCTGCGTGACCTGATCCATCTGGGATATGGCCTGATTCACCTGTTCGATACCGTTGGACTGCTCGCCCGACGCCTGCGAGATCTCCTCGAGCAGCTGACTGACATTACGCACCTGCTGAACCACCTCGTTCATGGACCCCTTCGTACGTTCGACCACAGTCATCCCTTCTGCGGTACGACTGCCCGCATCGGTCACCAGCGTCTTGATCTCCCTGGCCGCATCGGCACTGCGACTGGCCAGCTGGCGGACTTCTCCGGCCACCACGGCAAAGCCACGACCGTGCTCACCGGCACGAGCGGCTTCCACCGAAGCGTTCAGCGCCAGTAGATTGGTCTGAAAGGCAATGCCATCAATCACCTCGATGATGTCGGTGATACGCTTCGAGCTTTCATCAATGCCCTGCATGGTGGTTACCATTTCCTCGACATCCTGACCGCTGCGCCCTACCGACTGCGAAGCAGTCAGCGCCATGGTATGCGCCTGCTCGGCATTCTGGGCATTCTGACGCACGGTGGCAGTCATCTGCTCCATGCTGGCCGCGGTCTCCTCAAGCGAGGCAGCCTGCTGCTCGGTCCGACCGGAGAGATCGTTACTGCCGGCGGCAATCTCACTGGAGCGTGATCCCACCAGCTCACTGCTCTCCCGGATGGTACCCACAGTCCGGATCAGACTGCCCTGCATGTGGCGTAATCCTTCAAAGAGCTGACCGATCTCATTGCGACTGCCCTCCCGAATGTGATGCGCGAGATCACCACGGGCGATGTGATCAAGATGCGCAACGGCCTCGCCCAGCGGGCGGGTAATGACCCTGGCGAACAGCATGCGAATGGCAAGCACGATGCCAGAAATCACCATGGCAATGATGGCCATGGTCCAATTGATGGCCTTCTGTCGGCTTTCGGCAGCCTGGTCCAGCGCCGCGGAGATCCGATTGCGATAAGCAATCAGGGCATCCACCGAGTCTTCAAAGCGGGCATCCATCTTCGGTACCACGGTGCGAGCCACTTCCCGGTAGCGCTCCAGATCGCCCGCTTGCAGAGCGGAAAACAGTGGCTCGAGCCCCTGTTCGATATATTCGTTCTGCCGTTGCTGAAAGGTTTCTGCCAGCGCCGTTTCAGCCCCTTTCTGACTCCCTGACTGATAGTTCGCCATGCTCGCCTGCGCCTTGCCCAGGGTTTCACGCGCCTGATCCAGCCACTTATTCACCTGCTGCTGATTGCTACCATCGACAGCATCACGCTGGGCATTGGTCAGTCGCACACGTGTGGTACGCAGATGATTGATACTGTCGGCAATATCCAGTGTGGTCTGTATCTCGTCATGCGTTCGATCCAGTGACCGGTTGGTCACATGAAGACTGTAGACTCCGTAACCGATGGAGCCGACGAAAAGTGCTGCAAGTAACGCAAGTCCTGCCGTCAGCAGCGTTATCACTCTGATGTTTTTAAGCATTCTCAACCGTAACCATAACTGATGAAATCAATGGCACCGGTTAAACCGATGCCCGGACTGCTCGGGTCATGCCGAGCACACAAGAATATCGGCAGGTATTACATCGCGGTTTATCAGGATCAGCTGAACACCAGCGGTGGTCCTGTAGTGAGCCGGTATTCGAGAGGCATGACTCATCGGTTCGGCCGCTTTTCAGGATCATTACCGCTCACGCGCGGTTGCCAGGGTGAGCCAATGGCGAAATTGCTGCACCGCCACGCCCTCCTGTCGCTCAAGGGAGGAAGCAGTGAGAGACGCCCCGGACTCGACAGCTGTTGTGGCAGCGTCAGAAGCTGGTAGCTGTTGGCTGTCAGGGGACGCCCTGGTGGATACCACTGCAGAGCAAGCGCTTCAAACCAGTCCTGCCATGTCATGAAGTCATGACGACACGGCATATCAATGGCTCAGGAGGGGATGGTCTTACAAGGTGAGGGTATACAGGATCAGAAAAGCCGGTATTTTCAGTCCAACATCATGAAGTAGCGGGAAAGTTGCTTCCGGGTCCCATCGGCACATCCATGTGCCGATGGGACCCGACTCATCTCATCCTGTCTGCTGACGACGCAGACCCGGGCTGATCAGTTCTCCGGCGAGGACACAACACAACAGCGCTGCCAGCCACCAGGGCCATTGGGTGCTCATATCAAGCTGTGCAATGCCCAGTGCATCGATAAACACCACCACGATCGACAGCGGTGTCACATAGCGGATCATGAAGAACCACAAGGCATAGTGCATCCCGGTAAGTCCCAGCTCACTACGCATGATATGGCTCTTGAGAAAAAAGCCGGCCAGCAGGGAAAGTCCCAGTCCCCCCAGCGGCATCATCCACCGTGACGTCAGGTAGTCGAGCCAGTCAAAGAAATTGCGACCTGCCACGGTCCACTCGGCTGTCACATTGAAGGACAGTACTACCAGCAGACTGACCAGCCATAACACAATCCCGGTACTCCAAGCAGCGCGAGCACGAGAGATACCCCTGCTCTCCTGGAGCCAGGCGACCGTGGCTTCGATCATCGAGATCGCCGAAGTCAGTGCTGCCATGGTGAGCATGACAAAGAAAACGATCTCCAGTAGCGTACCCAATGGCATCTGCTGAAAGGCCAGCGGCAGACTCATGAAGATCAGCCCCGGCCCACTGGCCGGATCCAGGCCGTTGGCAAAAATGATCGGGAAGATGGCCAGACCTGCCATGAGAGCTACCACGGTGTCGCAGATTGCTACGGTAAAGGTAGTTCTGGCAATCGACTTGCCTGCCGGCAGATAGGCGCCATACGCCATGATGGCACCGGCAGCAAGGGACAGTGTAAAGAACGCATGCCCCATTGCGGCCAGCAACCCTTCGCTGGAGAGCTGATCAAATTCGAAACCGAAGAGGAAATCCACGGCGCGGCCAAAGCCACCGGAAAACATGCCGTAAACGATCAGTATGCCCAGCATGATCACCATGCCCGGCATCATCCAGCGCACGCTGCGTTCGATGCCTTCCTGCACACCCTTGCCAACGATCACCATGGTGACCACCGTCACCAGAGTACTCCAGAAGCCCAGATTGAGCGGATCAGCATTGTTGGCACCGAAGATGGCCGCCATGCCTTCGACACTATCGGCGTTCAGCCCACCGAAAATTGTCTTCCACAGATAGGAGATCGACCACCCCGCCACCACGACATAAAAGCAGAGGATCATGAAACCGCAAAGCATCGACATCCAGCCGAGCACCCGCCATAACGAAGCACCGCCGGACTCGGCCACTACACGACGCACGGCATCTACCGGACTCCCTCTTCCCCGGCGCCCAAAGGCAATCTCCGTCATCATCAGCGGAATACCGATGGCTGCAATGCAGAGCAGATAAACCAGTACGAAAGCGCCTCCGCCATACTCACCGGTCATATAGGGAAATTTCCAGATATTACCCAGCCCTACTGCCGAACCGGTCGCAGCCAGCACAAAGCCCCAGCGCCCTGACCAAAGCGTGCCGGAGGAGTTGTTTGTCGTCATGAGTGTAACCCTGGTTGTTATGGGTCCATTGAAATCAGACCTTGCAAGAACGCTACCCGCTCGGCTATCCGGATACCCGATCAGGCAGTGATGCCACAGGAAAGTCGGATGATCGAAACCGCAGGATTATAACGTACCGGTCGACTCTATTGCGCGACCAGGCAGCATTCGGCATATCAATTCAGGGCTTCTGCTGGCCGATACCGAACCTCAGTCCGGCAATAGAAAATTACCCTGGCGACCGTCACCCAGGCTCGAGTCCACTACCGAATCGTCCTTGAGCGATACACCCGATAACTGCCGTTCATTTGCCTCTCTCAGCAGATAGATCAGCAGTTCTGATGCCGCCTGAAAAGATTGGCCATTGGGCCGAATATTGGAAAGGCAGTTGCGTTCACTGTCACGCCGACCAGGACGAGGCGCCCAGGTAAAGTAGATGCCGAGGCTATCTGGTGAACTCAACCCGGGCCGCTCACCGATCAGCACGACGCTCATGCGAGCGCCCAGCGCTTCGCCGATCGGATCGCCAATCGCCACCCGAGCCTGTTCAACCAGTGTTAGAGGCCCGGATTGCCAACCCTGTTCTTCCAGCATCGGCATGAGTACCTGAAGCATCGGCACGCTGTTTTCATGAATCGCCCGGGCCGATAAACCATCGGCCACCACAATCGAAATATCGCATTGCCGACAGTTCATCGCCTTTAACGCGTCAAGTGACGCCTCATCGAGCTTTCGTCCCAGATCAGGGCGACGCAGATATTCGTCGCGATCGGCGGCAGCACTGTGCAGGCGTACCACGTTTTCCGAACAGGCAGATAGCTGTTCCACCATCCTTTCGGTATCCAATGGGAGATGAACAGCATCCCGCGCCCGGGCATGCGCCAGCTGAAACTGCAAATGAGCATCGGTAGGAAGGCTGCTGCCGGCACGCCCGAGCCCGATACGAGCCTGGGTATGTTGACGCAATACCTGCCAGGGATTGCTGACCACCCCTGAGGCAGTCGTGCTGTTCTCATTGCTCATGATCGCAATCTCCGATTCAGCCGGACTGTGTCAGCGCATGACGAAACACCTCCGGCAATTGCTGTCCAACGCCGATACGGCCCCGAGCATCGACAATTGCCATGCGCTCCAGCCAGGATTGAAATTCCGGTGCGGGTTTCAGCCCCAGTACATCGCGGACATAGAGGGCATCGTGAAAAGATGTGGTCTGGTAGTTGAGCATGATGTCATCCGACCCGGGGATACCCATGACGTAGTTACACCCGGCAGCGCCCAACAGGGTCAGAAGCGTATCCATGTCATCCTGATCGGCTTCGGCGTGATTGGTGTAACAGACATCACACCCCATCGGGACGCCCAGCAATTTGCCGCAGAAGTGATCTTCCAGTCCTGCGCGAATGATCTGCTTGCCATCGAAGAGATATTCCGGACCGATGAATCCCACTACCGTGTTGACCAGTAGTGGTGAGAATTCACGTGCCACCGCGTAGCTGCGTGCTTCCAGGGTCTGTTGATCAACACCATGATGAGCATCTGCAGAAAGCGCACTTCCCTGGCCGGTTTCGAAATACATGACGTTTTGCCCCACTGTACCGCGCCCAAGCGCCAGTGCTGCATCACGCCCTTCACGCAACAGATCAAGAGAAATACCGAAGCCTTCATTGGCTGCCTGAGTACCAGCAATCGACTGGAAAACCAGATCGGTGGGTGCACCGCGATTGATCGCTTCAATGGCCGTAGTCACATGAGTAAGCACACAGCTCTGGGTAGGAATTTCATAGCGACTGATGACCTCATCAAGCATTTTCAATAGCGTGGTCACCGAGCCGGTATTATCGGTCGCCGGATTGATGCCGATCACGGCATCGCCATTGCCGTAGAGCAGGCCATCGAGAATGCTGGCCGCAATACCGGCAGGATCATCCGTGGGATGATTGGGTTGCAACCGGGTGGAGAGCCGCCCTTCCAGCCCAACTGTATTGCGGAATCGGGTAATGACCCGGCACTTGCGACCCACCAGAACAAGATCCTGCAGGCGCATGATCTTGGCTACTGCCGCGACCATTTCAGGTGTCAGACCGGGGGCTAACGCCTTCAGTGTTTCGCTGTCGGTTTCATGTGCAAGCAACCAGTTGCGAAACTCACCTACTGTAAGATGGGCGATCGGCGCGAAGGCCGCAGGATCATGTCGATCAATGATCAGTCGGGTAACTTCATCTTCTTCATAAGGAATGACGGTCTCTTCGAGAAACTGTCTGAGTGGCACATCCGCCAGTGCCAGCTGGGCAGCAACTCGCTCCTCGGCAGTGTCCGCCGCAATGCCGGCCAGCTCATCCCCCGAACGACGTGGCGTGGCCCGAGCCAGCAGTTCACGCAACCCGTCAAACCGGTAGCGACGACCAGAGACATCACACTGATAGGTGCCCATGGCTGTTATCCTTGTAATCGGTAGTCTCTTTTGTCTATCTGAGCACCTGTCACGCGGAAAGTGCAATAGATCATTGCCTCCCTGTCGCTAAAGGAACGCCGGTTACGGACCCCTCATGATCGTTACCCTGAGCCTTATTTCCCTTACCTGTCTCATTTCCATTATTGCCCTGCGCAACTTTACCGTGCTTGAGCGGTTACTGTTCTGGCCGCCCGGCGTCAATCGCGGTCAGCTCTACCGGTTCGTGACTCATGGTTTTGTACATGCTGACGGTCAGCATCTGCTGTTCAACATGATCACTCTGTACTTTTTCGGTAGAGCGATTGAACCTTTTTTCAGTCAGTATCTGGGAGGTGCGGGATATGCAGGCTTTTACCTGGGAGGGTTGATAGTCGCCATCCTGCCAGGCTACTGGCAGCATCGCCGTGACACTCGCTATCGTAGTCTGGGCGCGTCAGGTGCCGTATCGGCCGTTCTATTCGCTTTCATTCTGATTCAACCCTGGGCGACACTTTATATTCTGGTGATACCGGTACCCGCTATCGTGTATGCCATTGCTTACACTCTCTGGTCGATCTACGCAGGGCGACGTGGCGGAGACAACATCAATCACAGCGCCCATTTATGGGGCGCTGCCTATGGAGTGATTTTCGCGCTGCTCATGGAGCCGCGATTGTTCGATGTATTCCTGACCCGGTTATTGTCGCCGGGCCTGGGTTGAATCACGACAAGAGCAGTTTTCAGGGATTGATCGGATCATCCAGTTGATAACCACTGTTATGCTGCTGACCAGGCGCCATCCCGCCTGAGGGCGGATTATCGGGTGTCTCCATGCGTTCACCCTCCAGTGGCAGTTTCAGATCGCCGGTCGCATCCAGCGCCGGTTGATGTTCCACAATATCGTTACCGGGGACTGGTGAATTGCTGGCATAGCGGTAAAGGCATTTCTGAATGCCATCAGCTACCTGATCCAGGGTTTGCCAGACCTGCATGGGCTTTTCTTCATCCCATGCCCCTACCGGACTGAAGGTATCACTGCCAGAGGCCCGGCCGATTCGGTCAAAATAGTAATAGTTGGAAGTGGAACCCAATTGGAGCTTCAACCGGAAGGCAATGGGCGGCTGACTGTCTCTGGCCACGCCGGTAATGATGACGCTATCGTGGTCTTCCCCCTGTTTCATTTGCTGATCACCGGCAGTAGCCGAATCGATCTCTCCGGCAAGATCCAACGGCATCACATTGACCTGACGGCGCACGATCGAGGTTTTCAGGCACTGCTGCAACTCGCCTGAAGCCACTTTGGTCCATGGCTTGCGAAACCAGACTGATCCTATATAGCTGCCCGATGCTGACTGCACAGGGTTGATCGACTCATGTGAAACCACTCCCGGGGAGAGTACATACTGGGGCGCTGTAGAACAGGCGGACAAGAGCGTCGCCATCATGGTACCGAAAACAATTCTTTTCATGAGCTTTTCCGAATCAACAATAAATGTGCAGCAGGGCCATGCGCATCCAACCCTGATTCCATACCCCCTATTGTAAGGGGCAAAACATGTCTTGCGTTAATCCTGATCAAAGCGGCATTCGAGGCTGATCTCGGCGGGACTGGCACAGCATTGACGTCATGAAAATGCGAACCTGATGACGTTGTCGATGCTTGCAGCGACAACAGAAGTCGATCACTGCCGGGCGAATTTCGAGTTACCGGAATTCAAACGGCAACGGTGTATCGAATTCTCTGCGTTTGGCCCGTGTCTCATCGGGCCTTTTTTCTCTGAGGCCTGCCCTTCTGAATACAAAATAACGGTGTCCTTGTCGGATCACCGTTATGCACCAGCGGCAGTTGCGAATTTCAGCCAGCCAATGATATTCCCATGCAACGGGCAAGCTGTTGCGTCTTGATACATGCATCTGCAAGCGGCACTGGCTGCATCAGGGCCATGGCCGCCCCGTAGGTTGTCAGAAATTCCCCACACTCCCTGCAGGTCACTTCATCCCAATCCATGGCATCCTCCACGACATGAATATTATTGCTTCCACAACGATGGCAGGTCATGTCCAGCATGAAACTCTCCTTGTCCAGCGGTTACCCATTGCATCAAGTGTCCAGTGATGCAGCATTGATGTAAAGCTTTCGTACAATGAAGGCAAGACTCGTGATTGACAAGCCTATGCTCTCCGGAATGCGTGACAGCATCGTGACATGCTAATGACCCTCTTATTGGGAACCAATTCGCAAAGGTATTGTATAACCTCTATCAGAGGGTTGATCATCGGACTGGCCGACCACGGGGTTGATCAGCGAAGATGGGCGGTATAAACCCGCACGAACGGAAACATGTGAAATGGATGCGACCGCCCTTTTGAAGGAATACCGCAACTGGCAGCGTTTCAGCCGTCAGGAGAGTCTTGACCGGGAGCATCGGGCCGCCGTACGCAAACTCGCGCAATCGGGCGCGATGGCCAGTCGAATGGCTGAGTCTTATCGCAGCATGGCATCACGTGGCGCCTCAGAAGGAGCCTGCTATCGCACGTTGTTCAAACGGCGCATGGATGATGAGACCGAACTGGCCTGCGAGGGCTGGTTATTCGTACGTCGCGTTCTGAGCGAGGGAGGCACCACCCGGGTCAGGGCGACCCTGCTGGAAAGCTTTACTCTTCCCAGCGGCACAGTCACCCCGGGAACACTGGAGCCACAGGGCATCACCCTGGAAATATATGATGAACTGCTGGTCAGCCAAAGCATGCAGGTGGGATGTCGAGTCGACCGCCGCGATGATGAGAATGACACCCGTTTCCTGACTTTTGTCGACAGTGTGCGCGGTGATCTCAAGGCTCATCTCTGAATGCCACACTGCGAATGTCGCTTTTTACAGATACCTGCTGTCTGAACGGATCACTCGAATATATTCCACCCGTTTTATGGAAGGAGTTACTGCCATGAACGTACAACATACCCCTTATACCAACCTTCCTCTACATTCACTCAGTGGCGTCAACGATATCAGTCGACCGGAAAGCCGTGCCGCTTCTGCCTCTCTCGATATGGATAGTCCGGCCATTGCACTACTGACCGACTTCAGCGAAGTCAGGGCCCATACCATTGCCGATAGTGCCAGCGCCTCACAGGCTCATGACACCATGAAAAACAATGGTATCCATATGCTGTTGGTGCTGGATGACAATGGGCGCTTTTCGGGCATTGTCAGTGCCAGAATCCTGTTTGGCGGACGTGCGATCACCCTTGCCATGCAACAATATGGTGTCCATCGCGAAGATGTAACTGTCGAGATGATCCGCACCCCTCGCGAAGAGTTGCATGCCATTGAATACGATCGTCTTCAGCGCGCCACGCTCGGGGATCTGGTTCAGACTCTTCGCTCTTCGGGCGATCGACATGTACTGATTACCGATGGTGATTGCGAAACTACCGATTGCCGTATTCGTGGCGTTATTTCCGCCTCGGATGTCAGTCATGCACTGGGCATCAATCTCGATCATCCCCCCGAAGCTCACAGCTTTTCAGCCATTCGATCAGTCGTATTGGGACACGACCTTTAAACTGATTGTCGTTCCTTCCGTTGCCCCCTGCTGCCCGATGCTCGACCATCGGGCAGTTGTTCAGACAGCCGTGATGAAATGCCGAAATGAATCGCATATTAATGATCTATACGGGTGGCACCATTGGGATGTACCCGGGCCCCAGAGGGCTTGAGCCCGGACACGACTTCGAGCAGCGCGCCAGACAACAGTTACAACGATTGCCGAGCAAGCGCCTGGAGGCGCTCCCTGATTTCGATTGCCTTGAGTACAACGATCCCATCGACTCAAGCAATGCCCGTCCTGAACACTGGGCTCGTATTGCCCACGATGTGCTCGAACATCGTCATTCATATGACGGTTTTATCATCCTGCACGGTACCGATACGCTGGCCTGGACAGCAGCCAGCCTTACCTGGCAACTGTCGGGGTTAGGCAAGCCTGTTATTGTCAGTGGCGCTCAGCATCCTCTCGAAGCGGAACAGAGTGATGGCCCGGCCAACCTCGAATTGGCACTGGGATTCGCAGCACGAAATGATCTGGTCGGGGTCGCCGTAGCTTTCGGTGGCCAGCTGCTGCGAGGCGATACCGCTCGTAAATGGGATACTCATGCCCATCGTGGTTTTGCCAGTCCCAACGCCGCGCTGCTGGGCGAATGGCTGCAGGATAGCCCACAGTTGCACGAAGTTTTTTCACCTTCGGCAAATGATGGGGAATGCACCCCCATGCCCTACCCTGCAGTGGTCACACCTCATGTCGCAAGACTGGTCCTGTGGCCCGGTATCAGCGCAGAGATACTGTCTCGTCTGTTGGGTGATGACATACAGGGGCTGGTACTGGAGGTCTGGGGGAGTGGCAATATTCCGGAAGATCCGGCAATTATCAATCTTCTAAGGCAAGCCTCTGAACGAGGTTGTCTGATTGTCGCGATCAGCCAATGCCCTCATGGCACTCTGCAAATGACGAATTATGCAACCGGTCATGCTCTTCTCTCGGCGGGAGTCATTAATGGCGCCGATATGACCCCGGAAGCTGCCTTTACCCGCTTGATATACTTGTTGAGCCAACAGCTCTCCCCGGAGAAATGTCGCCGGCAGTTTTCTCCATCCAGTGCATGATACAAATATATCTTGATCAACATCATGATAACGGTATAAAAAAGCTTGCCTGTCTGCTATTACAATGGCTGTCGTCGGTCCCGTTTTAGCGTTACAATTTCTTCTCCTTTCGCCCGGACCGGATCCCGGGCGTCGATATTCTCGGCAAAAGAAATTCTCCGTCATGACACAGCCTAATACTCTGCCACGCGCCGTGGTTATCTACTCCGGCGGCATGGACTCCCTGACTGTTCTGCATAACGCACTGGAAGCCGGCTTCGAAGTGCATGCCCTGTCCTTTCATTATGGACAACGACATGCGCGTGAACTTGATGTCGCTCGAAAGGTGTGTGAACGCCTGCATGTCGATCACCAGATCATCGACATTCGCGCCATTCATTCGCTGATTGGTAATTCAGCCCTGACCGACAATGATCGGGAAATGCCTCGGGCCGATTATGATGAAGACAACATGCAGGATACCGTCGTCCCCAATCGCAACATGATCCTGCTATCGCTGGCCATCGGCCATGCGGTCAACATCGGTGCGCGGGTATGCTATTACGGTGCACATGGAGGCGATCATGCCATCTATCCCGATTGCAGACCCGAATTTGTCGAAAGAATGAACTCGGTTGCCGCCATCGCCAATTACGAGCCTGTCGAGATTCGCACCCCCTGGCTGCATGCCGACAAGAGCGACATCCTGGCGGATGGTATGCGCATGGGGATTGATTATGCCGATAGCTGGACCTGCTATATAGGTGATGAGCTGGCCTGTGGCGAATGCGGCAGCTGTCGCGAACGGCTCAACGCTTTCGCTGCACTCGGAATGACTGACCCGCTTGCCTACAAAAAGCGCACGAGCTGAATAATGTACTCAGTCAAGGAAGCTTTTTACACGCTCCAGGGCGAAGGCGCTCAGGCCGGTCGTCCCTCGGTGTTCTGCCGCTTCGCGGGATGCAATCTCTGGTCCGGCAGGGAAAAGGATCGCGAACGCAGTATCTGTCGGTTCTGTGATACCGATTTTGTCGGCATCGATGGTCAGAATGGTGGACGCTTTTATTCGGCTTCGGCTCTGGCCGAACATCTTCAGGCTCTCTGGCCTGATGACCAGCCGGATCGTGCAAGAGGGAAACCCTATGTCGTCTTTACCGGTGGAGAACCCCTGTTACAGCTCGATATTGACCTGATCGAAGCCATGCATCTCTGTGGGTTCGAGATTGGCGTTGAAACCAACGGTACCCTGCCGGCGCCCGAAGGAATCGATTGGCTCTGCGTCAGCCCCAAGGGGAGCGCCCGGCTCAGACAGTTGAGTGGTCAGGAACTCAAGCTGGTCTATCCGCAAAGTGATGCGACTCCTGCGCAGTTCGAGCAGCTTGATTTCGAGCACTTCTATCTGCAACCAATGGATCTGACACCACGCGGCGAACAGGGTGAAACCATGGCAGCCACAGTCTCGTACTGCATGACCCACCCTCAGTGGCGACTATCACTACAGATGCACAAGATCGCAGGGATCGACTGATGACACTGTTCGTCAATGACCTCACCAATCTCGATGTTTCACTACTCTGCCCTCAACGTGGTCTGGTAGGCGCCAGCTGGCAGGTCAATCTCGAGCTTGAAGGTGAACTCGGAGAAGATGGGATGCTGTTTGACTTCGGTGAAGTCAAACCATGGGCCAAATCAAGACTCGATGGAGAAGTCGACCACACACTTCTGGTCCCTGCTCAAGCCGACTGGATCAGCGTCACCGAATGCGCTGAAGGATTATGCGTACGCACTTCCAGCCCATGGGAGATGGAAATTCGGGCCCCACGCCAGGCCTTCACCCTGCTGCCATGGACAACGGTTACACCGGAACAGCTGGAGCAGCGGCTCTCACAGGATCTGATGAAACGTCCGCCGGCGCGGGTCAGTGATATCCGGGTAACACTTGATGAAGAGTGGATCGAGGGCGCAGCCTACACCTACAGCCACGGGCTCAGGCGACATGCCGGCAATTGTCAGAGAATTGCTCATGGCCATCGCTCGCGCTTATTTGTCTGGCGCAATGGTCATCTGGACGAACCCCTGGCAGAAGCCTGGGCCAATCGGCTACAGCATATTTATCTGGCCGACCAGCATGATCAGGTTGCCACAGCCGACAACGAACGATGCGCCTTCGCTTACGAATCGCCACAGGGTCGCTTTCGCATCCAACTGCCTGCCAGAAGAGTCATGATGCTACCATCGCCGACCACTGTCGAACTGATTGCACGCTGGCTGGCGGAAGTCATTGCTCGTGAGGCAGGCGGGCATGTTCGGGTGCAAGCCTTTGAAGGCATTGGAAAAGGCGCCATGGCAGAGGCAAGACACTAGGGCAGGCAACGCAAAAAAACGGCGAAGACAGGGACTTGGCTGGCATGCCAGTTCACATGGGAAAATGAGTGTTCCAAGTTGGATTTTTAACCCAGCATGACCCATTGTCTTGCCTGCCTTTCTGTCAGAGCCATTGCAAACTACTCACCCCGGGGAGGAGAGCAGCATGACGCAACTGATTGCCAGTGATGAGTGCCGTCCCGGTTGCGGTGCCTGCTGTATTGCTCCGTCCATTTCATCCCCGATCCCGGGAATGCCGAATGGCAAGCCGGCAGGTGAGCGTTGCATCCAGCTCGATGACAACAACCTTTGCCAGCTGTTCGGTTCTCCCGAACGGCCCACAGTTTGCCGCAATTTTGCGCATGACCCGGTAATTTGCGGCACTCATCGCGATCAGGCGCTGAGCATGCTCAATGAACTGGAAGGTGCCAGTCGCCCCACTACGCGTCGCTGCCCTCAAGCCTGACCAACATCTTGCCGGTATTACCTCCTTCAAAAAGTGACAAGAAGGCGTCTGGCGTCTGCTTCAGCCCCTCGAAAACGGTTTCCTCGTAATCGATCTCACCACGCTCGACCCGGGGGCCAACCTCACTGACGAAACGCGGGTAGTGTTCCATGTGCTCCAGCACGATAAAGCCCTGCATACGCAGCCGACGTAATAACACATGGGTAATATTGGAAGGCCCGGGAGCCGGCTCGGTATCGTTATAGTGCGCGATCATGCCACAGACAGCGATACGCCCGAAGGGGTTAATGACATTCAGCGCAGCTTCCAGCATGGTACCGCCGACATTCTCATAGTAAACGTCGATCCCGTCAGGCGCAGCCTGCTGTAGATCCCGGGTCAGGGCCTCTGCCGTTTGACGATGGTTGACCGCCCGGATACCACGCTCTTCCAGCCATTCACGCTTTGATGTGCTCCCAGCGGTGCCAATGACGTCACATCCCTTGAGACGCGCCAGCTGAGCGGCCAGCGAGCCTACCGCACCACTGGCAGCCGAAACCAGCACCCGGTCACTCGACTTGAGTTCAGCAATGTGTTCAAGCCCCAGCCACGCTGTCATGCCGGGCATCCCCAGCACGCCAAGGAAAGCCTGTTCGGGGACCTCATGATTGGGCAGAGGCTGTACCTGATCGCCCGGTAACTGCGCCGTGTCGCGCCAGCCGGCCATATGGATAACCCGATCACCGACAGTAAAATCGTCATGTCGGGATTCGATCACCTCCCCCAGGGCCCCACCTTCCAGTGGTTCTTCGAGTTCAAATGGCTCGATATAGGTGCGCACACCATCCATTCGCCCCCGCATATAAGGATCTACCGACAACCAGCGGTTACGAATGCGTACTTCACCTGCTTGCAGCTCGGGCAGTGTCGCATTTCGAAGTTCAAAAACACCCTTCTCGGGCATGCCGTTCGGCCGCCGCGTCAATACATAATAGCGACTGTCGGTCATGAGATTCTCCACAAGAGTAATATAAGCAGTTACAGGATAGAACCCTTACCCTACGTATCTCCAGTAACCAATGGCACGGACGAGGATATAAAAAAGCGC
The DNA here is from genome assembly GCF_008247605.1 of Kushneria phosphatilytica. Taxonomy (NCBI): domain Bacteria; kingdom Pseudomonadati; phylum Pseudomonadota; class Gammaproteobacteria; order Oceanospirillales; family Halomonadaceae; genus Kushneria; species Kushneria phosphatilytica. The sequence continues at coordinate 1,698,841 of NZ_CP043420.1, read as the reverse complement.
TGCCCAAAGGGCAGCGCCAGACAACCAATAATTACGAAGATGGATCAGTGACGCTTTATATCCGCATCCTGGCGAAGACTGGAAGTCAGGCCATCAATGGCCGTTTGTACTTCAAGGCTGCGCAATCCGGAATGAATTCGATTGCTGTCATCATTGTCCTCGGCTTGGCCCACCTGCTGTAGCGCCACAATCACCTGTCGCCCATTATCGCTGAAATGCGTATAGGTCGTGCCACCCTGCTCGGGTCTGGGCATCGCAAATACAGCATCGATAATGTCGGGATCGACATCACTACCGGAGCGACGGGTTACGCTGTCGATCTGCTGCCAGTTCAATTGCGTCTTCTGACCATTGCGCAGCTGCTGCACCAGCTCCTGTGCGTGCTCGGCCAATTGCTGCTGACGCTCATGCTGTTCAACAGCCTGACGAACACGGTCACGTACCTGATCAAATGGTAGCGTCGTTGCTTCACGGTGATCTGCAACCCTCAGTACCATGCGCTGCTCATCACCCAGCTCAAGAACTTCGCTATTGTAACCGTTGTGCAGTACATCATCGCTGAAAGCCGCCTTCATTACGCCCGGCTGGGAGAACAGCGGATCTTCAGTGTTCTGTGAGAGCCAGTCGCTATGCTTTAGCTCAAGTCCCATTGACTGCGCAACGCTGGCCAGATCCTCAGCGGAAAAGCTCTTGTCCTTGAGCTGCTGTACACGATCATCGAAATCTGATCCCACCACGTTCTCTTGCGCCTGCTGTACAAGCTGATCACGGATTTCCTCGAATGGCGGAATATCCACGCCGGTAACACGAATCAGATGCAGAGCGTTATCGAGCACAATTGGTTGGGAGGTCTGCCCAACATCAAGACCATTGACAGTCTGATCAAATTTCTGACCAAAAATGCCTTCGGTTACGACACCAAGGTCGCCCCCCTGACGGGCAGAGGTCGGATCATCAGAGTACTGCCTGGCAAGCGCTGCAAAGCTTTCATCATTGGCCAGTTTTGAACGAATCATCTCCATCCGCTTGTGTGCTTCAGCTTCACTACGCTGCTGGCCAAAGCTGACGACGATGTCCGAGACATGCCGAGGTGCCTGTGCACGTCGTTGCTCATAGAGCTGATGCAACTTCTGATCGTCTACGTCGACTTCTTGCGCCATCTGTTGTCGGTCAAGAATCACATAATTGAGCTTGACCTGTTCGGGGCGCTGATAATCAGCCTGATGAGACTGGTACCACTGTTTCAATTGCGCCTCGGAAACCGAGGGGATAGTAATCGAGTTTTCATCCAGAGCTGCATAACGGAAAGTACGCGTCTGATGAATCAGCGTAGCCATGCGCTGCTGTTCTGCAGGCAAAACAAAACTGCCTGTCGCCAGCCCCTGCTGTAACTGGCGAATCAGCATGTCATCCTGCAACTGACGCCGAAAGGACTGGGGCGTATATCCTGCGCTGGCCAGACGACGCTGGTAAATATCACTGGAAAAGTGCCCCTGCTCGTTCTGGAATTCACTGCGTCCCACTATCAGTTGATCCATCTGCTGCTTCGCGAAGGTCATATCTCCTTCATGCGCGTACTGCCTGAGCAGGGTCCGGGTAATCATCTGATCCAGAATATCCGAGCGAGCTTCGCGTTGCTGGTCGGGTGGCACCTGACCACTACGCACGGCACGCTGCAGCTGGGTCTGCAACTGCCCTTCGCTGATGCTTTCGCCATTCACGGTAGCAGCGTCATTGCTGTTACTGGTGAAGGCACCCACGATCGACTCGACACCGAAAAATGCGAAGGTCAGCGCGATCAACCCCACGATCACCTTTACCGTCCAGCCATGAGCGCGATCTCGAATCTTTTGCAGCATGCAGGCCCCTGCCTTTTCAACGTGACTTGCCGTGGCGTTGCATTATACCCATCACAGCGGCCAAGACGACCCGTTGCCGAAATGAAGTTCCACCACAATGAATTCAGACAAACAAAAAGCGCACCGCGAAAACGATGCGCTTTATCTATGGGCCCAGCCGATCAGATGACCGCTGATGTCCCATTAACGGTGTCTTAGTTGACAGCGTCCTTGAGCGCCTTGCCTGCCTTGAAGCTGGGCACCTTTGCCGCGTCAATCTGAATGGACTGCCCAGTCTGCGGATTACGACCGGTACGGGCGGCACGTTCCTTGACCGAAAAGGTACCGAAGCCCACCAGCGCCACGGAGTCACCCTTGCGGAGACTGTCAGTGACGGAGTCGATCATCGCATCAAGGGCACGCGAAGCTGCGGCCTTGGGAATATCCGCAGACGCGGCGATGGCTTCGATCAGCTCGGATTTATTCACTTTTCACCCCTTGGCTGTAACAAAAAATGCCTGATTCGATTTCTGGAAACCGGGAAGCAATACGCAATCAGACTACCGGCCTTTTATAGCAATGGGCCGTATTTAGCGTCAAGTTACTTTTGGCGCCAGCGCCCGTCATGCCTGAGGTCAGAGCCTGGCATGACGAGCAATTTGGCTCAATGCGTACTAGCAACTGTTCGCGATTGTGACAAGTCTTCCTTTCGACCTTCCTCGATATCCACATCCTGTTTCTCCAGCAGTACCGTCTCCAGTACTTCATCTATCCAGCGAACAGGGCGGACATCAAGCGCATCCTTGATCGAGTCAGGCACTTCCTTGAGATCGCGTCGATTCTCCTCCGGAATCAGGACGGTTTTTATACCACCGCGTCGTGCCGCCAGCAATTTTTCCTTGAGTCCACCAATCGGCATGACCTCACCACGCAGGTTGATCTCACCCGTCATGGCCACATCACACCGAATGGGACGGCCTGTATAAGCGGAAACCATGGCGGTCACCATCGCGACACCAGCACTGGGACCATCCTTGGGTGTCGCGCCCTCGGGAACGTGGATATGAATATCCTCTTTCTCGAAACGCTCCGGATCGATGCCCAGTTGAATGGCTCGAGAGCGTACCACCGTGTGGGAAGCACTCACGGATTCCTTCATGACATCACCCAGTGAGCCGGTTTTGTGAATACGGCCCTTGCCAGGTGTCACCACCGATTCGATATTGAGGATTTCCCCCCCGACGGAAGTCCAGGCCAGTCCGGTAACACGACCAACCTGATGCTCTCGCTCAGCGAGGCCATAATTGTAGCGACGGACCCCAGCATACTGTTCAATATCTTCGCCACTCAGTGTCTGGCTTGCCTGAGCGCCGCTGTACTGTTCATTCTCGATGCGTTCACGCAGCACCTTGCGCGCAACCTTGGCGATCTGGCGCTCAAGCTCACGGACACCGGCCTCGCGTGTATAGTAACGAATCAGCTCCAGCAGTGCATCGTCACTGAAGGTCAGCTCATCCTGTTTCAGACCATTGGCCTTGAGCTGCTTGGGTGCCAGGTAGCGACGTGCGATTCCGAGTTTCTCATCTTCGGTGTATCCCGGAATTCTAATGATCTCCATCCGGTCCATCAGTGGTTCCGGAATATTCATCGAATTGGCAGTACAGATGAACATGACATCGGACAGATCATAATCCAGCTCGAGATAATGATCGCTGAACTTGTCGTTCTGCTCCGGATCGAGCACTTCAAGAAGTGCCGAAGAGGGATCACCCCGATGATCCATGCCAACCTTGTCGACCTCGTCAAGCAGGAACAGGGGATTGCGAACCCCGGTCTTGCTCATCCGCTGCAAAAGCTTGCCGGGCATGGAACCGATGTAGGTACGCCGATGACCGCGAATTTCGGACTCATCCCGCACCCCACCCAGTGCCAGCCGGGTATATTTGCGATTGGTCGCTCGAGCTATCGACTGTCCCAGAGAGGTTTTGCCGACGCCAGGCGGCCCCACCAGGCACAGGACGGGTCCCTTGAGCTTTCTTACCCGTTTTTGTACAGCGAGATATTCGAGGATCCGCTTTTTGACTTCTTCGAGCCCATAATGATCTTCATCAAGCACTCGATCGGCGTAGCTGATGTCATGGCGCACGCGGGTACGCTTTTTCCACGGCATCGCCAGCACCCAATCAAGATAGGAGCGCACGACAGTCGCTTCTGCCGAGGTAGGCGCCATCATTTTGAGCTTGTTCAGTTCCTGACGCGCCTTATCCTCGGCTTCCTGAGGCATACCGGAATCAGCAATCTTCTGCTCATACTGTTCTGCCTCATTCGGAGCATTTTCAAGCTCACCCATTTCCTTCTGGATAGCTTTCATCTGCTCATTGAGATAGTACTCGCGCTGGGACTTCTCCATCTGCTCCTTGACGCGCGAGCGAATGCGCTTTTCTACCTGAAGCAGATCGATTTCGGACTCGATCAGTTCCATTAATCGCTCAATGCGATCGCGCACACGATCCATTTCCAAAAGCGACTGCTTGTCAGCAATATCAAGCGACAGATGAGCACTGATGGTATCCACCAGCCGACTCGGATCCTCTATGCCCTGCAATGAATTCAGTACCTCATTGGGTACCTTTTTGGAGAGCTTGACATATTGCTCAAACTGATTAAGCAATACGCGTACCAGAGAATCCTGTTCACGTTCGGAAAGCGGCTGACTATCTCGGGGAGAGACCGTGGCAAGCGGATAGCCGGTCTCATTAGAAGACTCGATTCGATTGATGTCGGCTCGCGAACTGCCTTCAATCAGCACCTTGACGGTACCATCAGGCAGTTTGAGCAGCTGCATGATTTCCGCAATCGTACCGATCTCGAAGAGATCTTCTGATTCAGGCTCGTCCTGGCCGGCCTCACGCTGAGCCACCAGCAACACACGCTTATCGGCTTCCATCGCCGCTTCCAGCGCATGAATGGATTTTTCTCGGCCCACAAACAGTGGAATCACCATCTGCGGATAAACCACCACATCCCGCAGCGGCAGCAGCGGAATGGTCAATGTTTCGGGGGAGTCCTGCGCCATCGCAACTAATCCTCGGCAATTCAGTGGGTGAGCCACATGCGATGCGGCACGGATACCCAATGGATGAGGGTGGGGACCCCGTATTACAACCGGACACGAAGACAACGGGTGACAGTAACATCACCCGTTGTAGACGGTTATTGGATCAACAGGGATTAACCGTCCTTGCCGGCGACCCTCTTGCTCTCTTCCTGATTGGAGTAGATCAGCAGAGGCTCACTGTCACCGGCAACCACCGATTCGTCGATCACAACCTTGGAGACGTTCTCGGTTGAAGGGATCTCATACATGGTATTGAGCAGAATGGCTTCCAGAATCGAACGCAAGCCACGAGCCCCGGCACGACGCACTATGGCCTTGTTGGCAACTGCCCGCAGTGCATCTTCTCTGAAGTCCAGTTCAACGCCTTCCATGTCGAAAAGACGCTTGTACTGACGAATCAGGGAGTTTTTGGGCTCGGTCAGAATCTGGATCAGCGCATCTTCATCAAGTTCATTCAGGGTAGCCACTACCGGCAACCGACCAACAAACTCGGGGATAAGACCAAACTTGACCAGGTCTTCGGTTTCAACACCTGCCAGCACATCCCCTACACCCTTGTCGGTCTCCTTGCTTTTGACCGTGGCATTGAACCCGATGCCCCCACGCTCGGCACGATCACGGATCACCTTTTCAAGACCGGCAAAGGCCCCACCAACGATAAACAGCATATTGGTGGTATCCACCTGCAGAAATTCCTGCTGTGGATGTTTACGGCCTCCCTGGGGCGGCACTGAAGCAGTAGTGCCTTCAATCAGCTTGAGCAGCGCCTGCTGAACACCCTCTCCGGATACATCCCGGGTGATCGAGGGGTTTTCCGATTTGCGCGCGATCTTGTCGATCTCGTCTATATAGACGATACCCCGCTGAGCCTTCTCAACATCGTAATCGCACTTCTGAAGCAGTTTCTGAATGATGTTTTCAACATCTTCACCCACATAACCGGCTTCAGTCAGCGTGGTTGCATCTGCAATGGTAAAGGGCACGTTGAGCAATCGAGCCATGGTCTCGGCAAGCAATGTCTTGCCGCTACCGGTTGGACCGATCAGCAGGATATTACTTTTGCCAAGTTCAACATTCTCGTCCTTGTCCTTCTTCTCATCGGCACGCAGGCGCTTGTAATGATTATAAACGGCTACCGAGAGCACCATCTTGGCGCGATCCTGACCGATTACATAATCATCAAGGGTATTGCGAATCTCGTGAGGCGTGGGCAGACGCTCCTCGCCGCCACTGGTATCCGCCTCCAGCACCTCTTCGCGAATGATGTCATTGCACAGATCGACACACTCATCGCAGATGTAGACGGACGGACCCGCAATCAGCTTGCGCACCTCATTCTGGTTCTTGCCGCAGAACGAGCAATACAGCAGCTTGCCGTTTTCGTCCTTGCCTTTGCCGTCAGCCATTCGCGTACCTCTTGGTAACAGCGGCCGGTGCTACCGACCGCCGGTCATTGCTATAGACAAAATTTACGCTATCAAGTTGTCGGGCGCTTATCCAGCACATCATCGATCAACCCATACTCAACCGCCTGACTGCCACTCATGAAATTATCACGGTCCGTGTCCCGAGCGATCTTCTCGTAATCCTGTCCGGTATGATGAGCCAGTATCTCATTGAGACGCTTGCGAATATTGAGAATTTCACGAGTATGAATCTCGATATCGCTGGCCTGGCCCTGATATCCCCCCAGAGGCTGATGGATCATCATGCGCGAATGGGGCAGGCAGAAACGCTTGCCACTCGCGCCTCCGGCCAGCAGCAATGCGCCCATGCTGGCGGCCTGACCGATGCAGACCGTGGAAACATTGGGACGAATAAACTGCATGGTGTCATAAATCGACATACCGGCCGTAACCGAGCCACCAGGCGAATTGATATAGAGATGAATGTCCTTGTCCGGATTTTCCGACTCCAGAAAGAGAAGCTGCGCAACAATCAGGTTGGCCGTGTAATCCTCCACCGGACCGACCAGAAAGACCACACGCTCCTTGAGCAGGCGTGAATAGATGTCGTAGGCACGTTCGCCACGAGCATTCTGCTCCACGACCATCGGCACCAGTCCACCGGCGTTGGTGATATCGAACTCGTCTTGCATGAAGGCCTACCTCGTCCAGTGATTAGAAACCCGGCGTTAAGCCGGGTTCATTGTGTCTCGGAGTCAGGGGCGAAGCAGCACAGCTTCAGGCGTTTTCAGCGCCACCTTCCTCTTCGCCACCCGGCTGCTGCTGAGCGGCCTGCAGTGCTTCCTGATAAGACATTGGCACTTCGGTCACCTGCGCCTGGGACAACAGGATATCCACGGCCTTGTTCTCAAGCACAGCAGACTTGATCTGATTTTTCAGCTGTTCATTGCCCATATAGTGATCAACGACCTGAGAAGGCTGCTCATACTGCCCGGCCTGCTCTTCGATATAAGCACGAATTTCGTCGTCACTGGCATCCAGCTCATGCTGGCTGACCACTTCAGCAAGCAGCAGGCCAACCACTACCCTGCTGCGGGCCTGCTCGGCAAACAACTCATCAGGCAGCTGAGAAACATCGAAATCTTCTCCCAGACCGAACTGTTGCGCTGCCTGTTTCTTGAGCCCCTCGGTCTCTTGCTGAATCAACCCCTGGGGTACAGTAACTTCATTGCCACTCTTCAGCGCTTCGATGACCTGCTGCTTGACGCTATTTTCGATCGCATTGTCCAGCTCGCGCTGCATGTTCCGCTGAACCTCAGTGCGGAACTTTTCCAGATCACCATCCTCAACACCGAACTGGCTGGTAAAATCGGCATCCAGCTCCGGCAGCTGCTGAGCTTCTACCTTGTGGATACGTGTTTTAAAGGTGGCTTCCTTCCCGGCCAGATGCTCGGCCTGGTAATCCTCGGGGAAAGAGACAACCACATCGGGTGTATCACCGGCACTGGCGCCCTTGAGCTGATCCTCGAAGCCCGGAATGAAGCTGTTGGATCCCAGTACCAGCTGATGCCCTTCGGCCTTGCCGCCCTCGAAAGCCTCGCCATCGATAAATCCTTCGAAATCAAGCGTTACCTGATCGCCATCTTCCGCCGGACGCTGCACCTCTTCGTACTGCGCATTCTGTTTGCGCAGTGTCTCGATCATTTCATCGATGTCTTCACTGGTAATTTCGGCCTGAGGGCGCTCAACTTCAGCCCCATTGAGCTCCTTGAGCTCGATTTCGGGATAAACTTCGATGGTGGCGACAAATTCCAGATCACGCCCTGCCTCATTGACAGTCGGTTCAATGGAAGGATAGCCAGCCGGATTCAGGGAGTGCTCGGTAATGGCCCGGACGTAGTTCTGACGCATCAGCTCGTCGACGACTTCATTACGCACTTCCTGACCGAAGCGCTGCCGCACGACGCTCATGGGAACCTTGCCCGGCCGAAATCCGTTCAGACGCACTCGGCTGGCGGTGTCCCGGAGTCGATCGTTGACAGTTTGATCGACTTCCTCGGCCGGGACCTGTACGGAAACACGGCGTTCAATCGGCGAAGTCGTCTCGACGGAAACTTGCATGAATGATCCTCTACCCACAGGCGGTGGTATGCGTCAATGAAAAACGTAAAGGCAAAGATTTTAAGAAGCGCAGGCAGCCCTGGCAAGCGCGTAAAGCTTTAATATGGCGTGAAGGGTTCGATTTCAAGGGCTGAAAGAGGCAGGATCGGCAATAGAACGTGTCTATTCATCCAGATACCATGAACATCTGAAGCCGCCCCTTCCCGGCACGGCTAAAAAACGAACAAAAAAACAGGGAAGCCCCTTAAAGGCTTCCCTGCTGAAAGACAGCCTAAGCTGTCGAATATGGGGTGGATGATGGGGATCGAACCCACGACCACCGGAGCCACAATCCGGGGCTCTACCACTGAGCTACATCCACCATAACAGTAATGTTACCGGATACTTGTTGCAGACATCCTGAACTGGTACGCCCAGCAGGACTTGAACCTGCAACCTACGGCTTAGAAGGCCGTTGCTCTATCCGGTTGAGCTATGGGCGCATTCTACTTGCCGGTCCACATTACGTCAACACGCCTTTTTAAAAAATCTTTTAAAAACAGCATGTTGGTCGGGGTAGAGGGATTTGAACCCCCGACATCCTGCTCCCAAAGCAGGCGCGCTACCAGACTGCGCTATACCCCGGAACGTCGGCCGCTGATCGACAGATGTTCAATGCGAGGCGCATTCTACCGAAATGGCTTTCAGGGTCAAGTCCGAAGAAGCAAATAGCGGCATTGACTGCCTTCCGGGGCGTGAGACAATTGCGCGCCCTGAAACCGCTTTTCCCGTAACAGCGCAAGGAACAAGGCTGATGACCGCTCAAATGATCGACGGCAAGGCAGTTGCCTCCCGGGTACGCGAACGTGTTGCACAGGAGGTTACCGGCCGCATGGAGCATGGGCTGCGTCCACCGGGACTCGCGGTCGTTCTGGTAGGTACCGATCCTGCCTCACAGGTTTATGTTCGTAACAAGCATCGTGCCTGTGAACAGGCAGGCATTCGCAGTGTCCAGCACGAGCTGTCGGCCGACACCAGCCAACAGGTGCTCGAAAAACTGATTGATGAGCTCAATGCAGATGCGAGCATCGACGGCATTCTTTTACAGCTGCCCTTGCCTCAACATCTCGATGCTCGGCCCATACTGGAACGTATTCACCCTGACAAGGATGTTGATGGGTTTCACCCTTATAATCTGGGTCGCCTTGCACAACGACTACCCACTTTGAGGCCCTGCACACCGAAAGGCATCATTACCCTGCTTGAAGAGTCGAACCTGTCTGTCAGGGGGCTGGATGCCACGATCGTGGGCGCCTCCAATATCGTGGGCCGTCCAATGGCGCTCGAACTGCTGTTGGCCGGTTGTACAACCACCATCTGTCATCGCTTTACCCGCAACCTCGAGCAGCACGTTCGAAACGCGGAACTGCTGATTGTGGCAGTAGGAAAACCCGGCCTGGTACGTGGTGAATGGGTTCGCGATGGAGCGATTGTCATCGATGTCGGCATCACCCGTAATGATGAAGGCAAACTGATTGGTGATGTAGAATTCGAATCTGCTGCAGCGCGGGCCAGCCATATCACGCCTGTGCCTGGTGGCGTAGGGCCAATGACGGTGGCCTCGTTGCTTGAGAACACTCTGTTTGCCGCCGAACAACATGATCCCCGCCCCTGACAGGGTCTGCCGATAGCCATAACAAAAAGCCCCGCCGATTGGCGGGGCTTTATTACCTGCGCACCTTCACTGTTGCTTCCGCGCTGGAAACAATCATCAATGCTCGATCCGCCAGCGCGTTCCCTCCCGGGAATCCTTGAGCACAATGCCCTGCCCGGCCAGTTCATCACGGATACGATCCGCTTCAACGAAGTCTTTTGCGTGGCGGGCAGCATTGCGAGCCTCGATCAACGCTTCTATTTCGGATTCCGGCAGCGGTAAATCCTCTCCTTTTCCAGCGCTCAGGAATTCGGCCGGTTCCCGTTCAAGCAGTCCCAGTATTGCACCCAGTCGATGCAGTTCGAAGGCCAGCGCACCGGCTTCGACATCCTTATCTTCACGACGAGCACGATTGAGTTCACGCACCAGGTCGAAAAGTACCGCCAGCGCTTCCGGTGTATTGAAATCGTCGGCCATCGCCGCATGAAAACGCTCATTCCAGCGCTGATCGACTTCACCCGCCACCGGCGTGATGTTCTCAAGCGCATGATAGAAACGCTCAAGCGAGCGTCGAGCCTCATTCAGGGTGTCAGGGGCGTAGTTGATCGGGCTGCGATAATGACTGGCTACCAGTAGATAACGCACTACTTCCGGATCGTGGCTTTCCAGTACGTCACGAATGGTAAAGAAGTTGCCCAGCGATTTGGACATCTTCTCTTCATTGACCCGCAACGCCCCGGCATGCATCCAGGTATTGACATAATGCTGACCGGTGGCTGCCTCGCTCTGGGCAATTTCGTTCTCATGGTGCGGAAAGGTCAGATCGGGGCCGCCACCATGAATATCGAAGGTATCACCCAGACAGCAGGTCGACATGGCCGAGCATTCAATATGCCAGCCGGGCCGCCCGTCCCCCCAGGGGGACGGCCAGCAAGGCTCTCCAGGACGGGCCGACTTCCACAATACGAAGTCGAGCGGATCTTCCTTGGCAGTTTCAACTTCTATTCGGGCTCCGGCACGCATCTCATCAGGATTGCGATTGTTGAGCCTGCCATATTGCTCAAAACGGCGGACTCGATAGTAGACATCGCCATTATCAGCCCGATAGGCGTAGCCTTTATCCACCAGAGATCGGATCATGTCGATAATGTCATCGACATGCCGGGTTGCACGCGGCTCGCTATCCGGAGGCAGGATACCCAGTGCCCGTTCGTCCTCATGCATGGCCTCGATCATGCGCTCGGTCAGAGCATCGATTGACTCATCGTTCTGACGTGCCCGTTCAAGAATCTTGTCATCGATATCAGTGATATTGCGCACATAGGTAACGGTATAACCATGCGCACGCAGATAACGAACAATAACATCAAAGGCCACGAGCACTCTGGCGTGGCCCAGATGACAATAGTCGTAAACCGTCATGCCACAGACATACATGCGCACATGGCCCGGCTCGATTGGCCGGAAGGCCTCCTTGCGCCGAGTCAGCGTATTGTAGATCTGCAGTGTGCTCATGAATCCTGCCTTTTCTGTGCCCTGGCCCAGCCATCCTTGAGGCTGACAGTACGGTTGAATACGGGATGTTCAGGCCGAGTATCATGACGGTCGGCACAGAAATACCCGACTCGCTCGAACTGATAACGACTTTCCGGTGCAACATCGGCCAGAGCCGGCTCACCCCAGGCCTGTATAACTTCCAGCGAGCTCTCGTTGAGATGCTCAAGGAAGTCACCATCCCGATCACGATCAGGCTGCTCTACCTGAAAAAGGTTATCGTAATTGCGCACTTCAACCGGAATGGCATGCGCTGCACTGACCCAGTGAATCACTCCTTTCACCTTACGTCCTTCAGGATTTTTGCCCAGCGTTTCGAAATCGACACTGCAACGCAGTTCACTGACCTCACCCTGGGCATCATGAATCACTTCATCACAGCGGATGACATAAGCATTGCGAAGGCGCACTTCACGCTCCGGCGCCAGCCGGAAATATTTCTTCGGCGGCTCTTCCATGAAGTCGTCTGCATCGATCCAGATTTCCCGACTCAGCGGTAACCGACGCGTACCCATATCGCTGCGTGCCGGATGCCCGGCTACCTCGAAATGCTCCTCGTGATCTTCAGGCACATTGGTCAGTACGACCTTAAGCGGCTTGAGCACACACATCGCCCGTGGTGCATTATCTTCCAGATCACTGCGGATAGCGTGATAGAGCATCTGAATATCTACCAGGCTATCGGCACGCGTTACTCCGATCATGTCGCAGAAGTGGCGAATCGAGGCCGGGGTATATCCTCGCCGACGCATGCCGGCAATGGTGGGCATGCGAGGGTCGTCCCACCCATCCACGATGCCGCGATCGACCAGCATTCTGAGCTTGCGTTTCGACGTTACCGTATAGCTGAGGTTAAGACGTGCGAACTCGTACTGTCGGGGTCTGGCGGGCACCGGCAGATGCTCCAGAAACCAGTCATAAAGAGGACGGTGATCTTCGAACTCAAGCGTACAGATCGAATGGGTCACTCCTTCGATGGCATCGGACTGGCCATGCGCGAAATCATAGGAAGGATAGATCTTCCACTGTTCACCACTCTGGTGATGGCTGGCATGACGTATGCGATAGATGACCGGATCACGAAGATTGATATTGGGCGAAGCCATGTCGATCTTCGCACGCAAGACCTTTTCACCTTCACCAAACTCGCCATTTCGCATCTGCTCAAACAGCACCAGATTCTCTTCCGGTGACCGATCACGCCATGGGCTGGGTCGTCCCGGCTCGGTCAGAGTGCCACGGTATTCACGAATTTCGTCGGCCCCCAGATCATCCACGTAAGCATCGCCGTTGCGGATCAGATGACAGGCCCACTCATGAAGCTGAGTGAAATAGTCCGAAGCAAAACGTACCTCTCCGGCCCATTCGAAACCCAACCAGGTCACATCTTCCCGGATGGAATCGATATAAATCTGTTCTTCCCTTACAGGGTTGGTGTCATCAAAACGAAGGTTGCAGTAGCCACCAAACTGTTCGGCAATGCCGAAATTCAGACAGATCGACTTGGCATGACCGATATGCAGAAAGCCATTGGGTTCGGGGGGGAATCGTGTCACCACAGTTTGGTTGCGCCCGGCCTCGAGATCCTCGCGGACCTGGGTACGGATAAAATTCGGTGCGCTGGTGCTCTCGTCACTCATGGGGCGTAACTGGCCTCCTGGCGGCTCTTGAAGGGCAGGCCGGGCTGGTTGTTTCGCCCGATCGATCAAAACCGTTATTATAACGTGGCCATTGCCGGGCTTCACCAGGCAGTCGAAACGTCGCAGATACAGGACATCGGCTGAGCAATGAATCAAGATACAGCGCGGCGCCACCCTCTCATCGCCTCAGTTGGGAATCCTGCATGATCGTGTTCAATACCAGTGCCGGGGATATTACCGTCGAGCTCTTCCATGAGCAGGCCCCGGAGACCACCGCCAATTTCGAACGCTACGTGCGTGACGGTCATTTTGATAACACTCTGTTTCATCGCGTGATCGATGGTTTCATGGTTCAGGGAGGCGGTTTTACCACTGACTTCGAACAGAAACCGACCCGGGCACCGATCCGTAACGAAGCCACCAATGGGCTGAAAAATACTCGCGGCCGCCTGGCCATGGCGCGAACCAATGACCCCCATTCTGCCACGGCACAGTTCTTCATCAATGTGGCCGACAACAGCTTCCTGGATCACAGTGCACCAACACCACAGGGTTGGGGATATTGTGTCTTCGGAGAAGTCAGGGAGGGCATGGATGTCGTTGATAATATACGCAAGGTAGCAACGACTCGTCGCGGCATGCATGCCGATGTTCCAAGCGAGGATATCATCGTTCATCGTGCCTGGATTGCCGATAGCTGAGCCAGTTCCCATGATCGGCGTCCGAAAGGACGTCGATGCGATGATTGACCGGAGACTCCATGACCACACTCTTCATTGCTGATCTGCACCTGCATTCCGGCGCTCCCGGAATCGCCGAAGGCTTCATTAACTATCTTCGCCATCGCGCCTCGGGAGCGGATGCTCTCTATATTCTGGGAGATCTCTTTGAAGGCTGGATCGGAGATGATGGGAGCGGCCCTTTTGAAGAGCGCATCATTGAAGCGCTGCGAGAGTGCAGTGATGGCGGCACCAATCTGTATTTCATGCACGGCAACCGTGACTTCCTGATCGGTGAGGACTTCTCACGTCGAACAGGTGCCCTCCTGCTCGACGAGCATGAGACGATTGAACTTGAAGACGGTAGACCGGCCCTGCTGATGCATGGTGACAGCCTTTGCACCATGGACAGGGAATACATGCAGTTTCGTGCCATGACCAGGGACCCTGAATGGCAACAACGCACTCTGGCCATGCCGCTTGAGCAACGTCAGGCCCTGGCCGGCCAGCTTCGTGAACACTCACAAAGTGCCAATCAGGACAAGCAGGACGATATCATGGATGTCACGCCTCAGGCCGTCATCGATGTCATGGCTGAATGGAACGTGGATACCCTGATCCACGGGCATACTCACCGACCGGCCGAACATGACCTGACGCTTCCTGACGGCACTCCGGCACGTCGACATGTACTGGGCGACTGGGATGAGTCCAATGGCTGGCAATTGCGTCTTGAGGGAAATCAGCTGACCCTGGAACGTTTCAGTCTTCAAGGGTCATGATTTGAGCCGCCACGCCTCCAGCAACACTTATCCATCAAGTGCCAGCCGCCAACGTTCGGAGACTGCCCGATCTCTTGGTCCAAGCGCCTTCAGTCGCTCGCTTAGAATCGATCCCCATCGCTTTTTTCCTTCAAGCCGGATGCGCCACTCCAGCGTCATCAGTTCGCAGTGCAGCGATCCATGCCGACGTGCAGACTTCATGGCCTGATCAAGCAGCCACGTGGTCTGCTCGAGAGGCCCCTGCTGCTGTTGATTCATCCTCGCCGAGAGCAATAGCAGCTCGGTGAGATAAAGCAGGTCATTCTCCCGGGCCGCTTTCAGATGGCGTTCCAGATAATTCGCCGCCCGCCGGCCTTCACCCAGCATCAGACAACCTTCGATATACCAGATGATGGGATGATCGGGCACTTCATGGCCGACCTGCACTGAAATCCCACGCATTGCCGATTCCAGTAAATCCACACTGCTCTGCTCACCGTGCAGAATACGGCACCATTCAAGAATGCAACAGGCATGCTGTCGCCATAGCACGGTTTCATCCTGGTCTGTCAGCATCATGACTTCATTGGCCCGCGCCCGCGCTTCGTCGGCCATACCCAGATGACGATACAGCACGGCGGCTCGGATCAGAATCAGCGCACGGGTTCGGGGATGCCCCAGAGACTCTGCCAAACGTACCGCGGACTCGATCCAGAGCATGGCCTGCTGATAATCGCCCAGCATGCAGCAGGTCATGGCACGGTAGGCGCATGCACAGGCCCGTGGGTGCTCACTCCAGGGCAGTTCATCAGGAATCGATAGCTGATGCAGCAGATCCAGTGATTTGAAACGACGACTGGCCTGATGCAGCCGTCCCCCCCAATAGTCGAGATAACCCTGAGCATATTCAGTCAGATATCGATATTGCGGATGATCGAGTTGAGCTGACAGATTCTGCAAATGGGCGAGCATGTTATGTCCGCTTTTCAGGCGTAATCTGGCACTGAAGATCATCCATAATCCCCAGCAGATCATGAATCCCTGCTCCGGATCTTCCATATCTGCCAGGGTACCTGCTATCTCGATGCGTCGGCGCGCTTCGACCAGGCTATGCTCGGCAATACTTGACACATGTCCCTCAAGCGCAAACCCGATTCTGGCGCGCAACATCAACAGTGTCAGACGATGCTCCGGAATGGCTCTATCTGTCAGGCATTCCAACCCCCGCTCGGTCATGCGTAGCGCCATGCCGAAGGCGGCTCGCGCCAGCGCTTCACGCGCGGCCAGCATATAGTAGCGAACCGCCCGCTGGCAGGCGCCACTATGCTGCAAATGAAGCGCAAAATAGCCCGGATGCCGACTCAGCCAGGCAGGCTGATGCTGCTCAAGATACCCGACCAGATGACGATGCGTTTCTCGTCGTGTTTCAGCGGGGCAATTGAAATAAGCGACTTCCTGCAACAGTTGATGCGTAAAGCGATAGTCAAACTCCCTGTCAGCAGGACAAGCCATGATGATTTCAAGACGCTGCATGCGTTCAATGCCTTCGCGCAGAAACACGGGATCGGCGGGTTTCAGGCAGTCTCGCAGGATATCGAGGCGAAACTGTACTCCCAGCACTGCTGCGATATGAGCAACCCGTCGATAGGCATCAAGCTGATCGATCCGCCCCGACAACAAGCCATGTAATCCTCCAGGCAGTTCCTCCAGTTGCTGCGGACGCCCGGCATCACGATCATAGGCCAACCATCGGCAAAGCTCGCAAAGATAAAGCGGAACGCCTCCGCTGCGTTCAATCAGACGCCGTGACGATTCCGCATCCAGGTTGAGACCAAACACCTGGGTCAGACGCAACAGAATCGCCTGGCTCTGGGCTTCATCCAGCGGCTGCAGGGTGAGCTGACGATCCCAGCCCAACCGCATTGCCAGCGGATCATGTGTATTCTGACTTGCTACCAGCATAACCCGGGCATTGATTGGCAAGCGTGTCTGCACCCGGCTTAACACCTGTTTTGATGCCTCATCCAGCCATTGGAGATCATCAATCATCATGATCAGGGTACGTTGTGGGGCGATGGTGAGCAGGGCCAATACGAGACGGCTCATCAGCTCCAGCGCTTCACTGCTGTAATCACAGGATTCATGTGGATCCGGCATGAGCATGATGCGCAACCGTGCTCGCCGCCCTTCGTCCCACCAGCCGGTGAGATGCTCATTCATCCAGCGATCAAGCCCCCCTGCTTCAAGCGTATCGTTCAAACGCCAGCGGAGTAGTGACGTAATCAGGGAATAAGGTTCCTGAAGGGAGAGCCGTGTTGTCGCCAACCAGAAAAGTTCGACATGATGACTGCGTTCGATCTGTCTGAAGTCCACCATGAGCGCACTCTTGCCCATGCCGGTCTCACCGCGAATCAGTACATTCTGCCGTACACCAAGCTCGACTCGCGCAAGCGCCTCATGAAGTTCATGACGCTCACGATCCCGGCAGTACAATTCCAGAAAAGGTGTATCGATACTTGTCGTTTCGGAGAGCTTCAGTGCATGAAGCTTGACCTCGTCATCCAGTGCCACGGTACGCACCTGAAGCCGCGGCAGGAGATCGATTGCCGGCGGCATGTGCTGACTGGCCAGCCGGGAAAGCACCAGTTCTCCTTGCTGCGCGGCATACAACAATTCAATAGCCGGCTGGGTAACCTGTCCCAGTGGATCGATCAACCGACGTTCTGGCATATATACCACGCGCCCGCTATGCAGCCCGGCCGACAGATCGAAAATCGGTAGTGGTACGTTATCCGCCGGCCAGTACTCTCTCACCCTGGCCCTCAGATCGCGTCGACAGTGCTCGTAAAGGGCTACCAGTTCCATCAGTTGATGAGCAGCACCATGGGTGCCGAAACATGCCATGCCGATACCTGCAGTGTTGCCGCGAATCCAGTAACCACCAAGAGCACGGCAACGTTGTTCGAGCCATCCCATCATATTGCGCAGCAGCAGCAGTACATCTCGCTCCCAGCGGGGACTGACAACCTCTGCATCCCTTAGCGCCAGACGTATCGCCAATACCGATACCTGACGGTGATCCAACTCTGTTTCATGGGGGATATCACCCGCTTCGGGAGGCGCGTTATCGAGTAGGCGTGAGTCAATCGAAGAGACTTCACCCTGATCGGCTCGATGCAGAGTCACGCCAGGATTCGTCAGCGTCGCAGGTGGTTGGCGGCCCAACAATGACAGCCGCTGCAGATGGGTATCGTAATATCCTTGTGCTGTTGACTCACGTCCCTGCGCCATCAGCTGGCGAATCAGTGGCTGATAGAAAGGCGTATGATCACCAAAGCGCTCAACCAGTTGTCCGAGCTGATCGAGTGATAACTCCTGCTGACTTTCCAATACACGTTCGGCAAAGGTCAGTACCCGCTGACGCCAGTACTGTTGCTGGTGCAATAGCCAGGCATGGAATTCGGCACACTGCCTCAACCGAAGTCCCTCTGCCAGCTCTCCACGATAGAGCCTGAGCACCTCGGTCAAGCGCGCAATGGTAGGAGGATGATCAAGCAGTGACTCGAGTGCTGCCGTATCAATCCACCAGCAATCGGGGATATCCAACCGAATACTTTTGCGCCCACCGTGTAACCGGCTGTCAAACTCGGTACCCAGCGTCTGACGAAGGCTATGCAGGGCATGGCGTAAATTATTTCGGGCACTGGCGGGCTGTTGTCCGGGCCATAACAGCTCTGCCAGCTCGACTCGATTGATCGGCGTAGGCTGCAGCAGCAGATAAAGCAGCAACCCACGCACCTTGTCATAACGAAACTGCGCTGATTCTCCGGCTTTCTCTACCTCGGTCGCCGTACCCAACAGCATAAAACGCAGCGAGCCCGAAGAAGCGGATATCGTCATGTCACTCTCTCTGCCAATCGGCCACCGCCTGTCAGGCATGCACAGGCACACCACTGTGGAAACGGAATTCACGATCTTCCGATTCGATCAACTCACGCTCGCGTTCCGCAAAAAAGGCAATTCGATCGTCGACCGGGGCAGCCGCATACTGTTCAGCGAGTGTCAGATAGTCTTCGAAGTGCCGCCCTTCCGATTTGACCAGAGTGCGATAGAAACGCGCCAGCTCGTCATCCAGCCAGGGAATCAGCGCAGCGAAACGTTCACAAGAGCGTGCCTCGATATAAGCGCCAATAATGAGCAGATCAATCAACCGCCCGGGTTCATCACGGCGCATATGCTGGCGCAGCCCTTCGGCATATCGAGACGCGCCGATATGTTCATAGCGCACTCCGCGCTGACGCATCAATGTCACTACCTGCTCGAAATGCAGCAACTCTTCCCGGGCCAGCTGGGACATCTTGGTCAGAAGATCGGCATGGTCCACATAACGAAACATCAGGTTCATGGCCGTGGAGGCTGCCTTCTTCTCACACTGCGCATGATCAATCAGTAATACCCGCTCCTGTTCAAGCGCTTCGCGGACCCAGCTATCGGGAGTCCGGCACGGTAGAAAATCCAGCAGACTTGCGGGCAGGGGTACTTCTTCACTCATCGGCTCGTCCTGTCTATGGCACCACAGCCTGGACATCACAGTCCGGGCATCATTGATCAGGGCCATTCTAACCGTCGCCCCTGTTACCGACGACCTCTGCAACGTCGACAATGCATACATCGGCTCATTGCAATGTCACAAAGCTCTTGCTTCACAAACGAAAGAGCACCCTTCTATACTTTACGTGCAGAGGAAAACAGTGTTAAAAAATGGTTTTGAAACGCTGTTCACACAAACGCAATGTTTCTCATGGCAGGACGCCGGTCTTGTAGAATCATGGCAAGGAGATCATCAATGAAACGTATTGCGCTCGCTACCGCCCCGCTGCTGGCCACATCATTGCTGCTGGCCCCGATGGCCAACGCAGCAGACGGCACCTCCAGTGGTCTGTACTCCGGTGTCGGTGCCGGTAATACCATTTCTCATGACTGGGACCCGCAGGAATTCGGTGGCCACAGCAGTGCCGCCGGCGATCGGGTCGACGATAACAACGATGCGGCTCAGAACGCCTTCATCGGCTACAAGTACAATGACTGGTTCTCTACCGAGATCGGTTATACCGACTTTGGCAAGATCGGCTTCACCGGCAATGGTCAGGATGGTGGTTACAAGACCAAGGCCTATAGCCTCAGTGCCATCGGCGAAATGCCCATCTGGAATGGTCTGAGCGGTTATGCCCGGGTTGGTGCTGCCTATTGGAAGGCCAATGGCCGCGGCAACTTTGCTGATGGCAGTGATGTCTCCAATGAATATGGTACCGATCCGATCTACGGCGTTGGTCTGAAGTATCAATTCAGTGATTCTGTGCCGCTCTTCGGTCGCCTCGAATATACTCGTTACGATTTCGACAGCGACTTCAAACTCGATACCACCATGGCTTCGGTAGGTGTCCAGTTCTAAGCAGTTAGCTGCACCATAGCGGAGCATCTCCAACGCTCCGTCAGGCAGCCAGGGGGCGTGAAGGCATCTTCACGCCCCTTTGTTTTCTGCCGACAGGAAGATTATTCAAACAATATTCTCAGCCTGACATCTCCCGTCGAATTCATCTCCTGCATCACTAACAGAATGACTCACGCAATCACCCAACAAATTTACCGCAACTTCCGGCTCAGTAATTATCAGCGATACTGCCCTCAGCAGTCTCTCCGACTATCCACCGGCTGCGGCACACAGGGACCTGTACCGTTTTCATATCCCTGATCGTTGACCCGAGGCGGCGTTACTCTAAGATCGGTATCCTTGCCAATCATGACAGGCTCCTGCCCCACACATCCTCCCAGTACCAGTAACAGACATCCCGTGATCCACCATGCTTTCATGTCTTTGCTCCCCTTGTTCTGTCCTTTCGCCTTCAATACGAACGCATGGCAAGGAACCTTGCCCGCCACAATCAATCCCATGAGTCACCAGGTCATCACCAGTGGAGCCCAAAATCCGTGTCGGACGCTGTAACCTCACAACACCATCGTCGCTTTCTCACTCGCGCCTGGGCTCTGGCACGCCCTTATTGGCAGTCCGAAGAGAAATGGAGTGCTCGCGGGCTACTGGCCCTGATCGTTGCCCTGGCACTGGGAAGTGTCTATCTCAATGTCCTGATCAACAGTTGGTACAGTACCTTCTATAACACCCTTCAGTCCCGTGATGTCAGTAATTTCTGGCATTTGATCGGGCAATTTTCCTTTTATGCCGGACTCTATATCGCCTCGGCCGTTGCCCAGTATTACCTGACCAGCCTGCTACAGATTCGCTGGCGCCGATGGCTGACGCACGCCTATTTTGATCGCTGGCTCCAGGGCAAGGCCTACTATCATCTTGAGCAGGGCGAGCAACGCACCGATAACCCCGACCAGCGCATTTCGGAGGATATCGACCGCTTCACCGATGCCAGTCTGAATCTCTCCATTGGGCTATTGAGTTCGGTCGTCACCCTGATCAGCTTTATCACCATCCTCTGGTCAATCTCGGGTGCCCTGAATCTGACACTGGCGGAATATGATATTCACATTCCTGGTTATATGGTGTGGGCCGCCATCCTGTATGCCGGGATCGGCAGCTGGCTGACTCACCGAGTGGGGCGCCGTCTGATCAGACTCAACTTCAACCAACAACGTGTCGAAGCCGACATGCGCTTTGATATGGCACGACTCCGGGAAAATTCCGAATCGATTGCGCTTTATGGCGGTGAAGAAAGCGAGAAACAGCACCTCCGCGGACGCTTTACTCATATCTGGGCCAATTTCCGACGTATCATGACCACCCAGAAACGGCTGATCGGTTTCACCTCGACCTACAACCAGCTGGCTGTCATTTTCCCATTGGTCGTTGCCGCCCCACGCTATTTCAGTGGTGCCATTTCTCTCGGTACCCTGATGCAGATCAGCAATGCTTTCGGACAGGTTCAGAGCTCATTGAGCTGGTTTGTTGACAACTACGCCCGGCTTGCCAGTTGGCGCTCCGTGGTTGACCGTCTTACCGCCTTCAATCAACGCATGGACGAACTACTGCCGGTTGCCAATGCTCAGGGACATCATTTGATCGAGGAGGAGCGGGATTCCATACAACTGGCCAATGTCCGACTCAGGCTTCCTGATGGGCAGCCACTGATCACTATCGATGAGCTGGAGCTTGATCAGCAGCACTCGGTATTGATTCAGGCCCCCTCGGGTAGTGGGAAAAGTGTACTGATTCGAGCTCTGGCAGGGATCTGGCCATGGTGGCAAGGCACCATGCATCGGCCAAAAGATATGCTTTTTCTACCTCAGACACCTTATCTGCCCATAGCCACGCTACGTGAAGCACTACTCTACCCATATCACCGGGACGATGAATTTGCCAAAAGGCTCGATGAAGCAAGGTTGCATGAAGTACTGACGCTCTGTCGTCTGGAAAAATTCGATCAACAGCTTGACGAGAATCGTCACTGGTCCCGGGTCATGTCACCCGGTGAACAGCAGCGACTGGCGATGGCCCGGGCCCTGCTCCATCGACCGCGTTGGCTGGTGCTTGATGAAGCCACGTCAGCTCTCGATCTGGTTACCGAACGCCACCTCTATGCCACCCTGACGCGAGAGCTGCCCCATACGACCCTGATCAGTGTGGCGCATCGCGACTCACTGAGCGACTGGCATCAACAACGGTTATCCTTCATTCATGTAAAGGGCGAGCATCGATATCAGCAAATCGAGATGAGTCCGATCGAAGTCGAATAACGCCATTCTCCAGACCCGCTCAAATCCGAGCGGGCTGTACTTTGCCGGATATTGGCGCTTGACCGTACAATAACCCTTAATACATTCCAGTCGACAACGATTCACCAGCCATCACCTCTTTATCAACTCGGGGAATTTGCGGATCCATGCGCGCCAGTCAATTACTGCTTTCAACCCTCAAGGAAACCCCGGCCGATGCCGAGATCATCAGTCACCAGCTGATGTTGCGCTCTGGCATGATTCGGCGCCTTTCTTCCGGACTCTATACATGGTTGCCACTGGGACTGCGCACCCTGCACAAGGTCGAACAGGTAGTCCGCGAAGAGATGGACCGGGCCGGTGCCCAGGAAGTGCTGATGCCTTCCATTCAGCCAGCTGAACTATGGCAGGAATCCGGCCGCTGGGACCAGTATGGCAATCTGCTGCTTCGCATCCGCGATCGCCACGAGCGTGACTTCTGTTACGGCCCCACGCACGAGGAAGTCATTACCGATCTGGTACGTAACGAACTCCGCTCCTACCGCCAGTTGCCTTCGAACTTCTATCAGATCCAGACCAAGTTTCGAGATGAAACACGGCCTCGCTTCGGTGTTATGCGTGCGCGGGAATTCATCATGAAGGATGCTTACTCCTTCGATATCGACGAAGCAGGTCTCAAGCGCTCCTATCAGGCGATGTATGACGCCTATACGCGTATCTTTACCCGGCTGGGGCTCGATTTTCGTGCCGTCCAGGCCGATAACGGCGATATCGGCGGTTCCGGTTCTCATGAATTCCAGGTATTGGCCGACTCCGGGGAAGATGCCGTGATTTTCTCTACCGGCTCGGATTACGCTGCCAATATCGAAAAGGCGGAAGCCCTCCCGCGCGAGCAGGAACGTCCGGCTCCGACCCAGGCATTGCGTCGAGTGGACACGCCCGATGTACGTACCATTGCAGCACTGGTAGAGGGTTTTGACCTGCCGATAGAGAAAACCATCAAGACGCTAATGGTTCACGGCAGTGAAGGCGGTCTGGTGGCATTGCTGGTGCGAGGCGATCATAACCTGAACGAGGTGAAGGCTGAACATCTGCCGGAAGTGGCAACTCCTCTGACCATGGCCGATGAGTCCGAAATCCGCGCCGCAGTAGGCGCCGGCCCCGGCTCCCTGGGACCTGTCGGGCTTGATATGCCAATCGTGATCGATCGCAGTGTCGCCATGATGAGCGACTTTGGCGCTGGCGCGAATATCGACGGTCAACACTGGTTCGGGATCAACTGGGAGCGTGATCTGCCAATACCGAAAGTAGCCGATATCCGCAATGTCGTGGAAGGCGATCCCTCTCCGGATGGTCAGGGAACACTCGCCGTGGCTCGCGGCATTGAAGTCGGTCATGTCTTTCAGCTCGGCACCAAATACTCGGAGGCGATGAATGCCACCGTGCTGGATGAAAACGGGCGCGCGGTACCACTGCTGATGGGCTGCTACGGCATTGGCGTAACCCGGGTCGTGGCTGCTGCCATCGAGCAACATCATGACGAACGCGGCATTACCTGGCCTGCCCCTCTGGCGCCCTACCAGATCGCCCTGGTCCCCATGAACGCCCACAAGTCGGAAGCGGTGCGAAACGAGGCCGAGCGTCTCTACGAGACACTGACCGAAGCGGGTTTTGAAGTGCTGCTGGATGACCGGGATGAGCGCCCGGGAGTAAAATTCGCCGATCTCGAACTGATCGGGATTCCGCACCGAATCGTGATTGGTGATCGGGGTCTGAATAACGATGAACTTGAATACAAGGGACGCCAGGACGATGACGTTACCATGGTCCCGCGCAAGGGTGTGGTGGAAATGCTACGCGCGAAGCTGGGTCTCTGATCATTCAGCAGCAGTGGGGTTGACTGCCGCGCTGCTGCTACCCGGACAAGGTATGGCTGCCGCCCATCCGCCCGCCGAAATTCCCGAGGCACTGCTCAGGACACTCGAACACGCCATGGTCAGAGACCATGGCTTTCGTGATCATTATGCGGCCACGGTCTGGCTGATGGACATGCAACATCGGCTGGCCGATTTTCTGCCGGATTCACGACAGCGGCTGAAGTTACTCGAACAACTCGTCAACCAGGCCCATCAGAATCATCTCGACCCTCAGCTGGTACTTGCACTCATCGAAGTCGAAAGCCGCTTCAGGTCACAAGCAGTATCGCCGGCCGGGGCAGTCGGCCTTATGCAGGTCATGCCTTTCTGGAAACAGGAAATTGGTCGCCCTGAAGATGATCTGACCGACCCTGCGATCAATCTTCGCTATGGCTGTACCATCCTTGCCTGGTATCTAGACAACGAAGATCACGATATGACAAGAGCGCTGGCGCGTTATAACGGTAGCCTCGGCCGTACGGTTTATCCCGAACGCGTCATGCAGGCCTGGTCCCAACGCTGGTGGACAGGACGTTGAACAACACCAGAGTCATGATCGATTGGCGCGCTGTACCTGACCGATTCCAAACTGCATCTGGTGCTCGCGCTGTAGAATATCGAGCAGCACGATAACCCGCTCTTCCCCCTTGCGTTCAAGAAATGTGCCTTCCAGATCACGAAAAGGACCTTCCGTAATTTCAATACGATCCCCGGGCCGAAAATAGTGCTCGCGCCCTTCTTCATCCACGCTGTCAGCCTGCTGCCGCAGGGTCTCGATCAACTCGTCAGGTATCGGGATCGGTGTATTGCCAAAAGCCACCAGCTTCAGCACCCCTCGAGTGGAACGAATCGGACGCCAATTGTCGGAAATACGATCAAGACAAATAAACAGATACCAGGGGAACAGAGGTTCGCGAACCGTATGAAGACGTCCACGCTGACGACGTTCGATATCGATCACCGGATGAAACAGCTTGTACCCCTGACGTGTCAGATGTTCCGCAGCACGAAAGGATTCTCCACCCTTGCACTGGATAGCATACCAGCGAGGCTGCTCGATCTCGGGGGTGCTCAAGGGATTACCTCCTGATATGGCCTGACACCTGCAGCTCTGCGAGAATCAACGACCCTGCCGCCACCCATCCACCCAAGGATCGGACGACACAACTTGATTTCAACACGCTTATTGAAAGCCGTCGTAATCCGACATGGTATCACGTTCATGATGGGCCTGGCCTCCGGCCTTCCCCTGCTACTGACCGGCAGTGTCATGCAGGCGTGGATGACGGATGCCGGCGTCTCACTGGATGCCGTGGGACTACTGGCTCTGGTCGGCATACCCTATACCCTGAAGTTTCTCTGGGCACCGCTGCTTGACCGATTGCCACCACCGATCATGGGTCGGCGCCGAGGCTGGCTGACCATGATCCAGCTGGCTCTGGCACTGCTGATCATATCATTGAGCATGCTTGATCCCGGTCAGTTGCCGTTGGCGGTTGGCGTCATGGCACTACTGGTCAGTCTTTTCAGTGCCAGTCAGGACATTGTCATTGATGCCTATCGACGCGAGCACCTCCCCGAACGCGAGTTGGGACTGGGCTCCAGCTTCTATGTCTATGGTTATCGCATCGGTACACTGATTGCCTCCGGTGGCGGTCTGATGCTCGCAGACCAGGTCGGTTTTCAGACTACCTACCTGATCATGGGGCTGATTCTGGGTGGCTGCATTCTGATCACCCTGCTGGCGCCCGAACCTGAAGCCGTTGCTCCCGGTACGCCACTGCGCTGGCGCAATACCTTTCTCGACCCTATCAACAATTTCCTCAATCGCCCCGGCGCCTGGTGGATACTCCTGTTTATCCTGCTCTACAAGCTGGGTGATTCGGTAGCCACCAATCTCACTATCCCGTTTTACAAGGAAATCGGCTTCTCCAATACCGAAATCGGTACCACCGTCAAACTGTTCGGGGTCTGGATGATCATGGCAGGCACCATGCTGGGCGGCGCACTGATTCTCCGACTGGGCATCTATCGTTCACTGTGGTGGTTCGGCCTGCTACAGATGATCTCTACGGCGGGCTTTATCTGGCTCAACCACGTCGGCCACTCGCTGGCAGCACTGGCCACAGTCGTCAGCTTCGAAAACCTGGCCGCGGGCATGGGGACCGCCGCCTTCATTGCCTTCATGGCAGCTTTGACCGATGTGCGTTTCACAGCGGGTCAATACGCCCTGCTCTCGTCAATCATGGGCCTGCCCCGGGTGGTGATCGCCTCGCCCAGCGGAATACTCGCCAGCGCAGTGGGTTGGGATCTGTTCTTCCTCATCTGCACACTGGCCGCCCTGCCGGGGCTGGTCATGCTATGGCGTTTTCGTGAATGGCGCGATCAGCTTGAAGTCCGCAAGCAACAGCCGGTGGAAAGTATCGACTGATCGGCCACGCTCAACCGGTACGAAGGGTCTGGGTCAACCAGGCCAATGCGCCGGGGGTGGATAGCCATTGCTCGCGCATCAGTACTCGATACTGCCAGGCCTCGGCGCGTGAACCGGGAGAGGGCGTCCCCTCGATTTCCGGTTCCCGTCGTGGGTTATCCCGGCTTAACAGGGTAAGAATATATGGATTAACCTCATTGACCCGATCGAGAATCTCTCGCGCCTCATCCACGCGTTCCAATCGGTAAAGTGCCAGCGCCTGACCGATCAGCAACCCGAGCCACTGTTGCTCATCTCCCACCTGGCGGGCCGCCATTGCTTCACTCATGTGCAATGCATCCTGATTGCGCCCTTCCCGAAGCAACTGTTCAAGCAATATTTCCCGTAATCCAAGCGGATCGCTTTCGTCGAGCTCGAGCAACCGTTCTGCCAAAGCATGTGAATGCGCACGGTCACCTCGCTCGAGACCAATTACCAGCGCCAGGCCAAAACGGAACAGTGTGGCGTTGTTACCTTCAGCGAAAAGAAAATCCCGATCGCTGCGTTCAATCACGGTCAGCCACTGGGCAAGCCTTTCATGCAGCGGCAGGAAAAAAGGTGCCGCCATCCAGGGCAGATTGCCCATGCGACTGGTCAGCGCCATCGCCAGCTCTTCCAGAATCGCTGGCGAAGCAAGCCAATCGGGATGATGCGAAAGTGCTTCCAGCCATTCACCGGCATGCCCCCAGGGATCATCCTTCAAGCCCGGGGCATCATCGACGTTAACGGTGGTGCGAAATACACTTTGCCATGCTCGGTGGTGGGCAATATCGATATCATCAAAATGATACTCGAGGCGCTCCTCGGCATTGACTGCCAAAGAAATGGAGGGCGCCGGGCCGAGCTGAGACAGCATGGCCTGCATGTCACTCAGAGGTGCTGCCAGTTCCTCTTCCGAATAGATCATCTGCTCGGCAAGGGTCGCGGCAGGGTTGAGGGCAAGATCTCCCAGAAACGCCAGTTGCTCGCTATCGATGTCCCCACGTCTGGCCAGCCGTCGATACCAGAAGCTGGCCCGATCCCTGGCTTCGCTCTCATGACCTTCGTGCAATAACAGCATGGTTTCCAACCAGGCCAGCGCCGGAGCATTGGGAAGGGTTTGCAAAGCCTTCAGAAAAGTCTCTCTGGCATTACCAAGCTCGTCGCTGTCCAGATACATCAGGCATTGGCGCTCCAGTGCTGCACCGCGCAGAAACGGAGGGCCATGATCAATAGCGCTATCCAGCAGAGCGGTTTTCTTGCGATTGAATCCCCGCTCCTGGTAGAGATCGGTCAACAATTCCAGAGCCGGCTCTGACTGCTCCGGCATGCCATACCAGTCAGGACACTTGAAGAAGACTTCGAGAATCTGCTGGGCCCTGCCCAACTGACCGTTTTCAGCAGTGATGATCCCGGCCTCCAGCAGCGCCTGGGCCGGAATATCAGGAAAATGCAGAGCCCGGCGCAGGGTATTGCCCCGCCAGCGGCGCAACGACAGCATCCACATCAGGTGGGCCGGCAGCGGCCCGGGCAAGGCAACCGCCCCACAACAGTCACGATAGCGTCGCCCGGAATCACACCAGCAGGGCTCATCGGGTTCCGGACGCGCCAGCGGCTCGCTGGCAAAATTTTCACGTACCAGCGGCGTCTGGTTCCATAATTCAGGTGCCAGCGCCTGGGCCAGCGCAAGGTCTCCGCCCACAAGCGTGACACCCTCGGTACGCGCCCAGTGCATCAGCGTCGGATAACGTTCATCCTTGCGGATAACCTCCAGTGCCTCACTGGCATATCCCAGTAACAGATCAACCCACTCTGCAAGCATTCAGGCACTCCCTGCCAGCCTCTCAAGCCTCATGATTCATCGTAACATGCCGATCAGGCAGCGCTATGTCTGGTTCGTATCGCAGGCCAATGCTACCTTGTTTCTCGCCTCTCGCCAGCGTATCAGGGAAGTCCGTGCTGTCTCCGTTTGCTCTATTCAAACGCCCTCATCGAGCCCACAAAAGTGGCCACCAGGATATCGCTCAGGTCAGCCTCGAGCGGGAGGGCCGAGATGAGATTCGCCGTATCACTGCGGCAGTCGAAAAAGTCCCATGGTCGGTCAGTACCCTGCAGATCCTCTGGACAGCCGGCCCGGTTACCCTGATCGGCGCCTGGGGCGGCTATCTGCTGGGATATGGCAAGGCCCCTTCGATGGAGAATTATGTCTTCTTCATCTCTTATACGGTCATCACCGGTGTCGCCGGTATCATTGCCAATCTCGTTTACCATCTCACCCGAGGACGACATTACGAGCGTACTGCCAACAAGATATCGCACATTATCGATGAGCTGCCCGAGCTGATCCTGACGACCCGCAATCTGATTGTCGAAAGCCTTGAAGGTGAAGCACGGCGACGTGAGGCTGCTGCCATGCTGCTGCGCAAGCAGGATCTTTCTCCCCAGGGTGTAGAACTCGCCGCCCTTGAGCTGCTCGATGATCATGACAGCGCCCGCATTATTGCTCAGATTGATGTCTATCGCCGCGTCGGTCTACATGCTCGCATCCAGGACATGATTGCTCTTTACCGCGATACCATCGATCCGCAACTCAGCGAACTCAATGAGGTCGCCCCTGAAGCGATCGCGTTACTGCGAGATCGCTTCGCTGGCCATGCGCCTGATCTGCATCATGGTGTCGCCCGCGATGACAACTTCATCGAACGTGTCATGGCAGCTATCGAGGAAGATAACGAGCTGTTGATGACACTCCAGGATGTTGAGGAAATGCTCATCCTGGCCTTTGAGCTGATCAGTGGCCGGGAGATCCCCATGCTGACGTTCGAGTATCGCGGCCGCTGGCAGCTGGCACGCACTCTGGACGCGCTTGAGGAAGCTCGCTCACGCTATCGCATCAGTCAGGCAACCGGGTTATCACGACTGAAAGCACTGACCGTTTACCTCGCCGAGCAATCCGGAACACTTGTAGAGGATGCTGCTCAGGGATTGCGTGCCGAGGCACTGGCCCAGCGCTCACGTGAAGCGATGGATGCACTGGCCGAACAGATTCATCAACTTGCCGTCCGAAGCCGCCAGGGAGAAAAAGGGGTCCGTGGCGAACTCCGCGACCGTGCCAATATCCTGACCAATGCCCTGAAACTGTTTCGCAGCGTTCACGAAGCTTATGAGCAGGTGGGCCGCAATCATGTCAACCTGCTTCGAATGTCGGAGCGTTGGGATCGCATGGCCGAGGCCGAATCCGACGACGCCACCCGGCTCCAGGTCGGACCCGGGGGCCGTGGTCTACGCATTCGGGAAAAACGGATTGAACTCGACGATGCCGCCAAGGCGCAGGTCTGCAAGCATCTTTTCCGACACTTGCGTGACACGCGGCTGCCCCACCGGCGTATCGAACCTCAGGCTACTGCGACTCAGGATCACGTCGCTGATGTCGAGGCAGCCAAACGACTGGCAATCGAAATTGCTCTTGCCCTGGAACCGCATGTCCAGCTTTCCAGGCCCGAAGTACAACGGGCCATATATGCCAGTAATGCCGCTTATTTCGGCCAGCTCGAACCCAATCTTTCGGCTTCCGCCAAGGCGGCACTGGGCACTGCCATGGTCAAGGAAGTCAACGAGGATCTTTCGCGCACTGCCGAGTCGCTGGCGCTGGCACTGGTGCGGCACTATCGCGTTGCCCTGCCTCCCGAGGCCATCGACTTTTTGAAGAACACTTATGGGGCCCGGGAAGGTACGCTCAACATGCTTTCCAACTATGATATTCGCATGCATCGCAATATCAGTCTGCTGACGCACCGCCCCCCACTGGTCGGCTCCCCCTCACGTCACTGGTATCGGGCACTTGTTCGCGCACGCCGCGCTCTGAACTGACCCTCTTGTAAAAACGGCGCGCCGCAGATAGCGGCGCGCCGTCACCAGGCAATCGACCTCAGGGTGAGGCCGATCATGCAGCGATCAATCAACTCATGGCTGCATTATAGCGCTTCTCGACTTCAGCCCAGTTGACTACATTCCAGAACGCCTTGAGATAGTCGGGGCGACGATTCTGGTAATTCAGATAATAGGCATGCTCCCAGACATCGACGCCCAGGATGGGTTGAGCATCAGCACCACCATAGGCAGACGCCATCAGCGGGCTATCCTGATTGGCCGTAGAGATGATCATCAACTCACCATCCTTGACACACAGCCATGCCCAACCGGAACCGAACCGGCCCTTGGCAGCTGCCTCGAACTTCTCGGCAAACGCTTCGGCACTACCAAATGCCTTTTCAATGGCACCCATCAGCGTCGGGAACTCTTTCAGCCCCTTGGCATTGGGCGTCATGATCTCCCAGAACAGGCTGTGGTTGACATGACCACCGGCGTTATTACGCACGGCAGTACGCTGTGCTTCCGGCACCCGATCAAGCTGCTGCACCAGTTCTTCGGCCGACAGACCGGCCAGATCATCAGGCAGTTTTTCCAGCGCCGCATTGGCATTGGTCACATAAGTATTGTGATGCTTATCGTGGTGAATCTGCATGGTCTGCGCATCGATGTGGGGTTCCAGCGCATCAAACGCATAGGGCAGATCGGGAAGCTGATAAGCCATGGATGAACTCCTTCTGTCTGAACCGCCCTTGGGCGGATGGATAAACGACGCCTCGAACCCTGACGTCCAACGGCTGTAGAAGAGACTGCGCCATGCGCAGTCTGAACTGCCGTGATGCTGTGAAATGCTGCCGGGCGCCTGGCGGCGCCCGAACAAGCTTCCTGTATGGTCATTACATTAGGAGGCTCATCGCACTTTTCAAGGTCGACAGCCAGGTTTTCGTCTCCTGCTGTCCTTAACAAACGCTTGCCAGACTTATCCGGTATTACGCAATCCGGCGGCAATCCCGGCCATGGTGACCATCAGCGCTCTCGAAAGCTCATGTGAAATGGCACCATCGGCATCCCGGTTGCGCTGCAGTAACTCGGCCTGCAGGCCGTGAAGCGGATCGATGTATGGGTTGCGTACCTCAATCGCCTGACGAATCAAGGGCGTATTTTCCAGCAGTCGCTCCTGATTGCGGATCTTCAGCAGGACCTCTATGAGGCGACGCAAACGGTCACGCAACGACTCCCCCAGACGCACAAGAGGAGGCTCATCAATCAGGCGATGCTCATAATAGGCTGCAATATCCAGATCGGATTTGGCCAGCAGCATCTCCAGCATGTCGAGATAAGTCCCGAAGAACGGCCACTCGTTCATCATCTCGCGTAGCCGAGCCATACCCTCTTCACTTTCAATACGCCCGGCAAAAGCCTCGCCGCTGCCCAGCCATGCCGGCAACATCAGACGAGTCTGAGTCCATGCAAAGATCCAGGGAATGGCACGCAGCGTTTCGACGCCCCCCTCCTGACGGCGCTTGGCAGGACGCGAGCCCAGCGGCAATCGCGAAAGCGCTGTCTCCGGAGTCACAGCTCGAAAATAAGGGACAAAGTCGGGATCCTCACGCACCACCCCGGTATAAACACCATGGGCCTTTTCTGCGAGTCGATCCATCTCTTCACGCCAGTGTGCCTTCGGCTGGGGAGGCGGCAGTAGCGTCGCTTCCAGCACCGCACAGGCATAGATCTCCATCGAGCGCACCGCGATCCCGGGCTGGCCAAACTTGAAGCGGATCATTTCACCCTGCTCGGTCACCCGCAGACTGTTATCCACTGACCCCGGCGGTTGTGACAGAATGGCCGCATGTGCCGGTCCGCCACCACGCCCGACGGTGCCCCCACGGCCATGGAAGAGGGTCAGCGACACGCCCTGTTCATGGCAGATTTCGACCAGCCGTTCCTGAGCACGATACTGCGCCCAGGCAGCCGCCAGCTGCCCCGCATCCTTGGCTGAATCCGAATAGCCGATCATCACTTCCTGACGATCCTGAATCCAGCCGCGATATTCAGGCAGCTTCAGTAGCTGCTCGATCACATCGCCGGCCCGATCAAGATCGTCGAGCGTTTCGAACAGAGGTGAAATGGGCAGCCGCACATCCCCCCCCATTTCCTTCATCAGCAGTGCCACGGCCAGTACATCGGAAGGTTGGCCAGCCATCGAGATCACATAGCTGCCAAGTGATTCGGCATGCTCATTGCCAATGACCCGGAAGGTCTCCAGAGTCTCCCTGGCCTCGGGAGAACACTCCCAATGTGCAGGAATCAACGGTCGCCGCGAACCGAGTTCATCAAGCAGGAAACGCTGCCGCTGCGCCTCATCCCACTCGCCATAATGGCCTAGATCAAGATAATCGAGCAGTTCCTCGAAAACAGCGGTGTGCCGGGTGGATTCCTGGCGCAGGTCAAGTCGGGTCAGGGTCACCCCAAAGCACGCTACCCGCCGCAGGGTATCGAGCAGAGCACCATTGGCAATGGTATCAAGGCCACAGTCACAGAGTGAGCGATAGCATGACAGTAGCGGAGCATAGAGTTGCTCCCGTGTTTCGATCACCTCCTCGCGACGGGAAAACGGTTCGCCATCAATACGTGCCTGAGCCCAATCACGCGTCAGCTCGACACGCCGAATCAAACGCTTGATGATTTCACGATAGGGCTCGGCGGCCTCGCCAGCCTCGGCACGCAATACCGAAGTGGCACGCCACATCGAGAGCTCATGCTTCAGCTGCTCGAGATCCCGCAGGTAAAGATCCGCAGCCATCCAGCGTCCCAGCAGGACTACTTCCCGGGTCACTTCGGCAGTCACATTGGGATTACCATCACGATCACCCCCCATCCATGAGGCGAAACGGATCGGTGAGGCATCCAGCGGCAGGCGTTCACCCGCGTTATCCAACAGCAGGTTATCGAGATCACGATAGAACTGGGGGACGGCTTCCCATAACGAATTTTCGATTACCGCAAAGCCCCAGCGTGCCTCGTCCACTGGAGTAGGACGTTCCCGGCGGATTTCATCAGTATGCCAGGCCTGGCTGACCAACTCCGCCAGCCGGCCGCGGACACGTTCGGCGTGCTCCGGCTGATCCACCGTGGTTTCAAGTTCGCCAAGACAATCGTCAATGGCATCGTATTTCTGAATCAGAGTGCGTCTGACCACTTCGGTGGGATGCGCAGTCAGTACCAGATCAATACGCATGCTGGCAAACCGTTCAACCAGCGAATGGGTGTCATGTCCCGCCTCTTGAACCCTTTGGAACAATTCATCCAGACGAGGCTGAAAACCGGGACGATAATCCTCGACACGACGAAAGCGTGAGCGATAGTGCTGCTCGGCAATATTGGCAAGGTTGAGAAACTGATTGAAGGCACGAGTCACCGGTAGCAATTCGCTCTCCGGCAAACGACGCAGATAATCAATCAGTGCAGCTCGTCCTTCATGGCCCTCCCGGCGACCACGCTTGGCCAACGCCCGAATGGTCTCGATCCGGTCAACAAAATCATCGCCCAGGTCATTGGCGATGGTCCGCCCCAGGTTGTCGCCGAGGATGCGAACATTATCCCTCAGTGATTCGTGTAAAACATTGTCAGGCCCGGCCTCGGCAGGCGTAGCATCCGATACTGACGTTTTCGAAACCTGATTCATGACGCCTCGTCTCCGGTGGTTTGTTTTCATCCTGGACGGCAGCGCCAGCAATCACAATGTCATGTCACTCTCCGGACGCGGCCTTGCGATCACCTGGCACCCCTGCGGTTTAATGCTGTTCGTGCCTCTTGGCGTTCTGCCAGCAGGACTCCATCTCTTCAAGTGACGCGGAAGTCAGTGACTGACCAGCAGTCCTGAAATGATCTTCAACATGCCGGAACCGTTGTTCGAAACGACGGTTGGTACCGCGTAGAGCCTGTTCAGGGTCAATATCAAGATGACGTGCCAGGTTGCTCACGGCAAAGAGCAGATCTCCCAGTTCCTCCTGACAGCGCTGTTGCCCCCCGGACTCGATTTCCGCTTGCAACTCGCCCAGCTCTTCACGGACCTTGGCCAGGGCACCGTAATGATCCGGCCAGTCAAAACCGACACGTGCCACACGACGGGAAAGCTTGCCGGCGCGAGCAAGTGCCGGTAATGCCGAGGGGACATCATCAAGCACCGAGTGAGCGGCACGCTCGGCACGCTCCTCGGCCTTGCGTGATTCCCAGCGAGCGTGTACCTGACGGGTCGCCACCTCTTCAGCAGTCACATCAACGCGTCGTGATTCAAGGGTACCTTCAGGAAAAACATGCGGATGACGTGCAATCATCTTGGCCGTCAGCACATGGACGATGTCATGGAAATCAAAGCGTCCTTCTTCTTCCCCAAAACGCGCGTAATAGACCACCTGAAACAGCAGATCGCCGAGTTCCCCGGGCAGCTCATCAAAGGCTCGCCGTTCAATGGCATCGGCCACCTCATGAGCCTCTTCCAGCGTGTGAGGTACGATAGACTCCCAGTTCTGACGCACATCCCAGGGACAACCGTACTGAGGGTCTCGCAGTACAGCCATCAGCTTCAACAGATCCGAAAGGTCATAACGCCTGTCGCTACTGTCGCTCGTTTGACGCTCGTTCATGTTGTGCTCTCCTGCTGACCACCCTGACGAAGCCGCTTGATATCGGTTACGTTGGGCAGTTGCTGAATGCGATTGAACAGACGTCCCAGCACTTCCAGACCGGCGACTTCCAACGTCAGGCGCAGG
The DNA here is from genome assembly GCF_008247605.1 of Kushneria phosphatilytica. NCBI lineage: Bacteria > Pseudomonadati > Pseudomonadota > Gammaproteobacteria > Oceanospirillales > Halomonadaceae > Kushneria > Kushneria phosphatilytica. Next base: position 1,663,304 of record NZ_CP043420.1, on the reverse strand, counting down.
GTGGCCAGGTTGTCATCGCGATCGGTAGTCGTATTGACCGAGAGTACGTTGACCTTTTCGTTGGACAGCACTCCGGTCACATCGCGCAGCAGGTTGGTTCGATCCCACGCCAGAATTTCAACATCAACCGGATACTGGATCGGCTGGCGCTGTCCCCACTCCACCTGAACGATACGCGCGGGCTCGTCGCTCTTGAGTTGCAGGATGTTGGGACAATCCTGGCGATGAACGGTGACACCACGACCATGGGTGATGAAGCCCAGTATCTGATCTCCCGGCACAGGGTGACAGCAGTTGGCCATCTGCGTCTTGAGGTTACCCACTCCCAGTACGGTAATGGTATCGGCGCCTTCGGTACCCTTGTGCTGCTTGCGTGGGCGTGTCAGCAGGCGGTCGATCTGCTCTTCGTCCTCATCGTGTTCACCGAAGAGCTGCTGTGCCTGGGAAAGCACCTGCCCTATACGCAGATCGCCAGCGCCAATGGCCGCGTACATATCATCCGGGGTCGAATAATTGACTGCCTGCGCCAGCTTCTGGCAATCGAGTTTTTCCAACCCCAGTCGCCGAAATTCGCGTTCGAGCAGGGTGCGCCCTTCTTCGAGATTCTGATCACGCGCCTGCTGTTTGAACCAGGACTGAATCTTGGAGCGCGCTCGGGAGGTCTTGACGTAACCGAGCGAGGGGTTAAGCCAGTCCCTGCTTGGTCCACCCTGAGTAGCGGTCAGAATTTCGATCTGCTGACCCGTACGCAGTCGATAGGTCAAGGGCACAATGCGGCCATCCACCTTGGCGCCCCGACAGTGGTGACCAACATCCGTATGCACCCGGTACGCAAAGTCAATGGGCGTCGCAACACGAGGTAAATCAATGACATGCCCCTCCGGAGTAAACACATAAATACGATCCGGAGCAATATCGGTCTGTAGCCCTTCCCGGAGATCGGTCAGTTCGCCGACCTCTTCCTGCCACTCCAATACCTGACGCAGCCAGGCAATCTTCTGTTCATAACCGCGGCTTCTGGAATCGACATCGGTCCCCTTGTAACGCCAGTGCGCACATACGCCCAGTTCGGCTTCCTCGTGCATTGCAAAGGTCCGAATCTGGATCTCCAGCACCTTGCCTTCGGGACCGAAGACCGCCGTATGCAGAGACTGATAGCCATTTTTCTTGGGATTGGCGATATAGTCGTCGAATTCGTTGGGAACATGGTGCCAAAGCGAATGCACAATCCCCAGCACCGTATAGCAGTCGGTCACTTCAGGGACCAGAATACGTACTGCCCTTACGTCATAAACCTGGGAGAAATCGATGCGCTTGCGCTTCATCTTTCTCCAGATCGAGTAGATATGCTTGGCGCGACCGCTGAGATCGTAGCGGGTAATATTCTGCGCCTCGAGCAACTCTTTCAGGGTTTCAATGACATTGAAGATGTAGCGATCACGATCAAGCCTTTTTTCTGCCAGCTGCCGGGCTATCGCCTTGTATTCGTTTTCGTGCAGATAGCGAAAGGAGAGATCCTCGAGCTCCCATTTGATCTGTCCGATACCCAGCCGATGAGCCAATGGGGCATAGATATCAAAGACCTCGCGTGCGATTCGCAAACAGCGCTCGCGGGAAGTATGGCGTACCTGACGCAACATGCAGGTTCGCTCGGCGATCTTGATCAGCGCCACACGGACGTCATCGACCATCGCCACCAGCATCTTGCGCAGATTCTCCTGCTGATTGTGCTGGCTGAGCTGATTGTCCGGCGCCTGCAACTGGCTAATGGCTGCCATCCGCAGTACGCCGTCGATCAGGCTGGTCACTTCCGGCCCGAATCGCTTTTCCACACCTGCCGAGTCGAGCAAGCCTTCACGAACACAACGATAGAGTACCGCAGCGATCAGCGTTTCCTGATCCAGACGCAATCCAGCCAGTATCTCGGCCATCTCAAGGCCAATTCCCAGGCTAGCCCCCGGATTACGCCAACCCGGTTGCTCCTGTTCGGCTTTTTCCGACAGGGCACTTGCCAACCGACAGGCCTCTTCGAGCCGTTCAGGCTCACGCAGCACCACTTCTTCCTGCAGACGAGCCAGCCAGGTCGCAATATCGATGCGCCCCTGACTGTCCAATGGCTGATCTTCCCGCACCTTGACCATGGGATGCTCCCGAATTGCCAGCCTCGTTATATTGCTGTCCGGTCCGTTCGCCTGAGCAGCAGTACACTTTCCTGATGAGCGGTTTGTGGAAACATGTCCACGACGGCTGCCCGCTCAATCCGATAACCACCATCGACCAGCGTCCGTACATCGCGCGCCAGTGTGGCTGGATCGCAGGAGACGTAAATCACACGCTCGGGACGAGCCACCGCCAGTCGCGAAACAATCGACCGTGCCCCGTGACGAGGTGGATCAAGCACCACCAGCCCGGCCTTACTCAACGACTCGTCCTTCAGTACCTGTGGCTCCCCCAGATCGGCGCGCGTGGCCGTCAATTGTTGTGACAGCCCATTCAGCTCGGCGTTACGACGAAGGCTTTCCACCATGGAAGCTCGCCCCTCCACGGCAGTAACGCATGCTCCGGCCGCGGCCAGTGGCAGACTGAAATTGCCGATACCCGCGAAAAGATCAAATACCAACTCTTCGGCTGTCACGGCACTCCAGTCGAGCACTGTATCCACCAATGCCTGGTTGACCGCTGCATTGGCCTGCAGGAAGTCGCCAGGAGAAAGCTCAAGCGTCACCTTCTCGCGCTTTTGGCCAACCTCCAGCGTCTGTTGCAATGGCGCTCCGTTATCCAACCGGTGACTGGTCATGTCATCCCGCCCGATATTCATCACCAGTGCCAGCTGGTGCTCTGCGGCAAAGCGACGCCAGCGCTCAATATCACCGGGTACTTCACGCAGCTGGCGAATACTCAGACAGCACTGATCGTCGAGTTGCAACAACTCAACATGCCCCACTCGGCGCGGCGCCTCGAGCTGGTCGAGATGACGTCGCAGAGGCAACAGCAGTGCTTCCAGTCGGGGTACCAGAATCGGACACTGCTCAATGTTGAAAAGCATGTCCTGGCCACGGCGACGAAACCCGAAATAAAGCGCTGCTTCATGATCTACTCGGACACCCAGACGAGCACGGCGCCGGTAGCCGTAACCGGATCGATCATCATCGCAACTGATCAGCTCCACATCCGGCAGTGTCAAATCATGATGAGCGAACTGTTCGACCAGTACCGCCTGACGGTGGGCCTGCTGGGCACTCAGCGCCTGATGCTGGAGATCACAGCCACCACACTGACCAAAATGTCTGCAATGAGGGGTCACACGCTCGGGAGCCGTTGCCAGTAACTCACGTACATGAGCTTCGTCATAACGACGATGTTCAGCATGCACGGCCGGGATCAGCCGCTCCCCCGGTAACGCACGTTCAACGAATACTGTTTTACCGTGCGCGTTGCGGGTGACACCGCGACCATCATGGGCCTGACGTTCAATCGTCAGCAGTCCGTCTTCTTCCTGCCGGCGGCATTCTCCGGCATTCTTGCCACGCCGACGTTTCTGCCGCTCGGCAACGGGTCGACGTACTCCCAGTTTCGCCATGATGTCAGGACCGCTCAGGCGCATAGAGACCGGTGGAGAGGTAGCGGTCCCCCCGATCACAAACAATAAAGGCAATCACGGCGTTTTCGACCTCCTCGGCAATACGCAAGGCCCCTGCCAGTGCGCCCCCGGAAGAAACGCCGGCCAGAATGCCTTCCTCACGCGCCAGGCGACGCATTTGCTCTTCCGCTTCCTGTTGACCGATATCCAGCACGCGATCCACACGAGCTTCATCGAAGATCGAGGGACGATAGGCTTCGGGCCAGCGGCGTATACCGGCAATCCTTGCGCCGTCTTCGGGTTGTAAACCGATGATCTGCACCGTTTCGTTACACTCTTTCAGATAACGCGATACCCCCATGATGGTGCCGGTCGTGCCCATCGAACTGACAAAGTGGGTGATGGCACCTTCGGTCTGGCGCCATAGTTCCGGCCCCGTGGTTTCGTAATGTGCAAGCGGATTATCCTGGTTGGCGAACTGATCCAGGGGCTTGCCTCGCCCTTCGGCAATCATGCGTTGGGCGAGATCACGAGCACCTTCCATGCCCTCTTCACCGGTCACTTCGATCAGCTCTGCCCCATAGGCAGCCATGGCCTGCTTGCGTTCGGCGCTGGCGGTTTCCGGCATGATCAGCATCATGCGGTATCCCTTGATGGCAGCGGCCATCGCCAGCGCAATTCCCGTATTTCCGGAAGTCGCCTCGATCAGTGTATCGCCGGGCTCGATTTCTCCTCGAGCTTCGGCATGCGCCAGCATCGACAGTGCCGGCCTGTCCTTGACCGACCCGGCGGGATTGTTACCTTCCAGCTTGGCCAGCAGTACGTTGTTGCGACCAGCGGTGATCCGCTTGAGCTGAACCAGAGGGGTATTGCCCACTGTCTGCTCGAGGGTCGGATAGACCATTACCTTCTCCTGTCCCACATCTGCCTGGCGTCCATGATCCCTGCTTCAGGCCGTGCCTGAGCGGTGTCTGTCAGTATACCCGCCCACCCCGGGTGCGTCAGGGGCGACGCGACCCTCTCAGTGATCAGGATGGTCCGCGTCATGATCATGTTCGTGCGCTTCAATTGCCTGTACCAGCCCGGCCTCCTGCCCGGAAATGATCAATCGCTTCATTTCCACGACAGCTTCCTTGAGGCCCACGAATAGTGATCGGGCGATGATCGAGTGGCCAATATTAAGCTCATTGATACCACCGATGGCCGCGATCGCCTCGACGTTGTGATAGTGCAGACCATGCCCGGCATTGACGATCAGCCCAAGCTCTGCAGCCAGCTCGGCTGCAGCAGCTACCCGGGCATGGGCTACCCGGGCGTCCCTACCGCTGGCCTCGGCGTATTCACCGGTATGCAGCTCAACGGTCGGGGCTCCCAACTGATGCGCCACACGAATCTGTTCAGGATCCGGGTCGATGAACAGGGAGACTTCACAGCCAGCTGCCGCCAGCCGCCGGCACGCTTCACCAATCCGGTCACGATCACCAGCCACGTCAAGCCCACCTTCAGTGGTCAGCTCGGCCCGTTTTTCCGGCACCAGGCAGATATGTGCAGGTCTGATACGCTCGGCCAACGCCAACATCTCTTCGGTTACCGCCATCTCGAGATTCATGCGGGTATTGAGTACCTGGCACATCAACTCGACATCACGATCCTGAATATGCCTTCGGTCTTCACGCAGATGCAGGGTAATCCCGTCGGCTCCGGCCTCTTCGGCCAGCAATGCTGCCTGAATGGGATCGGGGAAACGCGTACCGCGCGCCTGGCGCAGGGTAGCCACATGATCGATATTGACGCCCAGCTGGATACGTGGCGGATGCATGTAAAACTCCTTGAACCGCTTTCAGGAAATGAAGAATGCGAGGTAACCCACAGATTGACGCCCAGCCCGAGGCAGAAAGATGCCGAGCGGTTATCACGTTTGACGCTGGCGGCGACGCAGAAGCAGATCCTGCATCAGCTCGCGGGATCGCAGCGGACGATCACCCAGCAAAGGCGCCAGTGCAGCACGAGTCAGTGAACGTGCAACACCCGCCAGACCGGGAGCTTCCCAGTCATCGCGCGCAAGCCATAGCAGAGCGCGTCCATCCAGCCCTGGCTCTTCTGCATGGGCAGGTCGAAAGCGACGCCAGTGCGCCTGGTAAACATAGCGCGTCGAGGCATCGAGCGGCGTATCCGTTTCAGTGAGGAATACCGGGTCGGCATCCAGGCTCTCGAGTAGAGTGATCTCGAAACGCCGTAATACTGCTGCTCGTCGTGAAGGTACCGGTAGCGCTTCAAGCAATGAAGCATAAAAGATGAAAACCCGCTGTGCCGGCAACTCCAGCGGCAGACAGCGGGTCAGCAGCTCATTGGCATAAAAACCGCACAACAGTCCTTCACCAGCCAGCATCGCCCCCGGCCCTCCTGACTCGATCAGGCGCAATGTCTTGAGCTCACCATTGCCCGTCCAGGTCAGATGAAGTGGCGAAAACGGCTGAAGCCGATGGCGCGCCTTGCTGCCAGGCCGCATGACGCCACGTGCCACGGCTCGAACACGGCCGTATTCGGCACTGATCAGATCAACCAGAGCGCTGGTTTCCCGGTAGGGCCTGCGATGTAACAGATAGGTCGGCTGGGGCTGCATGACAAGGCTCCGCATTTATATCCCGGGCAACCCGATAACCGGGATGGCTGGCTCCGAGTGGGCTATTCATTTGCGGATGGAACAAATTGCGGACGTTTCCTGCGATCAGTCCAGGTCGTAACCCAGGCTTTTCAGCGCACGCGCATCATCCGACCAGCCGCTGCGAACCTTGACCCATAGCTTCAGCATGACCTTGCTATCGAAGGCACGCTCCATATCGATGCGTGCTTCACTACCGATCTTTTTAAGACGCTGACCATTTTCACCGATCAGAATTTTCTTCTGCCCCGCCCGTTCCACTAATAACAGGGCATGAATGTGAATGATCGACCCTTCATCACTGAACTGCTCGATTTCCACGGTCATCTGATAGGGAAGCTCATCACCCAGCTGACGCATGACTTTCTCGCGCACCAGCTCTGCTGCCAGAAAACGCTCGCTACGATTGGTCACCTGATCTTCGGGAAAGAAGTGAACATTGGACGGCAGATGCCGTGTCACCTCTGCCTCGAGCTCCTCGACCTGAGTACCGTGGCGTGCCGATACCGGGAGAATGGCAGCAAACTCACGCTTCTGCGACAGCGATGACAGCCAGGGCAGCAGCGCTGATTTGTCCTTCATCCGATCGACCTTGTTCACGACCGCAATCACCGGCGCTGATACACTGGCCAGGCGCTCAAGCACGATATCATCTTCATCCGTCCAGCGATCCCGGTCGATGATAAAGACTACACAGTCGACATCACGCAGTGCCTGGGCAGCCGCCTGGTTCATGAACTGATTGATGGCACGGTTACGGTCGCGCTGCATCTGATGCATGCCAGGGGTATCGACATAGATGGTCTGAATACCCGCCACCGTTTTGACCCCCATGATCTGGTGCCGAGTGGTCTGTGGACGTCGCGAAGTGATTGAAAGCTTCTGTCCCAGAATACGGTTCATCAGGGTCGATTTGCCGACATTGGGCCGACCAACGATCGCTACAAAGCCACAGTTTGTACTATCCGTGGTATCGATCCCGATCTCGTCTTCACTCATGAGCCTTCTCCCCCGGTTGAGCGGTGGCCAGGTTCAAGACGCGCCAGAGCCCGTTCAGCTGCCTGTTGTTCGGCATGACGTCGACTGGAACCGCTGCCCGTGGTGACACCCTCCAGAGCGCTGACGTGACAGCTGACCTGAAAGGTCTGGGCATGCGCCTCCCCTTCTATTTCCAGTACTTCATATTGCGGTAGCGCCATCTGCCGTGACTGCAGAAATTCCTGCAATCTCGTTTTGGGGTCCTTCTGGTTATCCTGCAGGTTCAGATCTTCCAGACGGTGCTCATACCAGGACAGTACCCGATGACGTACCGTATCCATGTCACTGTCCAGATAGATCGCTCCGATCACGGCTTCCATTGCATCGGCAAGAATCGACTCGCGCCGATGACCACCACTTTTCATTTCACCGGATCCAAGCCTGAGCGCTGTTCCGAGCTGAAACTCGCGGGCCAGCTCGGCCAGCGTCTGCCCCTTGACCAGACGCGCTCGCAATCTCGAAAGCTGTCCTTCACGAGCCTGAGGAAAGCGCGCAAACAGCGCTTCGGCCACTACGAAGTTGACAATCGAATCACCCAGAAACTCCAATCGCTCGTTGTTCTGACCACCGAAGCTGCGATGTGTCAGCGCCAGTTCGAGCCAATCGGGCTTATTGAATGAATAGCCGAGTCGGCGGCTCAGATCATCGAATGAGCTGCTCACCGCTTCCTCCGCGTCAGGTTCATGCTGCTCATTAATGTTCTCGCTAAACGTTGTGCCATCTTGTTTCAGTGCAACAGACGCGCCTGGGTAAAATCGGGCAACCCGCCCTTCCAGTGCATCCAGACGGCAAAGGCCTTGCCAACTATATCCCGCTCCGGTACGAAGCCCCAGTAGCGGCTGTCATTCGAATGATCCCGGTTGTCCCCCATCATGAAATAGTGACCCGGTGGTACTGTAATTTCGCGCATTTGCGGGCCGGGATCATTGGGGTTGTTATAAATCTGGTGATCATGGCCGGACAGGTGTTCCTGCAGCAGATTTTCATCGGGATTGGCGGCCGGCGCATCATTGAGCAACTCCTTGGGTACAGGCTTGCCATTAACGTAGAGCTGCTTGTTTTCATAGCGGATATGATCACCGGGCACGCCGATGACCCGCTTGATGAAATCAACATCCGGATCCTGCGGAAAACGAAACACCATGATATCGCCACGCTGGGGTTCGCCAACGTCAAGAATCTTCGTATGAATGACCGGCAGACGCAGGCCATAGGCGAATTTGCTGACCACAATGAAATCGCCCACTTTCAGCGTCGGTCGCATTGATCCCGATGGAATCTGAAAGGGCTCGATCACGAAGGAGCGCAGAATCAGGACGACCAGCAGTACCGGAAAGAAGGAGCGTGCGTAATCCACATACCATGGATCACGATGCGCCCTGACACGTCGCCGCCGTCCGACAGTTCCCGCTGCAGATTCGCTGGCAGCATGATCGGCTGCCGGGCTGGTCGCTGTACGGTGTCGCCGCAACCACACCAGGTCCAGTAACCAGATCAGACCGGTTACGGCCACGGCAAGCACGAGCAAAAGGGTGAAATCCATCATGGCTTCCTGTTTCCTGTCCGGAGTCTGCAGCTCCAGGCGCATTATCGCGGCAGCGGCATCAACATCATGCCGCTGCGCGTCTCTCAATCATTGACCTTGAGCACTGCAAGGAAGGCATCCTGAGGGATTTCTACCCGGCCGACCTGTTTCATGCGTTTCTTGCCCTGTTTCTGTCGATCAAGCAGCTTGCGTTTACGCGAGACATCGCCGCCATAACATTTGGCAGTCACATTCTTGCGGAGCGCCTTGACCGTCGAGCGAGCCACGATGTGGCCTCCAAGAGCAGCCTGAATGGCGACATCGAACATCTGCCGAGGCACCATCTCCTGCATTTTTTCGACCAGAATACGCCCACGGGAGTGCGCCTGATCACGATGTACGATCGTGGCCAGAGCATCGACCCGGTCCCCATTGATCAGTACATCCAGGCGTGCCAGCTTCGCGGCTTCAAAGCGCTCGAAGTTGTATTCCAGCGAAGCATAGCCTTTGGAAATCGATTTCAAGCGATCGAAGAAATCCATTACCACTTCACTCATCGGCAACTCATAGGTCAGCTGCATCTGGTTACCCAGCACCTGCATGTCAAGCTGAACACCACGTCTTGTCACACACTCGTTGATGACATTACCGACAAACTCCTGGGGCACCAGGATGCTGGCCCGCACGATCGGTTCACGAATCTCGCTGACCGAGCCCATATCGGGCAATTTGGAGGGGTTTGAAACATATACCATCTCACCGTCTTCCATGAGCAACTCATAGATTACAGTGGGCGCAGTGGTCAGCAGATCAAGATTGTATTCACGCTCGAGACGCTCCTGAATGATCTCCATGTGGAGCGTGCCAAGAAAGCCGACACGAAAGCCGAAGCCAAGCGCATCGGAGTTCTCCGGAATGTAGTCCAGCGACGCATCATTGAGCGCCAGCTTTTCCAGGGCATCACGGAACTCCTCGTAATCATCGGAGCTGATCGGGAACATGCCGGCATAGACCTGCGGCTTGACCTTTTGAAAGCCGGGGAGACGCTCTACCTGAGGCGTTTTGGCATGCGTAATGGTGTCCCCCACCGGAGCACCATGGATGTCCTTGATGCCGGCGATCACAAACCCGACCTCACCGGCTCGCAATTGTCCGGTGCTTTTCTGACGTGGTGTAAAAATACCGATATCGGTAATTTCCCACTCACCGCCAGTTGATTTCATGAGAATCCTGTCGCCCTTTTTCAGGGTGCCATCGAACAGGCGCACCAGCGATACCACGCCCTGATAGTTGTCAAACCAGGAATCGATGATCAGTGCCTGAACTGGCGCATCAGGATCACCCTTCGGAGCCGGAATATCGGTGATCAGCCGCTCAAGCAGTGCTTCCATGCCCAGGCCACTCTTGGCCGACACCTGACAGGCATTGGTGGCTTCCAGGCCGATGATCTCTTCGATTTCATGGGCCACTCGCTCCGGATCAGCCTGCGGCAGGTCGATCTTGTTGAGTACCGGCAGGACCTCCAGATTCTGCTCAATGGCGGTATAGCAGTTAGCCACCGACTGGGCTTCAACCCCCTGTCCGGCATCGACTACCAGCAGCGCACCTTCGCAGGCATAAAGCGAACGCGACACTTCATAGGAAAAATCGACGTGGCCGGGCGTGTCGATGAAGTTGAGCTGGTAGACGCTACCATCCTCGGCGGTGTAATCCAGTGTCACCGACTGGGCCTTGATGGTAATTCCGCGCTCGCGCTCGAGATCCATCGAATCCAGCACTTGTTCCTTGATCTCGCGCTCACTCAGGCCACCACAGATCTGAATAATGCGGTCAGCCAGCGTCGACTTGCCGTGATCAATGTGGGCAATGATCGAAAAGTTGCGAATGTGCTTTAATTTTCCGTCACTTGCGTCATTTGCCATGTAGTCTATTGCGCCTTTGTGTACATGCATGGGTACACGTTCTGCAGGATAGGTCAGCCAGGCTGACATGATTGGACGGCATTGTATCGATTAAGACGCTCAGCGACCATCTATGTCGATTACCAGGCAGCGGAACGAGACAATTGTCATCACTTGCATATATTCAGGGCCGGTATCCGCTGTGCGGATACCGGCCCTGGCATTGACGCGCCCCCATCCAGTGATGGACAGGCCACCATCGGTCATCCAGCGTTACTTGTTGTTCTGTTCGGCCTGCAGGCGCAGAGCCACGAACAACGGTGTGCCATTTCTCGAAATACGCACTGGTACCGCCTTGTCTTTTGGCAGCTTCTCAACGACATCGCGCAGTTTCGAGACCGAATCAATCTCCTGGCGATTGACCTCAACAATCACATCACCACGCTGAATGCCGGCTCTGGCAGCTGCACCGCGAGAGTCAACCTGCTGTACCAGCACGCCGTGATCCACCTCCAGCTGTCCTAGCTGATCCGCATTGAGGTTGGAAACTGCCAGCCCCATGCTGGGCTGATTATTGTGCTGGCCGCTATCAACATCACCACTGTCATCTTCATCAGGCCAATTACCGACCTTGACGGTGACGCTTTGCTGATCACCGTTGCGCAACAGCTTGAGATCAACCGTATCGCCGGGTGAAACCTTGCCAATGATCCGCGGCAGAACATCAGAGCTCGAAATATCCTTGCCTTCGGCCGAGAGAATAATATCACCGGACTGCAGACCTGCCTTTGCTGCAGGGCTATCAGGCGCAACCTGAGCGATCAGCGCGCCACGCGCCTCATCCAGTCCAAAGGAGTCCGCCAGATCACGCGACACAGGCTGGATGACCACACCCAGCCAGCCACGACTGACATGACCGTTTTTCTTGAGCTGATCAGCAACGTTCATGGCGACATTGATTGGAATGGCGAATGACACTCCCATGAAGCCACCGCTTCGAGTGAAGATCTGCGAATTGATGCCAACCACCTTGCCATCGAGATTGAACAGCGGCCCGCCGGAGTTGCCCGGGTTGATGGCAACATCAGTCTGAATGAACGGGACATAGGTCTCACTGGGTAGCGTGCGATTGATGGCGCTGACGATCCCGGCCGTCACCGAATGATCGAACCCGAATGGAGATCCGATGGCCGCTACCCACTCTCCGGTTTGAAGTGAATCGGAATCACCGATATTCAATGTCGGCAGGTCATTGGCATCGACCTTCAACAACGCGATATCGGTTTTCTTGTCCTTGCCGATCAGTTTGGCATCAAGTTCACGCCGATCATTGAGCCGTACCTTGATCTGATCAGCATCATCAACCACATGCGCATTGGTCAGAATATAACCATCATGACTGATGATGAAGCCGGAACCCAGTGAATGCAGTTCTTCGCTACCACGGCCATTCTGCCCCTGATCAAATCCCGGAGGCATCTGGTCACCGAAAAAATGGCGGAAGATTTCCGGCAGTTGGGCATCAGGACCCATGCCGCCATTACTGATCTCGCGGGTCGTGGAAATATTGACGACTGCAGGTGCAGCCTGTTTCACCAGACTGGTGAAATCCGGTAATCCCTTGCGAAGGGCGGTATCGTCAGCCGCATGGGCTGGCGTTGCCAACCCCGGGATAGCCAGCAGTAACATGCAGGCTGCCAACCAGTAATACAGTTGCCGCAGAGCGACCCCGGAGCTGACAGAGGCAGGCACACGGGACAATGTTAGTCGATACATCATCGATCAGGCTCCTGAGCGCTGAAAGGATCATTCATATCCAAACTGTTCAAACAGGTGCCCTGTCGAATGAATGCCCGCGGGAGCATGATTCGACAGCTGCACTCATCCTATTGACGCCTGTCGGGTCAATTGGTTCACAGCTGGTTACAATTCCGATGACTCGAGAATATCAGCCACCATTGAAATCGTCTGGCGCCGGACCTGTAAACAATCATGCAGGAGCAAGGCGGATCAGGGAGAGGTATCAGAAGCCGAGGCAGAAGCGGCCCGGGCAGCCCGAGCCGGATCGGGGGACCAGTCGATACCCGCTACGGTATGCGTGAGGACTTCGGTGGGAACTTCACCTACTGCGACCAGTTGCCAGGTCTGTTGGTCATGGGTCAGATGCCGGGAGGCAGCACGAAAATTACCCAGTTGATGAACACCTTCACGTAGCGAAACGGACTGATTGATGGGGCCGAGAAAGACGCTCAGTGTGGAGAGACCATCACTATAGAGCTGTCGATGCATGGTAATGCCGTCAACAGTAACTTCACTATCGACCGGCTGCGGATAGAAGCCTGGTGGGATCCATTGCGGTGACCAGCTTTTTTCAGGCAACGGATGGTATCCGGGCAGAGGGACCTGACCGCTGAATAGACTGACATCATTCAGACTGGCCATTTGCACCACTTCCAACGGCTCTCCATGCTGACCAAAGAGTTGCTGCTTCAGTAGCAGACTGGTGGCCTGATCCAGCCAGATACGATGGCCGAAACGCAATCCATCACGTGGAATGATGTCAATGACTACTGTTTCACGATCCGCGATCCGATCGTGTCCAATAGTGCGAAATCGGTAGTGTTGCTGCATCGCAGCGACAGCATCACTCTTCTTCCCATTGGCCCGATCCAGTGCCTCGGAAGCGACCTGCCAGTATCGATCGAGGTGAAGATTGCGACGAGTATCAGGATGCGGGCCATCCAGAAAGCGTGTGGTTTCCTGTTCCCCCTGATGATCAACCCGATGTTCTATCTCGACCGTACGAATACCACCGGGCCCAATACGCATGGCACGCGCCCGAAATTCATAACAGCGTCCTGCCACTATACTATTGGCAAACCACTGACTCGCTTGTCGGGGGCGAGGTTGATCCTTCAGAGCACCACAATCAATGCTTTCGCCCGCCAGGACTGCCAATGGCAGCCCGGAAAGCAAAGCACCAAGCAACGAAGCACCAAACCAGCGACGCATTCAGGGCTGACTCGTGGCACGGTTACCGTCGGCAGGTTGTACCACCGGCATCCAGCTATTGCTAACGTGATATCCGGCCTGCTCTACATGGCGATTCAGATAGCTCTGCAGAATCTTCGCCTGAGCACGCTCATCCTGTGGCCGTGCCTGATCGGAAGCCATGAGCCAGGCAGGTGTTGCCCCTACTGTCATGGCACCGCCTTGCGCGGAACGATTCATTGCCGCCGGCTCGACATTGTTACCAGCACGCGAGGCCGACCAGTCCCGGGATTCACCCTGAGTAGCCAGCTCTGACATGCCCGACTCACTGCTTTGGCCACCCCGATAGACCTGCACCCCGGTAATGACCATCAGGCTGACAGCTGCAGCAATGGCAGCGCTGCCCACGAATGAAAACGGGGTCGACCGTCGCCCGGGAGCGCTTTCGGAGTCATCGCCTGCCGACGACGTTTCCTCGCTGATCCGCGCTGCCACCGCTGCCGAGATATCGACGCTCACATCGATATCGCGCTCACGACCGATGGCACTGCGCACCAGGTGATAACGACGCCAGGTATCGGCTTCCTCGGGCGCGGCATCAAGGGATTTCAACACCCGCCGCAGTTCGAGTTCATCACTCTCGCCATCCATCAGCGCGGACAGTGATTCCCGTACCTTCTGATTCATCCCAAAACCCTCACACTCGGCGTGATCGATTTGCCACTACATTCATTGACACCGAAAACGCCGACAAGTTTAGTCACTGTGTGTATTCGACCTGGCCAACTACTCATGCACCACATTATCCGCCTGTTCCGGATACAGCAGTGGACGAATACGGTTATCCACTGCTTCTCTGGCCCGAAAGATACGTGAGCGCACAGTGCCTACCGGACACTGCATGATCTGAGCAATATCTTCATAGGCCAGCCCATCAAATTCACGCAGCGTAATTGCAGTGCGAAGATCTTCCGGCAGATTATTAATCGCTTCGAATACCACGGCCTCCAGCTGATCACGGGCAATGGCAGCCTCCGGAGTATCAATATCGGAGAGACGACCACTGGTATCCACAAGTTCAGCATCGCTGATGTCCAGATCATTACCCGGCGGACGTCGTCCGCGAGCAACCAGATGATTCTTGGCCGTATTGATGGCGATTCGATATATCCACGTATAAAACGCACTTTCATTACGAAAACGTGGCAATGCCCGATAGGCCTTGATGAAGGCTTCCTGGGCCACATCGTAAACTTCGGCCTGATCGTGCACGTAGCGGCCAATCAGACCAATGATTTTGTGCTGATATTTCTTGACGAGCAGATCGAAGGCTCGTGAATCCCCTTTCTGAGCTCGATCTACCAGCTGTGCATCGGTTTCCCTCACGCCCATCCGTTCCCCCCCGGCTGGAGAGTCCGGTGAGCTGGGCACTTCGACCCGGACAGTAACATGTGGGTTCCCGTCGAATGGGACAGTCGTATTGCTATCATGGCGTTAACCTGGCACCCGGGTCGTCATCATCTATTAACAGTGTTCCCCTTTATTTTCGCTCCATCAAGCGAAACCGGCCCAAGAGATCTCATGTGACTGCGTTGGCGAATCAAAGTTCCATGTTAACATTACCCTGTAACCGTCCAGCTCCCGGTGGCGATACGGATTGACTCGCCCAAAACCCGCCCGGCACTCATCGTACAGGTCCATCATGTCCGAACAGAGAATCAACAACCTGAACGTCACTGCTCAGGATGTGCTGATCACGCCTGATGCACTCAAGCGTGACATCCCACTCAGCGAATCTGCGGAAAACACCGTCATTGACAGTCGCGAAACCATTGCGCGTATTCTCGATGGCCGGGACCCACGGCTGCTGGTGGTCATTGGCCCCTGTTCGATTCATGATGTGGATGCGGCTCGGGATTATGGCAAACGTCTGAAGGCACTTGCCGACCGGGTCAGTGACAGCCTGTTCATTGTCATGCGGGTCTATTTCGAGAAGCCCCGCACCACGACCGGCTGGAAAGGATTGATCAACGATCCGCATCTCAATGACTCGTTTGCCATCGAGGAAGGACTGCATATCGCACGCGGTCTACTGGTGGAACTCTGCGAAATGGGACTGCCACTGGCTACCGAAGCACTGGATCCGATTTCGCCGCAGTATCTTCAGGATTGCATCAGCTGGTCGGCGATTGGCGCTCGTACCACTGAATCACAGACGCATCGCGAGATGGCCTCGGGACTCTCGGGTCCAGTCGGCTTCAAGAACGGCACCGATGGCAGTCTCGACGTAGCAGTCAATGCATTGAAATCAGTGGCCCACCCCCATAATTTCCTGGGAATCAACCAACAGGGCCAGGTCTCTATTATCCGAACTCGCGGCAATCCCTGGGGACATGTCGTACTGCGCGGTGGCAACGGCAAGCCCAATTACGATAGCGTCAGCATCGCGCTGGCCGAACAGGAACTGGAAAAGGCCGGACTACGGCCCAATCTGATGGTCGATTGCTCTCATGCCAACTCCAACAAGGATCCCGCACTGCAACCGCTGGTGCTGGACAACATCACTCAGCAAATCCTCGAGGGCAATCACTCGATCATAGGAATAATGCTGGAATCGCATATCAACTGGGGCGCCCAGAAGTTGCCCGCAGATCCATCCGAGCTCGAGTATGGTGTCTCGATCACGGATGCCTGCATCGACTGGCCAACGACCGAACGCATTCTGACAGATATGAGTGACAAGCTGGTGGAAACGCTCAGGAAGCGATCGAGCGAGCAACAGTAATCAGAAGACCGGGCTTCGGCATGAAGGAACATACCTCATGCCGGAGCAACACCACGCTTTTTCAGGCAGAAACGCTTTTGGACGCGATTTCGATATCGCGTTCAAAGGGCGGCAAGGAATCCAGTAACGCCTTGCCATAACGGCGTGTCAGCACCCGCCGATCCAGTAGCGTGATTCTTCCCGAATCAATCTCCTTTCGTATCAGACGACCACACGCCTGAACCAAACGAATCGAGGCATCCGGTACCGAAATACGCATGAAGGGGTTGCCTCCTCGCGATTCGATCCATTCCGCCAGTGTCGCACCTACCGGATCATCCGGCACTGAAAACGGCAGTCGGGTAATAATGACGTGGGTCAGGTACTCTCCCGGCAAATCAATACCTTCGGCAAAACTTGCCAGACCGAAGATAATACTGCCCTGCCCGGCATCCACGCGCGTGCGATGCTGTTTAAGCAACTCGTGCCGCGGCAGTCGATCCTGAGAGAGCACGCGGGCCCCGACCGCCTCGGGCAAGGCTTCTGCCACGGCTCGCAACTGTCGTCGAGAGGAAAACAAAACCAGCGCTGCTTCATCTGCAGCCTGTTCGGCCACAAAATCGATAATGGCGCGCTCATGTCGCTCACGATCCGCAGGGTCAACCGCGGCCAGCGGTACCGATAACCTGGCACGCGAGTAATCGAAAGGACTGGGCAGCGCCTGGTAGCGATAGCGATTGGCCAGACCGGCCCGCTCCTGTATCCGATCGAAGCGGCCCAGTGCGGTCAGGGTTGCCGAGGTCAACACAGCACCATAGCAGCTTCCCCAGAGATAGCGTGCCAGCGTCTGGGCAGCACTGACAGGGCTGGCCGAAAACATGATCTCGCCTTCCTGAGGGCCACGTTGCTGAAAGGAGAGCCAACGCGCCTGAGGCGGATCATTGTCACTGCGTTCATCACTGGTAAAGGCAGTCCAGAGCTCGGAGGCTTCCAGTGACCGACCGTGTAGAAGTGCCACCAGCGGCAGCCATTGCTCGGCCTGCTCACGATCAAGACCTGTCGTCTTCTCGGGATCAAGACTTTCACGCAGAATATTGCTGATGCTCTCCAGATGGCGAGACAACTCGGCAAAGGGCGTCACCAGTTGCTCTGCAACACTCAACAGTGCTTCGGGCACTACCCCCAGTGGAAAGCGGTGATGAATACTCTCCTGTTCGCTGGCCGGCAGCCCATCAGCATATTGTTGTGCCAACCGGGCCGCTTCCCCCAGCTTTGACTCCAGCGTGGCAATCAGCTCGGGAAACTCCCCCAGCAGACGGGCCACTGTCGGCTGGCTGCTCAGCCCCGTGGTCAGTTCATTCAGCGATTTCTTCAGCTGGCCAAGCCAGCGTAGCGCCGCATTGACGCCCAATCGATGATAGAAGTGCTCAAGGGCCTTATCGGGCAGATGATGCCCCTCATCAAAGATATAGATACAATCCTTCGGCGGCGGCAATACCATACCGCCCCCCAGGGAAAGATCGGAAAGCACCAGATCATGGTTGGCCACGATGACATCAGCTTCATCGAGCCGACGGCGAGCACGAAAGAAGGCACAGGCCCCGAAATGACCACAACGACGATTGGTGCATTGCCGATGATCTGTCGTCAGCGACCGCCAGTGCCCCTCATCGATACTGCCATGCCAGCTGTCACGATCACCGGCCCACTCACCACTGGCATAGGCATCGGCCATTTCATGGGCCAGCTCGCCCAGAGCTTCACTATCCGACTGAAGTTGCTGCTCGAACATCGACAGGGTCGGATTGGTTTCGGCCCCATCCAATACCTGCTCGAGCTTTGACAGACACATATAGCGACCACGGCCCTTGGCCAGCGCATAGTCAAACGTCAGGCCACTGTGCTTGCGCACCATTGGCAGATCCTGGTGCAGCACCTGCTCCTGAAGCGCCACAGTGGCTGTCGAAACCACCAGCCGTTTGCCATGCGCTCGGGCGACAGGCAAAGCGGCCAACAGATACGCCAGTGTCTTGCCGGTACCGGTACCCGCTTCCAGCACGCAGACATGCTCGTCACTGGTTCGCTGCCCACTGTCGTCACGCTCAATACCGCCCAGCGTGCGAGCGATTTCGGCGATCATCAGACGCTGCCCATAACGCGGCCTGAGCTCCAGTGCTTCCAGCACTTTCCGGTAAGCTTCCTGGATCTCATCCTTCAGGGCCGTATCGAGCATTCAGGCTCCCCGCCGGCCGTATCGCCGGAAATCACTTCTGTTCTTCATCAAGCAGATGGGACGGCGGCTGTTCACAGGGCAGCTTGTCATCTATGAAACGCTCGATTTCAGGCAGTGCAAAGGCATCTTCCTCACCCACGAAACTGATCGAGGTCCCCTGCGCACCAGCACGTCCGGTACGACCGATTCGATGTACATAATCTTCGGGGTCCTCGGGCAGGGTGTAATTGATGACATGACTGACATCGCTGATATGAATGCCACGCCCGGCAACATCCGTGGCCACCAGTACTGCCACCTCACCTTCGCGGAAACGCTCCAGTGTTTTCAGCCGTTGCTTCTGCGGTACATCACCGGAGAGCATGGCCACATTGATACCGGCTTCTCGCAACCGCGCCTCGAGATCACGTACATGGTCACGCCGATTGGCAAATACCATGACCCGCTCAAGCTTCTCACGCTGAATCAGCCGCGTCAGTACACCGAGCTTTTCACTGTCACCGACCAGATAAACCCGTTGATCAATATTGGGCGCTGCACTGGTATCCACGGCAATCTCGACATGAGCCGCCTCATGCGTCCATTGTGCGGCCAGATTGAGAATGTCACGGGTAAATGTCGCCGAGAACAGGAAGGTCTGACGCTCTTCAGGACGGGGCGTAGCGCGAATGATGCGCTTGACGTCGGGGATAAAGCCCATCGACAGCATACGATCAGCTTCATCAAGCACCAGCACCTCGACCTGGGAAAGATCAGCATCGCGCTTCTGATGAAAATCCAGCAATCGACCCGGCGTTGCCACAAGAATATCCAGCGGTTTGGTCAGACGCTGGCGCTGCTTCTGATAATCCATGCCTCCCACGGCACTGGCCACCTTCAGTGAAGTGTGACGCATCAGAGCCTTGGCATCCTTTTCGATCTGCAGCGCCAGTTCACGGGTCGGAGCAATGATCAGAGCTCTCGGTGCCCCCGCCTTCTGGCGTCCGGGCGCTTCTTCCTCCAGGAAATAGGCCAGAATCGAGATCAAAAAGGCAGCCGTCTTGCCGGTACCGGTTTGTGCCTTGCCGACCACATCGCCACCCAGCAGGGTCTGCTTGAGCGCTTCTGCCTGGATCGGCGTACAGTACTCAAACCCCTGATCGATGATGGCTCGCATCAGCGGCTCGGGCAGATCGAAATCCTGAAAACGCCACTGACCAGCTACCGCCGGTGGCTGATAGCTGGAGAGATCCACCTGACTGCCGCGAGACTTGTCACGGCCACCCCGCCGGGTCTTGCGACGCCGACGTTTTGGCTTGCGCTGAGTACCTTCTTCCGAATCGCTGCTACCTGTCTGTTCATTACCCTCGTTGCTCATACTGGAGGCAGAGACGCTCTGCTCACTCGACGCAACATCATCCCGGCTGCTTTCGCTCCCCTGCGACTGCTTTGCCTTGTTGGAACGACGCTGACGCGAGGAGGCCTGATTCCGGTCAGAAGCTTCCTTGCCATTATCACCAGAAGGCGCATTTTCTCCTTTCGAAGCGTTGTCATCGGAAGGAGCTCCGTCTTCAGCAGAAGAGGCAGTCTGTTCCTCACGTTTGCCGCTCTCATCTTCCTGCACCGCACGCGCATTGCCACTGCCATTCTGCCGACGCTGGCGCTGTCCGCCACGCGAGCGACGAGCGCTGCTGTTGCGCCGATTACCACCGGCACTCTCCCCGTTATCCTGCTGGCCGGCCGCACTGTTTTCATCGCCCGAACCGACCGAGCCGGTCTCATGGTCTGCCGTAGCACGAGCATCGCTCACTTCCGAGGGCTGGACAGCATCGGCCGGCTGCTTCTGATCGTCGGGATTCGTGCGCTCGCTCTTCGTCGATGCTTCGCTTTGAGGCGATTTCGATTCGGAAGCAGGCATCTCGGCGGACTTGTCCTGACTACTCTGTTTGTCACCATGCTTTGATACCGCCTCGGAAGAGGGAGAAGCAGCCTGCTCCGGCGTTTCTTCGCCACGGCTCGATGACACCGGAGAGCGACTGGCGGAATCAGATGCCGACGCACCGGTTTCAGCGGGTTCTTTGGTTTGAGCGCTCTGCGTATTCGACCCGACCTGTTCACTCGCCCCTGAATCCTCCCCGGGGTTCGATGTTGGGCTGGCGTTCTCATCCGTGCGGGTTGCCGCGGAAGCTTCCCGATTCCAATCGTCGGCAGCCGGATGCTCTTCCGATGCCGGCGATCTACGGGAGGGAGTATTCTTGTCCGACTCGCTCATATGCCGTCGTTTCACCTTTAAGGTATTGAAGCCGGCTCGCGGGCGATACTCTCAACGGGAGGCCGACAGATATCGGAGCACCTCGGTGCTCAACGACATCGATGCCGCCCAGGGGCCTTGAAGGAAGGCCTGCCGGAGAGGCCCGCTGCAGCCGCATGACTCGCTAACCGATGCATTGTACCAGTCTCGGGCCGCCCTCGCGCCAGTTGTCATCACGAGAGACGCTTTTGCATCAGGCCGATATGTCGCAGTGATTTCCGCACGAGACGTTCCTCCTGGTAGAATCACGTCACTCGAAAAAGGAGTTGATCATGACCAGACGCAAGAAGACCCGGTCGCTCGCTGACAAGGTGACGATTCGTACCGGGCGACGCAAGGATTACCGCAAGTGGCGGCATGATAATCCCGATGCTGTACGCTCCGGCGAGCGTTTTGCCAGAAAAAAGCAGCAACAGCGCAAGACTCAGGCAGCACGCAAGCAGGAACGGCAAAATCGTGAAGCTGCTTCTCTGCCGCTTCACGACCAGCAGGATCGGGAGTCCTGAACAACATGCGACTGGTTTCATTCAATATCAATGGTGTCCGCGCTCGTCCCCACCAGCTCCAGGCACTGATTGACCAGCATGCGCCCGAGGTCATCGGACTGCAGGAAACCAAGGTTCAGGATAGCGAATTCCCGCTTGCCGAGATCGAGGCGCTGGGCTACCACGTTCACTACCATGGCCAGAAGGGCCATTACGGCGTCGCCCTGCTGACCCGCTCCATGCCCGAAGCCGTCTTCTACGGATTCCCTGACGATGGTGAGGACGCTCAGCGGCGCATGATCGGTGCACGCCTAGCAACCAGGCAGGGGCCACTAACGATCTGGAATGGTTATTTCCCACAGGGGGAAAGTATTCACCATCCCACCAAGTATCCTCATAAACGCCGTTTTTACCAGCAGCTTGCCCGACTGCTCGAAGAGGATACGCCGCGCGATGAAGCCATGGTGATCATGGGCGACTTCAATATTTCTCCCAGCGACCGCGATATCGGCATTGGCGAAAGCAATCGGCGTCGCTGGCTGCGCGAGGGCAAGACAAGTTTTCAACCCGAGGAGCGCGAATGGCTGAACCGTATCCATGACTGGGGAGTGGTCGACAGCTATCGACACTGTCACCCCGAGGTTGACGATCGCTTCAGCTGGTTTGATTACCGTTCAAAGGGGTTTGAGCGCGATCCCAAACGGGGGCTACGTATCGATCTCATTCTGACCACGCAGCCACTGGTAGAGCGGATACGCAATGCCGGCATCGATTACGAGCTACGCGCCATGACCAAACCATCCGATCATGCCCCAGTGTGGGTTGATCTCGATATCTGATACCGCTGCCTCCTGCCGATGCCCGCTCTACCCCCCTCGGGCATCGGTTACAGCTGATGCCTCAGGCTTTGCAAGCGATGGGCCATCGTCGCTCTCTCCCAGGGTTTTCAGCCATTTCTCAGCCTGATCGCTACTTTCCTCATGCCGGGCAGCTTGCTGGAAAGCCTCCCGTGCCTGGCGAGCATCTCCCAGCTCATATGCTGCAACTCCCTTGAGCAACCAGAGGCGACCGGGATGATCAGCAGATCGTTGCAGGGCCCGGGTCAGCGCTTCTACTGTATGCTGCCAGCGTCCCCAACCATAGGCCAGTTCGCCCAACTCTTGCCAGGCGGCTGCCGAATCCGTGTGCTCAGCCAACCCTTGCCAGGCGGCCAGTGCCCTGTCCCTTGCTCGCGCCTGAGTCCAGGCCTGTGCCAGCAGGCGCTGATTGGCCGCTGTATTCTCGAGCCGGCCATCTTTCAATGCAGCGGCCAGGATCTCGCCTGCCCGAGCAGGTGTACCGCCAGCCATGTGCAGTCGAATGCGCTGTAGCAGATCATCAGACCCTTTCAGCAAGCCGCGCTGCCAGCCAGCTTCCCAGACGGCGGCGGCACGCCCCGGCTCTCCACTACGTTGATAGAGGGCCGCCGCCTGTCGCCAGTCTTCAGCATCGGTATCCTGCCCATCGAGTTGTAATTCGATCATTGCAGCGGCGGCGGCATCATTCCCGGCATGCTGATAAATGGTCAGGGCCAACTGGCGCTGCTCATCATTCAATGCCGATGTTGCACTGCGCGCCTGCCCGAGCCAGTCACTGGCTTCTTTCCATGCCCCTCTGTGGGCATCGACTTGCGCCGCCGACCAGAGTGCTTTTGCTGGTAACGAAGCCTGGCTCGCCCAGCGATGATAAAGCCGCGCCGACTCGTCAAATTCTCCTGCCCGCGCACGCAGTGCGGCCTCCTGCTCCAGCCATTTGAGCCGGCTGGCATAGGGCGCCACCTCAATGGCACGAGCCTGCGACAGCAGCTCGGCAGCCTCACCCGGCTGTTCTGCACGACGCGCAGCGCTGGCTGCCAATTGCAAATAGAGCGCCTTTGCCCACCCCTCGGCACCCTGACGACTTAATCCCCGGGCGCTTGCTCGGCTTTCTTTCAACACCCGGGCGGTCTGACCGGAAGAAAGTTGTTGTTGCAGTTGTTGCAAACGATCCACAGTAGATTGTGAGAGTGCCGGACCATCAGCCTGAGCCAGCCCCGACAACACCAGCAGCAATGCTGCCATGACAGAACAAAACAGTGGACGCAGCCCTTTACAAATATCCCGTCGATATGGATATCCCGGTTCGATCATCATGGCTTGCTCCCTCACTGCAGCCTGAAGACCAGCTTCTGCCGCGTACGCACTGGCTGATCCTGCGCCTGATAGGTCGACTGCACCACGGCTCGGCGTGCCGAATCGACAAATACATCACCAGGTTTTGAATCAACCACCCGGATTGAATCGGCATCGACATGGCCATTGGGCTGTATCAAAAACTGCAATACCACATACCCCTCCTGCCCTCGCCGACGGGCACGCATGGGGTATTCGGGCCGCACCTGATGCGTAGGCTGAGGTGAGGCCATCGGTGCCTGACGCTCGGCCGCACTGGACTGACTGCTCTGCGATGAACGTTCCTGCCGGGTGCTCTCGGCACTCTGCCCGGATGCAGCCTGCTGTCTCGAAGGCTCTGACTGCGGTGGCGTCTTGCGCTGCGGCTGGGGTTGCGGCTTCGACTGGCGCACATCGAGCTGCGGCAACGTATCATCGACCGAGGCCTCGGGAGTTGTTTCCGGTAACGATGTCTGCTTCAGGGCAATATCGCTCTGTACATCGGGTGCCGGCTGAGGGGCAGCCGCGGGCCGAGGCGGCGCGGCCGGCGGTGGCGGTGGGGGCGCCGAGGCATTGGCAGCAGAAGAGGAATGTTCACTGCGTTGTGGTGCAGCCGTTTGTGGTGCTTCGACCATCGATACCGATAGTGTCTCCGGTGGCGTCAAGGGCGCTTCCGGAGGCGCCACCAGCAGCGCCAACCCCAGAAATAGCGCCAGCGCCAGCAGCAGGCCTCCAAACAGTGCGACGAGCCGCCGCATCAACTATCCCCCTGAGAGGCAGCCACGGCAATATTATCGACGCCAGCCTGGCGAATGCGATCCATGGTGCGAATCAAGAGCCCGGTCCGGGACTGACGGTCGGCCTGAATAACAACACTGCCACTACTGTCTGCCATGGCATGGCTCACAGCCTCACCCACCCGGTCGGCGTCCACTGCTTCCCCATTGACCCAGATGGCTCCCTCAGGAGTAATCGCCACCATGACCTGGGCATCCGGTCGGGCACTGGCAGAGCTCGCCTGGGGACGCTGGATATCGACGCCGCTCTCCTTGACGAAACTGGTGGTCACAATAAAGAAGATCAGCATGATGAAGACCACATCAAGCATCGGGGTAAGATCGATGCCAGCCTCTTCTTCCTGTAATCTGCGGCGTCTACGCATGACGATCCTCCACGGCACGGGCGAGCCGGTCGTGCAGACGCTGATCCTCTCGTCGTACCAGAAACTCGAAGCGGCTGGTGAACAGCAGGCCCACCACAGCCACCGCCATACCGGCCAGTGTCGGCAGGGTAGCCCTCGCCACACCATCGGACATGCTGCGCGCCTGGCCGAGACCGGTCAGCGAGAGCGCGTCAAAAACCTGAATCATGCCGGTCACCGTGCCCAATAACCCCAGTAGCGGGCATATCGCTACCAGCAGTTTCAGCCAGGGCAGTGAACTGCGCAGTGAGGTGAGCAGCTCCTGACACCAGTATTCCCGCAGCGTGCGAGCACTCCAACTGACATGATCATGCCGCGCCTGCCAGCGCTCGATCAGCGCCCGACGCCGATTGCGGTATCGCCGCTGCCAGTAAAGAAGCCGTTCAATACCCAGGGCGAACATCACCATCGCGGTCAATGCAATGGCGACCAGCACTGGCCCACCAGCCTCGACCAACCGAGTGATGGGTTCAATGATCCGATCCATGAGCCCTCTCGCGATGCTTGCGGACATCGGCCGTCAGCGATTGCTCCTGGTGGTCGAGATACTCTGCCAGGGCGGCACTGGCACGACCTTCGACTAGGTTCATCAACCTGCGACTGCGACTGGACAGAGCGGTATGGGCGAAAAGCAGCGGGATAGCCACAATCAGCCCGACTACCGTAGTAACCAGCGCTTGGCTGATACCACCTGCCATGACCCTGGGATCGCCGCTGCCAAAGACAGTAATGGACTGAAAGGTCCCAATCATGCCGG
Organism: Kushneria phosphatilytica; assembly: GCF_008247605.1. NCBI lineage: Bacteria > Pseudomonadati > Pseudomonadota > Gammaproteobacteria > Oceanospirillales > Halomonadaceae > Kushneria > Kushneria phosphatilytica. Next base: position 1,637,688 of record NZ_CP043420.1, on the reverse strand, counting down.
TAACCGTACCCAGCAACCCCATCAGTGGAGCGATCGCTGCCATCACCTTGATCAGTGCCTGACCACGTTCCAGGCGGGGCTGTTCGGCCAGCAGCATTTCATCCAGACGTGCCTCAAGCACTTCGGGATCGTGATAGCGTCGAATATTGCGAAAACGATTCAGTACACGCCCAAGCGGATTGTCTTCGTGCAGGACTTCGGTATTTCGTATCTGGCGATGCAAACGACTGCCGATAATCAGTAGATAAACCAGTTGAATCAGCGCTGCCAGCACGCCCAGTACGCCGACAGTCAGAGTGATATAGCCGATCACACCGCCCTGAGCGAGGCGCTCCAGCAGCGTCGGCTGCTGTGCCAACGCCTTGATGACATCGCCATGGGCAGGATCAATGACCACCTGGCCCTGGCCATTTTTGGCAAATCCAGCCAGCTGATCGGCTGCAGATGATGGCGTGCGTTCAGCTACGGTCAGGGTCTGCCCCTGCTCTGGCGGCTGCAACAGGTCGGAGGAGGTGAAGGCATCAATCCCCCCGACTCGGATGACGCCGCGATTTTTCACTGCGCCGTCATGTCCGGCGACCGGTTGCATCGAACGGGCCACGCTACCGCTGGCAGCAATCAGTGACGCCATGTGGTTGGTATAGGCCTGCAGATCGCTCAACGAAGGAATGGCATCTTCTTCGATCGCCTGCGGTAGACGCTCGGCCCGACCGAGTGTCAGCCAGCTGTTCCCGAGATCATCTCGTGTCTGACCAACCTGCTGACGCAGGACATCGAAGACCGGAGAAAGATCGCCGCCGCTGGAACGGCGTTGCTCGGCAATCTGCTGGAGTGCCTGTTGTTGTTGCTGACGACGTTTCTGGAGCTGTTGCTGTTGTTGCTGCGCCTGTTGCAGGCGCTGTTGCGCCTGCTGTACGGCCTGATGGAGCTCTTCACGATTGTCCAGCAGCTTCGAGAGGCGTTCACTATCGCGCTGCTCGGCAGCCTGCGCCTGTTGCTGATATTGCTGCACCACCTGATCAAGCGACGGCGCCGCCCAGCCCGTTTTTGCCATCAACACACCGATAGCCATCGTCAACAGCGTCAGGGTGAAATGACGCCAGTCACGCCCGCTCATGAATCGCTCCCCTGGGTGCTATCGTGTGACGAAGTGTTCGAATCATTGCCATTGGTTTCACTATCGGCATCGGAAAGCTCAACTGACAGCGGTAGTGACAACAACTCGGGACTGCGCTGATCATTGGCAATCCTTATACCGCGCCGGATCTCTTCCAGTGCATTACCCTTGAGCGGCTGCCACTGGCCGCTTTTTGCCTGCCAGACGCCGCCCTGGTTACCATCCAGACTCAGGTAATACCAGCCTACACGCCCCAGCCGCAGATACTGTACTTCGGTATCCGGATGTTTGAAGAGCGATCCACGCCAGGCTTCAATGTCAGTGCCATAGTCCAGCTCCTGTTGCCAGGTCGAAAGTACACGCTTGAGCTTGTCTGCCTGCGCCATCGAGGCTTGTTCGAGCATACGATCAAGTGCATCGAGCCGAGCCAGGCGTTCGGCGCGATGAAATGGAATATCGGCCTGTACCATCTCACGCAGCCGATCCACCATCTGATGCAGAGTGGCAGGTAGCGCCTCTCGGGTTTTATCCATCGACGCCAGGGCTTGCTGTTGCTGTTCAATGCGCTGCTGTTGCTGATCCAGCATTGGACCAACCGTCTGGTTGTACTGCTCGATACGTTCGGCCGACTCGCGCGCATCCTGCCATTCACGCAACAGTTGCCTTGTCGCATCGTCGGCATTATCGATCTTCTGCTGCAGAGCCTGCTGCCGCTGCTGATGTGTCTGGGTCGCATCAAGCACCGGATCATCGGCATGGGCGGGAATAATGACGGCAGCCAGCGCAAGGGCTGTGGTCAGACGAAGTTTTGCCAGTCGTCTCCTGGCGGAATCGATCGGTAATAACCTCACTCGGTTCTCCTGGAAAGCAGCCAAACTCTGATTTCAGGGGAGCCTGCGCCGAAAATCCGGAACCATGGATGGGCAGCATTGAGACGCCATGGAGAGCAAGGCCGTGCGTCGGATCAGATCCGGGTAACCAGCACCTCTGAAACTGCTTGCACGGTAATACAAACAAGAACAATTATCAATTGTTGTTGATCACCATTGGCGCTGGCATATCATTGATGTGAAAGAAGAAGGAAAAGCCGACCCCGGCATGAGTCATGCCTGATCAAGGCGCCCCGGAAAAAGTAAGTATACATGCCGCGACTCACCCGGAGACGCGGCAGCAGTACATCATGTCAAGCGCTGAGGCAGCTTGTCGGCCAGCTCAGGCAGAGTTTCGAACAGATCGGCCACCAGTCCATAGTCGGCCACCTGGAAGATCGGCGCCTCATCATCATGATTGATGGCGACAATCACCCGTGAATCCTTCATCCCGGCCAGATGCTGAATGGAGCCGGAAATGCCGACTGCAATATAGAGCTCCGGTGCAACCATCTTGCCGGTCTGACCCACCTGCATGTCGTTGGGAACATAGCCTGCATCTACAGCTGCGCGCGAAGCGCCGATGGCAGCACCGAGACGATCAGCAACGGCCTCGATGAGGCGGAAGTTGTCACCGCTGCCGAGCCCTCGACCTCCGGAGATCACTACTCGCGCCGAAGAGAGTTCCGGACGTTCTCCGCTGACCAGCTGCTCGTCGACAAAGCTTGCCAGCCCGGTATCTACACCGGCCGGAAGCAATTCAATGGGCGCGGCCTCCTGCTCACCCACTGCATCGAAGGCAGTCGGTCGAATGGTCAGTACCCGCAGCGCATCATCGCTCTGTACTGTAGCCAGTACACTACCGGCATAAATGGGGCGTACAAAGGTATCCGGCGACTGAATGGCAACCACCTCGGAAAGCTGAGCCACGTCGCTCAGTGCAGCCACACGCGGCATGATGTTGCGACCGGTAGTACTCGCTGCAGCCAACAGATGGGTGTATGACTCAGTCATGCCTGCAATCAGTGCTGCCGTGTTTTCGGCCAGCCCATGATCATAATGAGCGGCTTCACAGCAGTGTACTCGCTGCACACCGTCCAGTCTGGCGGCAGTTTCAGCAGCACGGCCGGCGCCACTGCCCACCACCAGCACATCAACCTCACCGCCCAACTCGACGGCCGCCGATACGATCCGTGCAGTGGCAGCATCCAGTTCACCGTTACCCTGTTCGGCCACGACCAGAGTACGGACAGTCTGTTCACTACTCATCAGAGCACTCCAGCTTCATTTTTGAGACGATCCACCAACTCATCGACGCTGGCAACCCGGACACCCGGCTGACGTTCGGCTGGATAGTCAACGTGCAGGGTCCGTACTCTCGGCGTCAGATCGATTCCCAGAGAGCTGGCCTCACGCGATTCGATCGGACGTTTTTTTGCCTTCATGATATCCGGCAGGCGAGCAAAACGAGGTTCGTTGAGGCGCAGATCGGCACTGATAACGGCTGGCAGCTGCAACGCCAGTGTCTGCAGTCCCCCGTCAATCTCGCGGGTCACGGTCACCGACTCCCCTTCGATACGTACTTCAGAGGCATAAGTGGCCTGCCCCGTACCCATCAGTGCTGCCAGCATCTGCGCAGTCTGATTATTATCGGAATCAATCGACTGTTTACCCAGCAGCACCAGGCCCGGCTGCTCTTCCTCGGCCAGCTTCGCCAGCAGTTTCGCTACATGCAGTGAATCAAGCGCTGTCTCGTGCTCCAGATGAAGCGCCCGATCCGCACCCAGCGCCATGGCAGCACGCAACTGCTCCTGTGCACTTTTCGGACCAATGGAGACAGCCACCACCTCACTGGCAATGCCCTGCTCCTTGAGACGCACAGCTTCTTCCAGGGCGATCTCGCAGAATGGATTCATGGCCATTTTGGCATGCGCCAGATCAACGTCGGAGTGATCTTCGCTGATCCGCACTCTGACGTTGTAATCAATGACGCGTTTTACCGCGACGAGTACTTTCATGACATCCTCATGGTTAATGAACCTGACGGGGGCAACGCTCAAAAGCCCGGTGACAGGCAGCAAGCCGATAGCCAATCGGACACAGCCCGACCACGCCGGAATGACCCCATGGGCAATATGTTGCCGGCAGCAAAAAATGGCACAATCGAAGAGGCACTGCCATGACCGCCCATGCGGCTATACTGCCCGGCAGTGTAACATGCCGTTGAATACTGATCGGCGCGGCCCTTCTTTCATCCTTTGACCTGCGGAGATGAACCGGTTTCCCATGACTGCTGCGGATTTCGAGCACACACGAATCGACACCCCGCTTGAACAGCGGGATACCATGAATTTTGACGTTATTATCGTGGGCGCCGGCGTCGCTGGTCTCTCCGCTGCCTGCCGTTTGATGCAGCAGGCCGAATCCAGTGGCACCCCTCTCTCTGTCTGTGTACTCGAAAAAGGAGCGGAAATCGGCGCTCACATTCTCTCCGGTGCCGTTTTCGATCCACGCGCCCTGAATGAGCTCTTCCCGGACTGGCAAACCCTTGGCGCCCCACTGCACACTCCCGTTGAACGGGATGAATTTTACCGATTCGATGGCGAGCGTGGGCAACGTCTGCCGGATGCGCTCATTCCACCCTCGATGCACAACAGGGGTAATTACATTATCAGTGCCGGTGAACTCGTACGCTGGCTTGGTGAGCGCGCCGAGGCGCTTGGAGTCGATATCTTCCCCGGTTTTCCTGCCCAATCGCTACTGTTCGATGAAAAAGGAGGTATTGCCGGCGTTATCACTGGAGACATGGGGGTCGGACACGATGGCCAGCCGCGGGCTACCTTCATGCCGGGCATGGCACTCTACGCTCGTTATACCCTGTTTGCCGAAGGTTCCAGGGGGCACCTTGGCAAGCAACTGATCGAGCACTTCGATCTCGCACGCGACAGCGATCCGCAGCATTATGCCATCGGCTTCAAGGAGCTCTGGGAAGTCCCCGCCGAACAACATCAACCCGGCCTGGTGGTGCACGGTATTGGCTGGCCACTGACAGGCAAGGCCCAGGGAGGTTCCTTCCTCTATCACGGACCCGACCGTCAGGTCATGGTTGGGCTGATCGTCGATCTCAATTACGCCAATCCCTGGCTCTCTCCCTTTCACGAGTTTCAGCAGCTCAAGCATCATCCATCTATCGCGGCCCATCTCGAGGGGGGGCAGCGTATCGGATTCGGCGCCCGCTCGATTACCAAGGGCGGTTACAACAGTCTGCCACGCATGACATTCCCCGGCGGCCTACTGATCGGTTGCGAAGCCGGGACACTTGATTTTTCACGCATCAAGGGGCTGCATACCGCCATGAAATCCGGCCTTCTGGCTGCTGATAGCGTCATGGAAGCGCTCCAGCAGGAGGAGACACCGGATACACTGGCTGACTTCAGTCAGCGATTCGAGCAGAGCTGGCTGGGAGATGAACTGCGTCGCAACCGAAATTTCGGACCAGCACTTCACCGCTTTGGTGAAACGATGGGCGGGGCATGGAACTGGCTGGATCAGAAGCTGGGCGGAAGATTACTGCTGCTGCATGATCGAACCCGGGATCATGAAGCCATGGAAACGGCCGACCGACATGAACGCATCGAGTATCCTCGACCGGATAACCGGCTTTCTTTCGACAAGACAAATTCGGTGTATCTCAGCAACACAAATCATGACGAGGACCAGCCAAGCCATTTGCGCCTGAAGGACGACCGCATTCCGATCGAGACCAATCTGCCTCGTTACGCCGAACCGGCTCAGCGTTACTGCCCGGTCGGCGTCTACGAGATCATTGAGGATGAACAGGGCACACCCCACTTCAGGATCAACTTCCAGAACTGCATTCACTGCAAGACCTGTGACATCAAGGATCCGTCACAGAATATTGTGTGGACCCCCCCGGAAGGAGGTGGCGGCCCCAACTATCCGCGCATGTAGTCAATCAGGCATCCGGGCGCCGGCTCGGTTGCTCGGTGGCCACCGGCCGACTCGGGTCCCGACTCCATTCACTCCATGAGCCGGGATAGAGTTTTGGCAACGGTCTTCCGAGTGCTGCGTGAGCCAGAATGATCAGACAGGCACTGATACCCGAGCCGCAGTAGGCAATACTCTGCTGGCCGGTCGCTGGCAACAGCTGTTCCAACTCATCACTGTCGATAAAACAGCGATTATCATCCAGCATTGATGCCCCCGGCAGATTGCGGGCCCCCGGAATGTGCCCGGCCACTGGGTCGATCGGCTCATTGTCACCACGATAACGAACAGCCGGCCGGGCATCGAGCAGCAGGGCATCGCCCCTGGCCACCTCGTCAGCCGAAGCAATCATCCCGTGATTGAACACCGGCTGCCAGTTGCTCGGCTCGGGCAGGGCTGTTTCCCCACTTTCCAGCCGACCACCATCGGCTTCCCAAACCTGAATGCCACCATTGAGCACATGAGCATTCTCGTGCCCTGCCCATCGCAGCATCCACCAGGCGCGCGCAGCCGCCAGTTGTCCGCCAGCATCATCGTAGACCACGACCCGTACTGCTGGACTGATCCCCCAGCGCTGGAGCGTCTCCTGCCATTGCTGTGGAGATGGCAACGGATGGCGTCCACCACTGCCATTTTCCCGAGGCGCCGACAGATCCCGATCCATGTCAGCATGCAGTGCTCCCGGCAAATGTCCTGTCAGCCACATCTGTCGCCCTGCTTCGGCATCATCCAGACGCGCGCGGCAATCAAGAACCACCAGCGGTTGCTCATCACGCTGCCAGAGTGCCAGCGTGGAAATATCGATAAGAGCTGTCATGAGAATCCTTACTCGTTGGCAACGCGTTCTATGGGTGCCCGGGCCGCCACCAATCGACGACGGCCCGCATGATTGAAACTGACTTCCAGAATACAACGCTCCCGTTCGCCTTCCACGCTTTCAATGGCACCTTCACCGAACACGGCATGTCGAATACGTTCGCCAGGTTGCCATTCGGCCCGGCTGGTGGCGACAGCACCAGTTGCTGGCGCACGAGCCGTCATCTCGGTCACCGGTAATGAACTACCAATGGCACTCAGATAACGCTGTACCAGGGCCGGTCGAGCAACTTCCAGGAGCTCGTCACCTGTTGACATCAATTGTCGATCAACACGTACACAGTCCGACCATTCGGTTTCACCCATAAAACGGCTGACCTGCCGTTGCCCGCCATCCTGACACAGCAACAGGGTCTCCCGAGCCCGAGTGACACCCACATAAAACAGCCGCCGCTCCTCCTCCAGCGCCGTATCACTGAGCGGCGACTCGCGACTGTAGGCCGGAAAATCTTCTTCGTTGAGGCCCCACAAAGCCACCATGGGCCATTCAAGTCCCTTGGCACCATGAACCGTGGAAAGCAGCACCCCTTCTTCGGCTACCTCGACCGGATTTTTCAACAGCGCGATGAAGGCCGCAGGATCATCCGCCAGCTCACCGGCCTGCTCAATCAGTACATCCAGCAGCCGTATATCCTCTTCCCCCTTGTCCCGACGGGCGGCTGCACGGCGCAACAGCTTTTCGGCATCCAGGGTATCGACCACATGAGACAACAAACGAGCCGGCGACCAGGCTGACAACGAAGGCAGATCGCACAAAAGTGTCCAGCGCTTTTTGAGATTGCGTCGCTGGACAGGACGCAGGCCACTCAGCAACGGCGAATGCCTGTCAGGCCACTGCTGTTGAGCCGCCAGATGCTGGCAGAGTCGCTCAAGCCGTTCACGTGCGACAAAGGTGGTAGGCTGTTCAAAAAGCAGCTGCAGATGACCCGGATCATGCAACAGCGATGCATCCATGGCCAACTCGAGAAAACCGGCCAGTGCTCGAACCAACGGAAGCCGAAATACGAACCGATCCTCGCGCCCGAGTCGGAACGCAATCCCCTCACGCAGAAAATGAAGCTGTACTGGCACGGTCAGTGTCCAGCTCCGGACCAGAATGGCCACCTCATCCAGACGTCGCCCGCTATCCAGCCAGCGCTGAATGCGCTCGATCAGCGTTCGAACGCCTGTAAGCTGATCAATACAAGTGCTCGGATTGTCAGGGGCCGCCAGCGTCAATTGATCGGGACGCCGCTGATTGGCGTCAATGGCATGATTGGCCAACAAGGCCAAGGCATGACCATGTCGGAAGGTGAAACTGAGCGTATAGTCCCGGGGACTCCCGAACAGTTTTTCGAAGCGCTCACCCATGGCGTCTGGCCTGGCACCTCGCCATTCATAAATGCACTGATTGGCATCGCCCACTGCCATGATACTGGCATGATCACCAGCCAGTATTGACAGCAACTGCAGCTGAGCTTCGTTGATGTCCTGATACTCATCGACCACGACATGATCAAGAAAGCCACCGACCCGCTCTCGTAATGTTCTGTCCCGGCGTAATGCTCGTAGCGGTCTATAGAGCAGATCCGCATACGTCATCAGCCCATTCGCTTCCAGCAGGCGCTCGACCGCTCGACAGGCCGCCGGAAAATGGCCGGTGTCGCTGCCGTAATCCAGCCGCTCGTAAAGTCTTTCGGGTGCACAACACTCTGCCTTGACCAGATCACAGAACTGAGCAAGTGTTTCCAGCCGTTCGGCTTCGAGCGCTGTTTCCAACTGCTCCGGCTCATCCTCGAGCACCTGCTGCAGAGCCTGCTTGAGCAAGCGTTCATGCTGCCAGTCAGCCTCCAGCAATTGTCTCGACTCAAGCACCCCCCACCGTGTAAGTGTGGCCGTCAGGCGGTGGCCAATGGAGTGAAAGGTTCTGACCTGGGGCAGTTCGGTGCCTGCGTCAGCGTAACGCTGCAGCCGTCGGCTGAAATCCTCGCGCGCCGCACGATTGAACATCAGCACCATTAATCGTCTGGCGGGTACGCCGGACTTCAGCAGATATAACACCCTGGCCACCAGGGTAGCTGTCTTGCCTGCCCCAGCTACGGCCATAACGCGAGCGTGTGCCTGACCATGGTGGACCACGGCATACTGCTGCCTTGTCAGTTCAGGCTCTGCTACCGATTCCCCTGGTTCACTCACCCGGAAAATTCCTGAATCGGCATGTCGGCTGTATCCGGAGGCAGATTGCCCAATGGCTGCCAGACGCCATTGCTCTCCAGACCCAGTTCATGGCAAGCATCGATCGAGCGAATTTCGCCGCAGTCGATCAACGCCATGAAAACACTGTTACCCAGTCTCGCCTGCAGCCCAAAACGGATCTCTACGACAGGAGGACGGCCCTCACTGTCACTCTCCAGACGATGTTGATTACCGAGCATCAGTCGGTCACCTGCGTTGGTCATCAGCCACCATGCGGGCCCGCCATGCTCATCGAGTTCTCGATGAGCATCAATGATGATGAAGGGTTGGTCTTCAACCTGTATCCGCCATTTCTCGACTGGCGTCACCAGGTAATACATGCCGTCCGCCTCACGGCGCAACAGGCGTGACAGCTGACGCATTACGCGCGGATGAGCAACATGTCGCCCCTCATGCCACCATTCGCCCCGGCGATCGATACGCATATCGATATCGCCACACAGAGGCGGCTGCCAATCCATCAATGGTGGCAAACGATTGTCATCATCGGCCAGCGTTGCAATTCGGGTCCCGAAGGGAAAGGGTGTAGACATGCCATCTCCCCGCTTGCTCAGCTGTCAACAGACTCCGGTACGGCCTGACGAAACAGTCGATAAAAATTGGACGTGGTCTGCATGGCCACCTCATCCAGGCTGATACCACGCACCTCGGCAATGGTACGCGCCACCTCGATCACATGACCGGGCTGGTTGGGCTGGCCCCGATGCGGGACGGGGGCAAGCCAGGGGCTATCAGTCTCGATCAACAACCGATCGAGTGGAATATAACGCGCCAGCTCACGCACCGACTCGGCACGTGCGAAGGTCACTATGCCAGAGAGTGAGATATAAAAGCCCAGCCCGATGGCTTGACGCGCCATGTCGAGATCTTCGGTGAAACAGTGCAGTACCCCACCGACCTCGGGATCGCTATAGCGTGCAATCATTTCCAGCGTTGTTTCACGAGCCCCACGCGTATGAATGCTGACCGGCAGTTCGGCGCGTCTGGCAGCCTGTAGATGAGTGGCAAAACGTTCCAGTTGACGGTCACGATCGACACGTGGTTGCCCTGTATCTTCAGCAGGCAGAAAATCGAGCCCGATCTCGCCAATGGCTACCGGATCAAAGCGCTCGATGGCTGCTTCGATCTCTTCAAGCGTCATCTCTCGATCTGCCGCAACCAGCGGATGAACACCTCCGGCATACACGATTTCTTCATGGCGCCGCGCCATCGATACCAGCCACGGTAAACCCGACCAGTCGGTAGCCATCGCCAGGCAACGGCGCACTCCCTGTCGGCGTGCCATGCACAACACCTCATCAAGGTGTTGCTCACGAGTCTCATGCTCACCAATAATCAGTCGATCCAGGTGACAATGAGAATCCACCAGGCCAATTTCGGAGGAAAGTGTTTCGGATATTTCTGCGGACATGATCCGTTACTCAAAATGTATAACCGGAACGCGAAGGTGTTCCGAGCCCATCAAGCAGTCGTTCGATACGCAGACGCAGCGCGTGCTCGGCAACATCGAAATGAACACCAATGCCGGCTGTTCGCCTGCCTGAGACGCCGGGCGGCGAAACCCAGGCGACTACGCCCGAGACCGGCGTGCGTTCGGTTTCATCAGGTAATCGCAGCAGAAGATAGATGCGATCGCCCAGCGCATAGCGCTCAGCGGTCGGCACGAAAATACCCCCCTGTTCAAATTGCGGCATCCAGGCCGCATGAAGGGTATCCAGATCATCGAAAATCAGTGACAACGCCTTGTGAGGCGACATGATGTTCTCCTTGCGCTCAAGCAGTCCGATCACGCATCGGTGCTCAGGAGCGTAGCAATGCCGACCAGCGAATCAGCCAGGCTTCCAGAACCAGCCGGTCATTGGGATTGCCGCCCGAGATCAGCAGTCGACGCTGCTCTCGCACGTAGTCAAGCAGCTTGAACCAATCCCTGACCCGGCCATTCTTGACGGCCTGGCGATAGAGCGGCATCAGATCCTCGTTGCGCACATGATCGGCATTCCCGGAAAGCCCGAACCTGACCAGGTCTTCCAGCCATTCGATACCGTACCACAGGATGGTTACCAGCGGCTGGCGCTCCAGTCGCGCCGCTTCGCTGACAGGATCGGCGCCGCGCACCAGTGCCTCGAAGATATCACGCAACAACTGACGCAACTCACGACTCTCTCCTCCGGCCAGCGAACGTGCCAATAGCGGCTGATTGCCCGCTACCCGCAGCCAGAAATCGGCATCTTCCTGTTCTCCCAACTCTTCTCTGAGCCAGGGAAGACATTGCGACTTGTCCGGCAGTGGAAATGGCCATTGCTGACAACGACTGCGGATGGTGGGTAATGCACGTGACGGGATATCACACAGCAGCAGAAAAAGAGTACGTTCACCGGGTTCTTCCAGGCTCTTGAGCAGCGCATTGGAGGCCGAGACCGTCATACTCTCCGCCGGGGCAATACGAATGACCCGATAACCTCCCTGCTGGGCGGTCTGGGAAACAAAGTGGTTGATATCACGAATGCTGTCGATGCGAATCTGCTTGCCACTCTCAGCCGGAGCAATACCAAGCAGATCAGGGTGGTGACCCGCCTGACGCATACGACAGGCATGACAATGTCCACATGCCAGATCTGCAGGCGCATGACAGAGTTGTCGCGCCAATAGCGCCTCGGCAAAACGCTCCTTGCCAATACCGGCCGGCCCTGACAGCATCAATGCGTGGGGCATACGCCCGGCACGAGCCAGACGCAGATAATGCTGCCAGAGCGTCTGCTGCCAGGGCCAGGGTGCTGGACCACTAACAGGAGAATCCGCTTCCGCTACCGCCATTGCGCCAACCGCTCCTCCAGTACCTGACGGATACCGGCCTGAACCTCTTCCAGTGGCGCCGAGGCATCAATAATGGCAAAACGCTCGGGTGCCTGATCGGCTCTTTGCCGATAGCCCTGTCGTACCCGTTCAAAGAAACCACCTTCTTCCTGCTCAAAACGATCCGGGGGCAAGCCACGTGCCTGGAGGCGCTGGCGCGCTGACGAGACCGGCATATCCAGCAACAGGGTCAGATCAGGCTGCACCTCCTGGTGCACCAGTCGTTCGAGCTGCTCTATATGCTCGCGATTACCACCTCGGCCCGCACCCTGGTAAGCGAATGTCGCATCGGTGAAACGATCGCAGACTACCCAGGCACCACGCGCCAGCGCCGGCTTGATGATCCGAGCCAGATGCTGGGCGCGAGCGGCGAATACAAGCAGCAACTCACTGAGATCATCCAGTACTTCCGATTCATTCGGATTCAGCAACAGTTCTCGCATTGCCTCGGCACGCGCTGTTCCCCCAGGCTCCCGGGTCGTGATCACTTCGTACCCTTTTGCCTGCAGGAAATCGCGCACCATCGCCACATTGGTGCTCTTGCCGACACCCTCACTGCCTTCAAGAGTGATAAAACGCCCGATTGCATTGCTCATGCCGGCATCCTTTATCATTTATTCAGGATATAGCGTTGCACGGCAGCATTATGCTCCCTGAGCGTGGCCGAAAAGTGATGTTGCCCATTTCCCTTTGCCACAAAATAGAGGCTATCCCCGCTGGCCGGGTTCACTGCTGCGCGTAGCGAAGCCCTGCCCGGCAGGGCAATCGGCGTTGGCGGCAGACCATTGATGACATAGGTATTGTAGGCTGTCGCCTTTTCCAGATCTGCACGTGACAGCGAACCGTCATAGGCCTTGCCAAGCCCATAAATGACACTGGGATCGGTTTGCAGACGCATCCCGCGCTCCAGGCGACGAACGAAAACGCCGGCAATCCGGGGGCGCTCTTCAGGTGCACCTGTTTCGCGTTCGATCAGAGAAGCCAGAATCAGTGCCTGATAAGGCGTATCCAGCGGCAAATCATCACTGCGCCTGGCCCAGGCCTGCTCAAGCTCTTTCTTCATTCGCGCATAGGCCCGCTGATAAATATCGAGATCCGAAGTGCCCTTGTGATAGCGGTAAGTGGAAGGAAAGAATCGTCCCTCTCCCTTCTGATCCCCATGGCCCAGTGCTTTCATCAGCGCCTCATCGTTCATGCCACGGGTTTCATGGGTCAGCTTCGGCGCCTGATCAATACGCTGACGCATTCGATCGAGGGTCCATCCTTCCGGAATGGTCAACTCATAAGTCACGATATCGTTGCTTGAAAGCTTCGCCAGTAGCTGCCAGCCATTCATGCCGGGTTGCAGTTGAAATTCTCCGGCACGCAGCTGGCGTACATGCCGAGGTTCCAGAATGGCAAGTACCTGATAGGGCCAGCGATACCTGATGACACCCTGCTCGGCCAATCGATCAATGACCTGTCGAGCGCCGCTACCTGGACTCACTTCAAAGATCAGCGAATGATCAAGTGCTATTGGCGCCTGCATTCGATAGCGCCAGTAGCCATAACTACCCGCCACGATGAGAGCGATCAATACAACGCCCGTCAGCAACCCTTTCCACCAGCGCATTCACAACGTCCCCGACCCGGAATTCAAAGAATGGTGTTACTGCACGGGATAGCCCAACAAAGCATGCGCTGGCACCTGCAATCGCTTTACTGCTTCGCGTACCGGCTGTTCTTCCAAATGCCAGGTACGTCGCAGGGGTGGCGTATCGCTCTGCTGCTCCGACACCCATTGCTCAATTGGCCAGACCCCTTGCACACTGTTGAATACACAACCGGCTTCTGCATTTGCCAGGGCTTCCGGAGAAGCCTCGATTTCCGTGAGAACGCCTGCCTCCAGCAATGCCTGACGCAGCGTACCAGCCACCCCACAATGATGCAGACGGGGTGTCATCCAACACCGCTGCTCACGATCAAACCAGGCCAGATTCATCGCAGTAGCCTCGATCAACAGCCCTTCAGTGTCACACAGGAGCCCTTCGGCAATCGCCGGGTCTGTCCACTCCTGGCGAGCCATGACATTGTCGAGGCGATTGAGATGCTTGAGACCTGCCAAAGCACGCTGCCGGGGCAGGCGCCAGTGGCAACTGCGAACAGTAACACCGGTTTGCCAGCGATCGGCTTGTGGAGTAAAGGGCGTCATGCGCCAGCGAAGCCGTGGCTGCATGTTTTCAGGCAACTGATACCCACGCCCACCACTACCGCGAGTCATCAGAAGCTTGAGAATCATCAGACCACAACCGACACCGTGGGCAGGAAGAGCATCGAAAATCTCTCTTCCTGGGGTCGGAATACCCAATCGCTCAAGACCGGCCTGCAAGCGCGCCAGATGCGCCTCCCAGAGGAGAGGCGCCCCGTCACGTACCAATACGGTTTCGAAAAGCCCATCACCGTAAGCCAGCCCGCGGTCATCAAACGGAACAGGGGCATCACCGCCCGAATGCACATGGGCATTCATGGCTGCTCTCCGTTACAGCTTCGAGAAAACCAATGACCCATTGGTTCCGCCAAACCCGAAAGAATTTGACAGGACATGATCGATTTTCATCTCACGCGCATGGTGCGGGACATAATCGAGCTGACAGCGCTCATCAGGATGATCAAGATTGATGGTCGGCGGTGCCACCTGATCGCGCAGGGCCAGAATGGAAAATATAGCCTCGACCGAACCGGCGGCACCCAGCAGATGGCCAATCATGGACTTGGTAGAACTGACTGCTACCTCTCTGGACGCTTCTCCCATGACCTGCTCTACCGCTCGGCTTTCGGCAACATCTCCCGCTGATGTTGAAGTGCCATGAGCATTAATGTAATCAATCTGCTCAGGCGCGATACCAGCGTCACGAATGGCGTTGCGCATCGCCAGCGCCGCCCCGGTACCGCTTTCAGGAGGCGCTGTCATATGATGGGCATCGTCGCTCATGCCAAAACCGCGGAACTCGGCATGGATGGTCGCGCCTCGTGCCCGCGCATGCTCATACTCCTCGAGTACGAGAATACCGGCCCCATCTGAAAGAACAAAGCCATCACGATCACGATCCCAGGGTCGACTGGCAGCAGCCGGATCATCATTACGTGTGGAGAGTGCTCTGGCTGCAGAGAAACCACCCACGCCCAGGGGGGTAGTTGCCATCTCGGCACCACCACAGATCATGACATCAGCATCGCCGTAGGCGATGGTACGTGCACTGTAACCGATATTATGAGTGCCTGAGGTGCAAGCCGTGGTAATCGCGATATTGGGACCGCGAAACCCATACTGTATTGCCAGGTTCCCCGAGATCATATTGATGATGGACCCCGGTACGAAAAAGGGAGAAACCCGGCGTGGCCCACCCTTGAGCAACGCATTATGATTGGTTTCGATCATCGGTAGACCACCGATGCCCGAACCGATCGCCAGACCGATCCGTTCAGCGTTATCTTCGGTACATTCGATGCCCGCCTCGGCAATGGCCTGAGCTGCTGCGGCTATCCCATACTGAATGAAGAGGTCCATTTTGCGGGCCTCCTTGGGGTTAAAATATAACCCGGGATCGAACCCCTTGATGGACCCGCTGAATCGGGTATTGAAGGCACTGGCATCGAAATGTTCGATTGGCCCGATTCCGCTGCGACCTGCGGTAATGGCACTCCAGCTTTCCTCGACGGTATTACCCACCGGGGTAATCAAACCCATGCCGGTTACCACAACCCTTCTGCGAGGCATTGGTCTTCCTCCAAACAGCCAAATGGATGCAGCAACAACGAGCCTTTCAAGGCATACGTTGCGAGCATCACTCCATTATACCGATTGCCGGATGCATCGGGACGATTGGGGACCGTAAGGAACGATAGTACTCTTGCGGTCGTTATCCCAATGCCGGGCAACGATTCAACACTTCAAAATGACAGGGCCGCCTTGCCTGACGACAAGGCGGCCCTGCAATGCACGAGTGGTGCGGGAACCGTCAACCAGGATTACTGGTGGGCAACAATATAATCGATCGCTTCCTGCACGGTCGTGATCTTCTCGGCTTCCTCATCGGGAATTTCGGTATCGAATTCCTCTTCAAGTGCCATCACCAGTTCAACGGTGTCGAGCGAGTCGGCGCCGAGATCTTCAGTGAAGGAAGAGCTGTTCTGAATCTCTTCTTCCTTGACGTTCAACCGCTCGGCTACAACCTTCTTCACACGCTCTTCGATGGTACTCATTGGCTTACTACTCCTGGTTGTGCAAATCCGCCAGCTCGAAACTGCCGGGTAGTTTATAGACCGCTATAGATCGACGCAACCGCACGTCAGGCGGGCGTCAGCGCATATTCATGCCACCGTTGACATGAAGCGTTTCACCGGTGACATAAGAGGCAGCGTCGCTGGTCAGAAAACCGACTGCCGCTGCGATTTCCTCGGGTTCACCGAGTCGAGCCAGCGGGATCTGTGCCAGCAGGGCGTCACGCTGAGCCTCCGGCAACTCCCGTGTCATGTCCGTTGCTATAAAGCCGGGCGCCACGGAATTGACCGTGATGTTACGCGAGGCCAGCTCTCGCGCCAATGAGCGCGTAAAGCCTTCCATGCCTGCCTTGGCTGCAGCGTAGTTGGTCTGGCCGAGATTACCCAGCGTTGCGACCACAGAGCTGACATTCACGATGCGCCCGAAACGAGCTCTGGTCATACCACGCAGGCTCGCCCTGGATACTCGATAAACTGATTTGAGATTGGTGTCGAGCACTTCATCCCATTCATTATCCTTCATCCGCATCAGCAGATTATCACGCGTAATGCCGGCATTGTTGACCAATATGGTGGGTGCACCAAAACGTTCATTCACACGCGACAGCAGCTCGTTCACTGCATCACTATCGGTCACATCGAGCCGCATTCCAGCGCCTTCAATACCCTGTTCCGCGAGATCAGCCTCAATGCGCTCGGCACCACTGTCACTGGTGGCAGTACCCACCACAATGCGACCCTGGCGACCCAGTTCACGCGCTATTGCCCGGCCAATCCCGCGTGTAGCGCCGGTAACCAGCGCTACACGTGTTTCATCCGTCATACCTGCACTCTCTTGTTATCCACAACACATCCCCTGAACATGGCTGGCAGGCCATAGGCCTCAAGGTGTTTCTCGGGCCAGCTCGAGCGCTGCTGTCAGACTCTCGGGATCATTGACAGATAAGCCGCGACTGCCACTGACGATTCGCTTACCGAGACCTGTCAGGACCTTGCCAGGACCACACTCTATGAATACGCGAGCACCATCGTCCGCCAGCGCTTGCACACAGGAAGTCCAGCGCACCGGCTGATGCAGCTGAGCAACCAGACGTTCGGCGATTTCTCCAGTCTCTGCATGTGCCCGGGCATCGACATTCTGTATGACCTCATAACGAGGTGGGCGCATGTCAATACCGGCCAGGGCTTCTCTTAACTGCTCGGCAGCTGGCTGCATGAGAGCACAGTGCGACGGCACCGAAACAGGTAGTGGCATGGCACGACGCGCGCCAGCCTGCTGACAAAGGGCTATCGCACGCTCTACGCCGCCACGATGACCAGCAATGACCACCTGACCGGGAGCATTGTAATTGACTGCTGCCACAACTTCATTAGCACCAGCCTCCTCGGCCGCTTCACGGCAGGCTTGTTCGACAGTACCGTCTTCGAGCCCCAGAATCGCGGCCATGGCACCCTGTCCTTCCGGTACAGCCGCCTGCATCGCTTCTCCCCGCAAGCGCACCAGTCGAACGCCTTCGGCAAAACTGATGGCACCAGCACATACAAGGGCACTGTATTCCCCCAGGCTGTGACCCGCCATGGCTTTTGGACGAGGCCCCTCCAGTTCCTGCCAGATCCTCCACACTGCCACACTGGCAGCCAGCAGAGCCGGCTGGGTACAACTGGTGGTATTAAGCGCCTCGGCCGGACCTTCCTGGACAACGTGCCAGAGGTCATAACCCAGCGCTTCGGAAGCCTCTTCGAAGGTTGTGCCTACTACGCTGTAGCGCTCGGCCAGCTCTCGCAGCATCCCCACCTGCTGAGAGCCCTGACCGGGAAAGACCAGGGCCAGGGAATCGGTCATCGGATCACCTTTACATTCATTGGTCGAAGGCGTCGGAGTTTTTCCAGCTCAATGCTGGAAGCTCGTTACGACGTCGCTCGCCGCGTGCGTTTTCGTCTGTATCGTTGATCACGGTACAGGCGAAAACGGCCACTGGTTCCACTTCAGGCATGCCTATCCGCCGCAAGAGCTGCTGCCAGCTTGCCGGTCAATTCACCGACCACTTCACAGTGCGCTCGTCGTACCGCCCAACCGAAACCATCCATGCTGGCGCTACCATGACTTTTAACTACTGTCTTTTTCAGACCCAGCAGGCTGGCTCCATTATAGCGAACAGGATCGAACTCCCGCCGGAATCGCGATAGAGCCGGCCGAGCAAGCACACTGACCATCCTCGAAGCCCAGCTATGCTGAAAACAGGCACTCAGACGTTCAACCAGCAACTCGATCAGTGCCTCACCACTCTTGAGAGCCACATTGCCCACCATGCCATCACAAACAGCCACATCAATAACACCGCTGAAGAGTCCGTCGCCCTCTACAAAGCCATGATAATCAAAATGGTCGTTTGTCTCCTGTCGCAGCAATTCGTCCGCTTCACGAACACGGCGCTCGCCCCGATTCGGCTCGGTAGCAACATTCAATAATGCAACGCGTGGACGAGTCACTCCATCAACAGCGCGCGCCATTTCGGCACCCATGCGAGCAAATTGCAATAGATGCCTTGGTCGACTATCGATATTTGCACCCAGGTCCAGCAGATAGCAGCGGCCACAGCCACGAGCCGGAATGGCAGTACTGATCGCAGGACGAGACAACCCGGGAATCATGCCGAGTTGCCGACGCGCCATTGCCATCAGTACGCCAGTGGCACCAGCACTGACGCAGCCATCCGCCCGCCCCTCTGCTACTGCCTGCAAGGTAGCGTGAAGACTACTGGCAGCAGGGAGGCGTAACGCACGAGCGGGTGAAAGCGTATCGGGCAGGCATACAGGCGCATCAATGATCGTTATACGATCAATGACCCCAGCCTGAACACGGGAAATTGACTCAAGCTGGTCTTCAAGCTGCTCCCGGGCGCCGCAGAGCAGCACTTGCAAATCAGGCAGTGCCTGAAGCGCTTCGACACTCCCCCCGACAGTAGCGCGGGGACCGAAGTCCCCGCCCATTGCGTCAATGGCCAGACGCACGAGTGTCTTGTCGCAGCCTGATCAGTCGTCGACTTCGACAATCTGCCGACCACGATAGTAGCCGTCAGGAGCGACATGATGGCGACGATGCGTCGTGCCGGTTTCACGATCCTGCGCCAGGGTCGGGTTGCTCAGCGCATCATGAGCACGACGCATGCCACGTTTGGCACGGGATTTACGATTCTGTTGGACAGCCATGAGGTGTCTCCAGTCAGGGCATCAAATGAATGATTACTGATTCTTCAGTGAGCGCAGCACACTGAACGGATTATCATCAGCAACCGTTTCTTCGGAATCTTCACCGCTTTGCAGTGCGTCACGCGAAACAGGACAATCCGCCTCGTCGTGATAAACCACCTGTGGCAGCGTGAGGAGAACCTCATCCTCGACCACGGGCAGGAGTTCCAGTTGCTCGTCTTCCACGATCACCGGTTCATAGCGTGACGGCAGAGCCGAGGCGAGCGCGTCACTGGTGATCATCCCCAGTAGAAAGGAACTCTCCAGTGCGACTGGCATCGGGCGCAGGCAGCGCTGACAGGGCATCATGAGCCGCAGTGCCAATCGACCTTCGATATGGCGCTGACCCTGTTGATCAATGTCGAACGCCAGCACGACCTGACAGTCACCTTCCTGACTGCCCACCGCCTCGACAAGTCGTGGCATGGCATCAAGTGGCAAACTGCCCTCCAGTCGCTCGGCATTGGCTGCCAGACGCCAGGGCTCGACACTTTTTGGCAATCTCGTGGTTGACATAGGCGCGCAATAATAGGGATTGTCAGGGGTGGTGTCAAAACTGCAGACACGGCGGTTACCGGCTTGAAGCCTGCTCTCACCGCGATCGTCAGAGGCAGCTTTGCCGCCGGCCGGGCAGAAGACTAGAGTAGCTATCACCGATTTTTATCAGGATCCCTTTCATGCCTTCACTCGTTCTGGCCTCCGGTTCTCGCTGGCGCCATCAGTTACTGAGCAATCTTGGCCTGCCCTTTGAGCATGCCAGTCCTGATATCGATGAAACGCCGCACCCCGACGAGCAGCCCGAGGTCCTCGCCGAGCGGCTGGCAAGCAGCAAGGCTTGCGCCCTTCGCGAGCGATTTCCTGCTCATCTGGTGATCGGCTCGGATCAGGTCGCCTGGTTCAAAGGCGAATTGCTGGGCAAACCTCATACCGCAGAGTGCGCTCGTGAGCGCCTGCTTCGCTTTTCCGGGCAGCGTGTCCACTTTTTTACAGGTCTGGCCCTGCTCGATACCCGCACGAATCAGTGCCATACCCATGTTGAACCCTTCGATGTGCTTTTTCGCACCCTGAGCGAAGAAGAAATTTGCCACTATGTAGCTCGTGATCAGCCATTTGACAGCGCCGGAGGCTTTCGCATGGAGGGACTGGGTATTGCCCTTTTCGAACGACTTGAAGGCCGCGACCCCAATGCATTGATCGGACTGCCGATGATCGCTCTTTGCAACATGCTGCGCGACGCCGGCCTCGATCCATTGACCGGCGTCGCCTGAGCGTCTGACTCAGGGCGTCTGATAGCGTACTGGCGAGCCACCCAGTTCGCCCAGCCCCAGCCAATGTGCAGCCACTTGCCCAAGCTGGCGTGACAATTGTTCGAAGGGGTCAACCCCAGGCGTAAAATCAACCGTTTGACGGCTGCCTGTAAGCTGCTCGGCGACATCATCCACACTTGCCAGCCCATCGATCAATCCGATCTGTTGCGCCCGCTCGCCTGTCCATACAAGCCCTGAGAAAAGCTCTGGCGTAGCCGTTTTCAACCGATCACCGCGCCCTGCCTTGACCGCTGCAATGAATTGCTGATGAGTACGGTCCAGCACCGACTGCCAGAACTGGCGCTGATGGTCACTGATCGGCTGGAAAGGATCGAGAAAATCCTTGTTGTCGCCGGCCGTAAACACCCGCCGTTCCACCCCCAGTTTAGCGATGGCATCCTGCAGCCCGAAACCGGAATAGATCACTCCGATGGAACCGACCAGACTGGCCGGAGCGGCATAAATATTGTCAGCAGCCGAGGCCACATAGTAGGCCCCACTGGCGCCAATATCCTCGATGACCGCCACTATCGGCTTGTCGCCCTGCTGCTCAAGACGCCGAATTTCACTATATATGCGTTGAGACTGAACGGGAGAACCGCCCGGGCTGTTTATTCGCACGATAACTGCGCCAGCAGGACTCTGCCAGGCCTGCCGGATACCTTCGATCATGCGATCGCCACTGGCTTGCGAGTCACTGTCAATCACACCCTTGAGCTCTACCACGGCGGCTCGGCCGGCAACCGCTCCCTCACCTTCTGTCTGCAATACACCCAGCACCGCCCCGCCAATCAACAGCAGCAGCAACGTCAGCCAGAGCAGACGAAAGAATATCTTCCAGCGCCGAGTACGCCGCTGCTCCTTGAGCGTCTCGCTCATCCAGCGATCCATGATGTCGATTTGCGCCAGACGCTGGCGCTCACGCAATATTTCGACACTTTCTTCTGACTGCGAGTCGGACGTCGCGTCCTGCGATGACTCATCCCAACGCGATCTGTCATTCATCCCTTGTTCCTCGCTCTCTACAAACGCCAATCACTGACATAGCCAGTCAAACATCGTCGCAGGATCATCAGCCATCCACAGCGGTGCATGAGCTTCCAACCGCGCACGATCATGCACTCCCCAACTGACACCGATCCTGGCCATACCCAGCTGTTTCGCCATGGACAGATCATATTCACTGTCACCAATCATGACGGCTTCTTCCACTGGTACATGCAACTCATCAAGCAACTCTCTGAGCATTAGCGGATCGGGCTTGGAGCGAGTCATGTCTGCTGTTCGTGTTGCATCGAACCAGGCGGCACTTCCAGTACTTTCAAGAATACGATCCAGCCCTCGCCGGCTTTTTCCAGTCGCTACGGCCAATTGCTGTTCGGGCCACTCGCGCAGCTGTGCAATCCCCGACTCGATCCCCTCGAAAAAAGGCATCGGCACGCCCCGGGTTTCTGCAGCGACGAAACGTTCGGAATAACAACGGCGTAAATTATCGGCCTGCGCGGTAGTAATCCCCGGGCATAATCTGGCAATGGCTTCCGGTAACCCCAGGCCAATAATGTCGCGGACAGCCTCTGCAGAGAGTGGCGCCCAACCGATATCGACAGCAGCACGCTGCATGCAGTCAACAATCCGTGGCGCCGAATCCATCAGGGTGCCGTCCCAATCAAGAATAATCAGTCGGTAACGCATAGCTCTCCCTGCGTTTGAAATCACTGCGCGCTGCGTTCTTCAATGCGCCCTTAAACGTTCAAGAACCTGTTTCAGCTCATCATCCAGTGGTGCCTTGAGGGTTATCGCCCTGCCGCTACGCGGGTCAGGGAAGGTCAGCGCCTGGGCATGCAGGAACAATCGTTCCAGGCCCACCGCACGCGAAAGCTGCTCGCCACGGCGAGTGCCATACTTCACGTCACCCAGCAGAGCGTGCCCCAGGTGAGCGGCATGCACCCGGATCTGGTGAGTGCGACCGGTAATCGGCTCGGCTTCCATCAGCGCCGCCTCACCGAACTGCTCCTGAAGTGCAAAACGGGTGCGAGAGCGTTTGCCATTGCTGGCCACTCTGACCCGACGTTCGCCATTACCAGCCTCAAAACGCTCCAGTGGGGCACTGACAAAATCCCGTCTGGGAGGCCATTTTCCCTGCACCAGGGCCAGATAACGCTTATCCATCTGCTTGCTGCGCATGGCATTGTTCAATGACAGCAACGCATCCCGCGATTTGGCCAGCAGCAATACCCCGGACGTATCGCGATCAAGCCGATGCACCAGCTCCAGAAAATCCAGATCTTCACGTATCTGACGCAAGGCCTCGATCAAACCGATCTTGACCCCACTGCCACCATGCACGGCCAGACCGGAAGGTTTATTGATCACCAGCCAGTCCCGTGATTCGGAAAGGACGCTTCCGGCCAGCAGATTCTTGAGATTATCACTGACTTCCTGTACCGCTTCTTCGGGTGACAATCGCAGTGGCGGAACCCGCACCCGGTCACCACTGACCAATCGCTGGTCGGCCCGAGCACGACCACCATTGACCCGCACTTCACCGCGCCGAACGATCCGGTAGATCAGTGAGCGCGGCGCCCCCTTGAGCCGTGCCAAAAGAAAATTGTCCAGACGCTGACCTGCCTGGTGCTCACTGATATCGAGCCACTGTACTTCGCGACCTTCGGCCATGTGTGCTTCTTCCTATCGCCTCGTAGCCTTGTTCGAAGCGCATTCTATCTGATATGAACGCCGACGCCCTCAATTGCCGGCTCAATGCTTTATTGTTATATTCCAAGTGCGTTCGAAGGGAGCTTGCATTACCCCGCAGCGCCTGCCTGATAAACACGCAGGCCTTTGCGTTCACAACGAGTTCGAACGACGAATTACAGTTTTTCAGCGCCCGGACTCCCGAAAGCGGGACGGGATAAGCCAATACCGTGCCGGAAGCCGGCGGCGCCGAATCGATAAATGCCAGGTGTCTGGCGGTTGGCTACAGGACCGGTGAGCGTCGATTGCTGCCGCGACATGTCCTGCCGCCGCCTTGTACTCAACATGATCAAGATAGTATGGATCCCCGCAACTCATGGCAGGGGTTGCCATGCAGACGCATTCCCGACATGCGCTGAGCACAACACAAAGCAGTAGCGGTTCGTCCGTCGCCGACGCTCGTGCCACCGTTTCACTCCGTCGACGCTGCAACCGTGCGCGCCGGAGTAGCCAGGACACGACGGCCACCTTCCGGTGCGCACTGTCAGCGAGAGAACATGAAACGCATGCTCATCAATGCGACCCAGCCTGAAGAGCTCAGGGTCGCTCTGGTCGACGGTCAACGACTTTACGATCTGGACATCGAATCCGGTGCCCGGGAACAGAAAAAGGCCAATATCTACCGGGGGCGTATTACCCGGGTCGAACCCAGTCTGGAAGCCGCCTTCGTCGACTTCGGTGCCGAGCGTCACGGCTTTCTCCCTCTCAAGGAAATATCCCGCGAATATTTTGTCCGTGATCCCGGCCAGGGCGGACGACCCAATATCCGTGAAGTGATTCGCGATGGTCAGGAAGTCATTGTTCAGGTCGACAAGGAGGAGCGTGGCAACAAGGGGGCAGCGCTGACTACCTTCATCAGTCTGGCTGGACGCTTTCTTGTTCTAATGCCCAACAATCCCCGTGCTGGCGGCATTTCCCGGCGGATTGAAGGTGAAGAACGCGCTGAACTCAAGGAAGCCATGAGTGGACTGGAGATGCCCGAGGGCATGGGGGTGATCGTACGCACCGCCGGCATCGGCCGTTCCAGCGAAGAGTTGCAGTGGGATCTGAACTACCTGGTACAGATCTGGGAGACGATCACCGAGGAAGCCGGCAAACGTTCGGCGCCCTTCCTGATCTATCGTGAATCCAATGTCATCATCCGCGCCATGCGGGATTACCTGCGCCAGGACATCGGCGAGGTGCTGATCGACGATCCCACTGTTTACAACGAGGCGCTGGCCTTCGTACAGCAG
Organism: Kushneria phosphatilytica; assembly: GCF_008247605.1. Taxonomy (NCBI): domain Bacteria; kingdom Pseudomonadati; phylum Pseudomonadota; class Gammaproteobacteria; order Oceanospirillales; family Halomonadaceae; genus Kushneria; species Kushneria phosphatilytica. Next base: position 1,612,925 of record NZ_CP043420.1, on the reverse strand, counting down.
GTGATGCCTACCTATCAGCAGAAGATCAAGCCCTATCGGGATGATGTGCCGCTGTTCTCGCGTTTCCAGATCGAATCCCAGATCGAAACGGCCTACGAACGTGAAGTCAAACTGCCTTCCGGCGGCTCTGTGGTGATTGATCACACCGAGGCGCTGGTATCGATCGACATCAACTCCTCACGTGCCACCAAGGGCGGTGATATCGAGGAGACCGCCCTGCAGACCAACCTGGAAGCGGCCGACGAGATTGCACGTCAGCTGCGCCTGCGCGATATCGGCGGACTGGTGGTCATCGACTTCATCGATATGGGCCCTTCCCGCAATCAGCGGGAAGTGGAGAACCGCGTACGCGACGCTCTGAAGATTGATCGGGCTCGGGTTCAGATCGGTCGCATCTCACGTTTCGGTCTAATGGAAATGTCACGTCAGCGGCTGCGCCCTTCACTGGGAGAAACCAGTGGTGTGGTCTGCCCTCGCTGTAATGGCCAGGGCACCATCCGCGATGTCCGCTCACTGTCCCTGTCGGTCATGCGGCTGATCGAGGAAGAGGCCATGAAGGATCGAAGTGCCCAGATCCGTGCCATCCTTCCCATTCCTGTGGCGACCTACCTGCTCAATGAAAAGCGCAGTGTGCTCAGCGATATCGAGCAACGCCAGGGCGTACGCGTCATGTTACTGCCCCAACCCGACCTGGAAACGCCGCATTATGAGGTACAAAGGCTGCGTGACGACCAGGTAGATCCAGAGGATGTTGGCAAGTCGAGCTACGAACTGTCAGTGGAGTTCGACGCCCACGAGGCTGAAGAATCCACCTTCAGCAAGCCGACCGCGCGCGCGGAAGCCGCTGTCAGTTCCGTTGCCTACTCCACTCCAGCGCCCGATGTCAGCCGCCAATCAACTACTGCTGAAACATCTGCGCCCGCAGAAGGTGGTTTTATTGGCCGATTGCTGCGTGGCATGGGCCGGCTACTGGGTAACGAAGAGCAGAATACCCACCAGGAGGATGCTCACAAGGCAACGGATCGCTCTTCCTCCGAGCGTCGCAGTCGCTCACAGACTTCCCAGGCCGAGTCTTCCCGTGACACCAACAAGGGCCAGTCGCAGGAACAGAACGCACGCCAGGGTACGCGGGATCAGAGTCGTCAGAATGATCGCAACAATGGCCGCTCACAGCGAGGCGGCGATCGCCAGCAGCGTCAGAATAATGACCAAAACGAGCAGCGTCAGGAAGATAATCGTAACAAGCGCGACGCTCGTCAGAAGGACGACAACCGGCAGCAAAAGGATGATAGTCGACAGAAGGATCGGGATAACCGCCAGAAGTCCGAAGAGCGTCGAAGCAACAGTAACGGTAACAGCAAGTCCCGAGCCGACGACCGCAATGGCAATGGCAATGGCAATGGCAATGGCAATGGCAAGCGTCAGAATCGAGACACGCAACCAGCCAGGCAACCACGTGCCCAGAGCTCAGCCGAATCTGCTCAGGAAAAGCACTCGCCCCATACAACCGGATCCGAGACCGTAAAAGGCGAAAAAGACGCAGAGAAGCAGGACAGCACGTCACACGAGAAAGCGCCAAACAACGAGCGCACGCGTAATAACCCGCGCCAGCGCACTCGTCAGCACGCTCTGAAGCCGGAAGCCCTGGCAGAACAGCAGCGTCTACAGAGTGAAGCCGAAAGTGATCATGACATCACATCGGAAACCGGGATGACTTCCAACGGCGCTGTCGATCAGCCTGTGAAAAAGGCATCAACCAAAGCAGCGGCTGATATAGACAGCAGTACGGCCAGTCAGGCCAGGGAAAGCGAGCCGAGCGATACCAGGCCCACCTCCTCACCGGCCAAAGGCGGTCAGCAGTCTCAGGCAGTGGAAAGCAGCGGGAAAGACACCTCTGAACCCACGCCAGCAGCCAACGCGCATCGCGTCAGTGGTCAGGTGGAACAGAAGCCTGATTCCGCTCAAAAGGCCACGCCCTCAGCTTCTACCGGAGATAACGCTGGAGTCGCGCTGGCTGAAGCAGCCACGCCCCGAGACAAACCAGAGCTGAGCGCGACTGGCCAGGAGATAACAACCGGGAAAGCTCAGTCAGACGAGGAGCAACAGGGTAAGTCCAGTCACTCTTCGTCTCCTGCTACTCCCTCATCGGAAACAACTGGTGATAATGCAGCCGCGCCCCCGGAGCGCCGTAGCCGCGGTCGAGCCCATAATGACCCTCGAGAGAAGCGTCGTCGCGAACAGTCAGCCAGTGACTCTTCTACCCACTAGCAGCAAAAGACAGTGAAGGCCTCGCGCCTTCGCTCGCAATGCCCCATTGAAAAAGCCCGAGAGGTATCCCTGCTCGGGCTTTTTCTTTCATCCATTCATGAGAAATCGAACACTAGAATCCCACTAAACGCGGTTCCGGCTCCAGCATCACACCGAATTGCTCCCGCACGGCATCACGAATCCGCTCGGCCAGGGTCATCAATTCACTGGCACTGCCGCCGCCATGATGAACCAACACCAGAGCCTGATGATCGTGCACACCGACCGGACCATCGCGATAACCGCGAAAGCCACATTGCTCGATCAACCAACCGGCTGCCAGCTTGACCCTACCGTCACTGGTCGGATAGTGAGGCATATTCGAATAAAGACGACCCAGCGACTCGAACCGCGCCCTGTCGACTACAGGGTTCTTGAAGAAACTACCTGCATTACCCAGCAAAGCCGGGTCCGGCAAGCGCTCACGCCGTAGTGACGTCACGGCTTCAGCTACCTGAGCAGAGGTCGGTGCCATCGAACCGTATAATTCATCCAGACGCTGACGCAGGTGGCCATAATCAAGCCGCGGTACAGCATACCTGGAAAGGCGAAGCTCAAGGTGAACAATAAACAGCTCCCCCGCCCGTTCTTTTTTGAAGATGCTATCGCGATAACCAAAGGCACAGTCAGCGTGATCCAGAATACGGTAGCGACCGCTGTCAATTTCAAGGCAGTGCACACGCTCGACAATATCGGATAGCTCCACACCATAGGCACCGATATTCTGAATAGGCGCTGCACCGGCGCTACCTGGAATCAGTGCCAGATTCTCCAGCCCCCACCAGCCAGCGGCAGTCGTTTCACGGACCAGAGCCGGCCATGGCACACCGGCGTTAACATGCAAAAGCGCCCGGCGTCCCTCATCGAATGACTCAATCCAGCGTCGATGAGCAACGGACCTGAGTACCGCCCCGGGCAATTCAGGTGCAAGTACCACATTGCTACCGCCGCCCAGTATCGTCAGCGGCCAGTCATATCGACGCGCCAGCGCCAAAGCCTGACGGTAGTCTTCAAGGGTATCGGCATCAAGCAGATGATCGGCCCTGCCGGGTAAACCGAGACTATTGGCCTGATCCAGCAGAGCATCATGGTAGATTTGCAGCATTACAGATGATACTGCCGGCGCAGATGGGCAATCAGACCGTTACAGGCCTGGTCAATCAGTTCGTAGACCCGCGTGAAGCCCTCTTCACTATCGAAATAGGGATCCGGTATATCGTGGGTTTCACCCTCGGCGAAATCCATCAACAGTGCCACATGCGCCCGACTAGCGGCGGGTTGGCGCTTCCTGATGGCAGCAAGATTGGATTCGTCCATCGCCAGCAGGTAATCGAACTTTTCGAAGTCCTTCGCCTGTAACTGGCGCGCCACCAGCGCCTCGATATTGATATCACGGCTGCGGGCTTCCCGAATGGCTCGCGCGTCGGGCCCTTCACCTACGTGATAGTCACCGACCCCGCAGGAATCCACAGTGATACTGTCAGCAAGCCCCTCACGCTTCAGTTTTTCACGCAACACCCCTTCGGCTGTCGGAGAGCGACAGATATTGCCCAGGCAAACAAACAGCACCTGAATCATTGGGCGGCCTCCATGATACCGCGAATGCGTTCAACATCTTCCGGAGTATCGACGCCCGGCGCCCAGTGGTCACTTGTCTCCGCTACGCTGATGACATGACCGTGGTAGATGGCTCGCAGTTGCTCAAGCTGCTCCAGACGCTCAATCGGAGCTTCCGGTAAAGCGGCATAGGTACGCAGGAAACCAGCCCGATAGGCATAAAGTCCAACGTGCCGCCGCCAATGACCTCCCGACAGATCGACCGAAACGCCTTCACTGAACCGATCGCGATCCCAGGGGATCGGTGCTCGGGAGAAATAGAGCGCCCGGCCGCGCGCATCGCAAACCACTTTGACCGTCCCGGGACGCAGCAACACCTCATGAGCTTCAAGCGGCTCGGCCAGGGTCGCCATCGCAGCGCCTTCATCCTCAAGCAGGCGTGAGAGAACCCGCTCGATCATGCTGGGCGGTAACAGAGGCTCATCACCCTGTACGTTGACGATGCAGGCTTCATCCGAAAGCTCAAGACGCTCCACCACTTCAGCCAGGCGCGCCGTACCATTGGCATGATCATCACGTGTCATGAGGACTTCCGCGCCGAAACCGCGGGCGGCATTGGCAATCCGCTCATCATCGGTCGCGATCAGCACCCGATCGAGCCCGGCCTCATACGCCCGCCGCCAGACATGTTCGATCATGGGACGCCCGGCAAGCTCGATCAACGGCTTGCCGGGCAAACGACTGGAACCATAGCGGGCCGGGATAATGGCCAGCGACTCACTCATGCCCGGGAGTCGCCTTGCCCAGTTTTTCTTCGACGCTGAGCACACGCGCCTGATCTTCAAGCATCACCGGAATGCCATCGCGGATCGGATAGGCCAGTCCGCTTTCGCGACAGATCAGTTCACCGGCCTGTCGATCATGGATCAGCTTACCCTGGCTTCGAGGACAGACCAGCAGCGCGAGCATTTCCTTGTCCATGGTAGTCTCCGCCGGGATCACATGGACCCCGCAATGATTGAAAGGTGACGCGGACCCGGCCGCGCCTGTCATGTTACAGCGTCTCGAGACGCTGGCGTAACCACTCGATCAGTTCCGCCTCGGGGCGCGCCTCGATATCCAGCGCCCAACAGCGCTCGTTGGCAAAACGCCGGCACTTGACCGCATCCTTGGCGGTCATTACGACCGGTCGATTATCCGCAAAACGTAAATCCTGGGCGGTAAAGCGATAATGATCGGGGAAGGGATGCTGCTCGAAATCCACTTCAAGCCGCTCCAGAGTCCGAAAAAAACGAGCCGGATTACCAATACCCGCCAAGGCATGTACCCGTCCCGAGAAAGGACGATCGGCAATGCTGTAGCAGACATTGTCATTGAGATGTCGCCAGGCATGCGGTACCAGTGTCATGGAATACTGGCTGGCCGGCACGCGCACGCCCAGATCACCATTGGTAATCACGGCATCCACATCGGCCAGACGATCAAGCGGCTCGCGCAATGGACCTACCGGCAGGCAACGATGATTGCCGAAACCCTTTTGTCCATCCACCACCACCAGCTCGATGTCCCGCCCCAGCGGAAAATGCTGCAGACCATCATCGGACAGCAGGATATCGCAGCCTGCCGCAATCAGCTTGCGAGCCGCCCGCGGGCGATCGGGGTCCACGGCTACCGGTAACTGGGTCTGCTGCGCCAGCATCACCGGCTCATCACCGGCATAGGCCGTGTCAGTGGTTTCATCGACATACAGCGGATAACGCGAGGCATGTCCGCCATAACCGCGCGAAATGATCCCCGGATGCCAACCCTGATCACGCAGCCAGCGACCCAGCCAGGCCACCAGCGGCGATTTGCCGGTACCACCGAGAGTAATATTGCCCACCACAATGACCGGCACCGAAGCGTGCCATGTTTCCCGGTGACCACTCTGGAAAGCACGACGACGTCGGCGTACGACCGAACGATACAAAAGCTCCAGTGGCGTCAGCAGCTTTACCCAGCCGGCATCACTGTACCAGGCCTGTTCAAGTCGGCGCATGCACTCTCCGGCATATTCAATAACGTGTCGACCACCTTCTTTCTCAGGTCAACTCGTCGACACGTGAAGGCTCTTCCTGGAACTGGACACGGTAGAGCGCCGCATAGGCACCCTCCTGAGCCAGCAATTGCTGATGGGTGCCCTGCTCGATAATCCGTCCCTGATCCATTACCAGAATGCGATCGGCTCGCTCAATGGTTGACAGTCGATGAGCAATAACGAAGGTCGTGCGCCCTCGACAGACCTCCTCGAGTGCCTGCTGGATGTAGCGCTCGGACTCCGTATCCAGTGCCGAAGTCGCCTCATCCAGAATCAGCAATGGCGCATCACGGAAAATGGCACGAGCAATGGCAATACGCTGACGCTGTCCCCCTGAAAGCATGACGCCATTGTCACCTACCACGGTGTCATAGCCATGAGGCAAGCGCTCAATGAACTCATCGGCATAGGCCGCTTTGGCAGCAGCCTGCACAGCGTCGGGATCCGGATTGTCGATGCCATAGGCGATATTATCGGTAATGGTCGCGTTGAACAGCGTAACCTGTTGATTGACCAGTGCAATCTGGCGACGCAACGCCTTGAGATCGAAGGCCTCCAGTTCGATGTCATCGAGCATGATGCTGCCCCGGGTCGCATCGTAAAAACGTGGCAACAAATTGACCAGGGTAGTCTTGCCACTTCCCGAACGCCCCACCAGAGCAATCATCTCACCGGGCTCAACCTCAAGGTTGATATCCTGCAATACATCCGGAAGTTCCGCACCGTAGCGAAAACCAACCTTCGACAGCCTGACCCGACCCTCGACGCGTCCGGGGTCGATATCGCCCTGGTCCGGCTCGGGATCACGATCCATCAGTTCGAACAGTTCCTGGGACGCCGCCAGCCCCTTCTGGATCAACCCATTGATGTCGGTCAATGACTTGATCGGCTTGATCATCATCGAGGCAGCCGTCAGGAAACCAACAAACTCACCGGCATTCATATCGCCAAGGAGATCCGGCGCCAGCGCCAGCCATACCAGTACGGCCAGCGAAACGGCAACAAGGGTCTGAATGACCGGCGCACTGATAGCCTTGGTTAACGCCTCCTTGAGGCTCTGACGACGATTGTAGTCACTCGCCTGATGAAAACGACGATACTCATACGACTGAGCACCATGCATCCGCACTACCCGATAGCCGGAAATGGCTTCGGAAGCGACATGGGTGACATCACCCACCGAGCGCTGAATGCGCCGCGACAGCCGCCGGAATCGGCGGCTGGCATAACTGACCACACCTCCGATCAGCGGTGTCACAGCAATGAAGACCAGCATCAGTTTCCAGTTGGTCCAGAACAGATAGACAGTCAGACCAGCAACCAGCATGCCCTCCTGCAGGACAACATTCAGAGCCTTGGTGGCGGCGCCGGTCACCTGTTCAACGTGATAGGTGACACGTGAAATCAGATGACCACTGGAGTGTTGATCAAAAAAACGCCCGGGAAGATGCAGCAGGCGATCGAACACCTCGACCCGCAAGCGGTGCACCACATTACGAGCCACATATTCCATACCATAGGACCCCAGAAAGGTTCCGAAGCCCCGAGCGATGAAGATGCCGATCAGCATCAGCGGCATCAACATCCGAAAATCGGCGTCGGGATTCTGAATGCCATTGGTCAGGTATTCCATGATGCGCGCCATCAGCGTACTGGAACCGGCATAGATGGCATTGCCAATCAGGGCTACCACGAATGCCTTCCAGAACGGACGCACATACTTGAGCAGGCGCTTGTAGAGCACCCAGCTGGTATTGTCTTTCACGCACGCTCCCCGCGGTACTCGTCGTTGCGCCATGAATGGCGAGCTGTCACGACGTGTCGGATGTTCGCTGCTGACCGGCATGCAAGGCACCGGACAGCGGCGCTGATTCTACCCCAGCACAGCCACCTTCGACACCGGCACCGGCCATCCGATCATTTTCACTCTTCCTTGTGGCATGAATGCGGCTGCCACCATCACGTGTCATATCAAGCGTCACCGCCCCATCTACCGCCGTATTCCAGAGACAGCTGCGCAAGCGATCAAAACGCCTGACCACAGTATCAGCCGGATGACGATAGCGGTTGAGATAGCCGGCACTGAAAATGACATGGTATGGCTGCAGGTAACTGATCAGCGACTCTCCCGAACTGCTGTTACTGCCGTGATGACCTGCGACCAGTAATGTGATCGGACCTGGCGCCAGATGAGACAACAGTTGCCGCTCAACAGTGGTATCGGCATCGCCGGTCAGCAACACCCGATGTTCTCCATCGGTGATGGCAAGCACACAGGAGCGATCATTATCTTCAGCCGGCAGAGTGACATCTGCCATGGGCCACAGAAAACGGAACGTGATGCCATCAACACGCCACGCTGCACCAGCACGACAGGGAGTGATATTGGCTACCGACATGGTATGCCGGGTGGGTGCCCACCAGCGACTTACCTCATGTTCTTTGGCAAGTACCTGAACCCCGCCAGCGTGATCCAGATCAGCGTGACTGACAATAACCCCATCAAAGTGTTGTGCGTTATGCCATAGCGTCATGATCGGCGCAAAACCACTCGGGAACCGAGGGCCGGTATCATAGAGCCAGCGCGAATGGGCCGTACGAATCTCGACCAGCTCTCCCTGACCGATATCATGCACAACAACCGCCCAATGACGATCATCTGCCGCGGATGGAGCCAGCCCGGGCAGCACCACCAGCAAGCACAATGAAGCCAGGCTACGCCAACGCAGATCGAGTCCCGGAATCAACCAGAAAAGCGCCATCAGAATCAGCAGGGCTGACAAGGGCAACTTCACCCAATCCGGCGGGGACCAGGCAGGAAAAGACGCGGCAAGTGTGGAAATGACCCACGCGAACCCTTCGGCGCTCATACCGAACAGTTGCCAGAGCCAGTCGGTCAGCATGGGCAGAGGCATTAACAGCCAGCCAAGAAGCCCCAACGGGACCATGACCAGTGTTACCCAGGGAATGGCGACCAGATTGACCGGCAGCGCAATCAGCGAAATTCGGTCAAAAGCCCATAGCGACGCTGCAGCCGTTACCAACCCCAGAAGCCATTGTGTTCTCAGCAGCACAGGCAGCATCCGCCCCCGCGGGCGCCATCGCCAGGCCACAATCAAAGCGGCTACGGCAGCGAAAGACAACCATAGACCGGGCGCCACAATTTGCAGGGGCTGGCACACTACGACCAGCAACAACGCCAACCAGAACCCCTGCCAGACACCAGGGGCATGACGCCCGCTGGCTATCCAGAGCGCGATGAGCGTCATGATGGCAGCCCGAAGCGCCGGCGCCCCGAATCCGGAGAGTGCCGCATAACCAAAGGCTGCCATCGCCGCCACCAGCCATGGCCAGTCCAGCATGCGCCAGCGAGTCGGTTGCAGCAGTCGGCCCAGCCCTCGACAGAGCAGCAGCACCCAACCTGCAACCAGCGCCACATGCAGTCCGGAAATAACCATCAGGTGGGTGGTACCGGTTGCCGCCAGAGCCTCCCACTGTTTTTTCGTCAGCGCCTCACCCTGCCCCAGGGTAAGTGCTGCCAACCATTGATGTGCAGCGGCTGAAGGAGCATGCTGCTCCAACTGTCGCGCCAGCCAGCCACCAGCAAAACGAGGGGCGTTATCAAGCAATATCGGGCGGGGCGAGGTACGTACATAGCCGGTAGCACCGATTCCCTTACGGATCAGCCACTGGCGATAATCGAAGGTCTCCGGGTTGGCATAACCATGAGGTGGTTTCAATCGTGCCGTGATCTGCCAGCGCTGACCAACGGCAAGCTCGGGCGGGTGATACCAGTTCAGGCGCACTTGCCCAATTTTCCTGCAGCCCGGTAAATCATCCTGAAGTGGCTGACAATCTTCCGGGACAAGCACCAGCCGATCATGGCCACCGAGTGACTCAAGCTTGATAATTCGGCCGGTAAGGCGTGCATCCTGCCCTGCCAAACCATCCGGCAACAGGAAGGGCTCGAGTACGATGGCATGAGCAGCAGCCAATAAAGCCCCCAGCAAACAGGCCAGCATTACCCGTTGACACAGTGCCAGAGCCAATAGCATCAGCAACATCCAGAGGGGGACCACTACAGCTATCCCTCTGAGTGCCAGCCAGACACTGGCGATGGCGCTCATCGCCATCAACGGTAGACGAAAGCTCAAGGGAAAACGCCATGACAGCCGTACCAGGCGGTCTGCTGCCGGCAATAAGGCCACTTCAGGATGTAAAAACCCAACTCGAAGGTTCCCATGCCATGGTGGTCACATGGATAATGCCGTTTCCTCCTGTCAGTGTCGGACTTCATGCGTCGCCAACTGCTTCAACGCTACCTGCCTGATCCGGAACGCCTGCGTCGTTACAGGTCACTGCGTTTCGTGCATCCGTTGATTGACAAGCGCGCCCTGTGGCAGGTCTCACGTCATACCGTCGCCAATGCGTTTTCGGTTGGGCTGTTCTGCGCGCTGTTGCCCATCCCCTGCCAGATGCTGGTCGCAGCTCTGGGTGCCTGGGTCATGCGGGCCAACCTGCCACTATCGATTGCGCTGGTCTGGTTGACCAATCCTCTGACCATGCCGGTCGTGTTCTACACCACCTATCGAGTGGGTGCCTGGGTGCTTCAGCGACCGCCCATGCAGTTACCCGATCAGCTCAGTGTGCAATGGTTTGCTACTCAATTGACCGACGCCATGCCCTCTCTGGTGCTCGGCTCGCTGATCTGTGCCGTGGTTATCGGCGGTCTGGCCAATGTCTTGACCCGTTTGATCTGGCGTTGGCAAATCACCCGCCTATGGCGCCGGCGCCGTCGTCGCCACTCCAGATCCTGATCGGACACTTTGACCGAAACGGTTGCACCAACCAGGTTGAATGCACGCCTGACGCCGTTTCAGTCGTCGACGTCATCCGCTTTGATCAACAGGAGAAAAATCCACCATGGATCTGGGAATCAGGGGTCGGGTCGCCATTGTGACCGGCGCAGCCGGTGGGCTGGGTTTCGAAACGGCACGTGTGCTGGCCGAGGAAGGTGTACGTGTCGTGCTCAGCGATACCGACACCGAGAGCCTTGAACGTCGCAGCGCCGAGCTGGGCGAGCACTGCTGCTGTCATGCCGGTGACCTGACACGTCAGGCGGACGCCGATGCGCTGGCACGGTGTGCGCTGGACCGCTTTGGCGCCATTGATATCGTGATACATACCGCCGGCATTACCGGCGCCAAGGGGGAGCCGCTGGAAATGAGTGACAGCGACTTCGAGGCGACCTGGCAGGCCAACCTGATGTCAGCGGTAAGGATTGCCCGCGCGACCTTTCCAGCCATGCGCGAACGCGGCTGGGGTCGATTTGTCTGTATCAGCTCCGAAAATGCCGTTCAACCCTACTGGGATGAGGTGGTCTATAACGTCTCCAAGGCAGGCCTCTCCGCTTTCATCAAGAATCTCTCTTACCGTGAGGCCAAACACGGCATTCTCTGCAATACGGTTGCCCCGGCCTTCATCGAGTCCCCCATGACCGATGGTATGATGCACCAGCGCAGCAACGAGCTTGGGATCTCGTTCGAGGAGGCGATAGCATCATTCCTGCAGGAAGAGCGGCCCGGCATTGCGCTTGGCCGTCGAGGCCAGGCACATGAGGTCGCCGGCGTCATCGCCCTGCTGGTCTCGGAGCGGGGGGCATTCATCAACGGCGCCAATCTGAGAGTTGATGGGGGCGCCGTCATGTCCGTGCAGAACTGATCAACCATGCCGCTTCGGCACTACCGGAGCGGCACATCAGCCTTGACGATCAGGCCTCTGAGGCCAAACGACCATGATCAAGCGTCAGGATGCGGTCCTGATGAGCGGCGATCCGACGGTCATGTGTCACCACCACGAAAGCGCTGCGAGATCGAGCTGCCACATCATCCATCAGCGCCAGAATGCTGCCGGCCGTGGTCTGATCAAGGTTGCCGGTCGGCTCATCCATCAGCACCAGACTGGGATCGGTCACCAATGCACGAGCAATGGCAACGCGTTGACGTTCGCCACCCGATAACTCTCCCGGTTTGTGACGCCCTCGTTCTCCTACACCGACGCGTTCCAGCAGCGCCATGGCTTTTTCCGCTGCTTCATTGCGTCGGTAGCCGCGAATGATCAGCGGCATCGAGACATTCTCGACGGCCGTAAACTCTGCCAGCAGATGGTGGAACTGATAAACGAAACCGATATGCCGATTGCGAAAGCTTCCGATGGCACTTTCCGAAAGCCCCTCCAGGGTCTGCCCGGCAATCCGGATTTCGCCAGCAGTAGGTCTATCCAGTCCGCCCAGCAGATTCAGCAGAGTGGTCTTGCCGGAACCGGAACTGCCAACGACTGCCACCCGCTCACCAGCACTGACCGTCATCTCGAGCTGATCAAGTACGGTCACTTCCTGTGGTCCCTCTCGGTAGATGCGCACCAGCTGACGGCATTCCAGCATGACATCATTCATAGCGCAGCACCTCCGCAGGTTGAACACGAGCCGCCCGCCAGGCCGGATAAAGTGTCGATATAAAGCTCAGGGCAAAGGCCACGCCCACGATGACTGCAATATCACTCCACTGCAGCCGCGAGGGCAGATAGCTGATGAAGTACACATTGGGATTGAGGAACTGCACATTGAAGACCGCCTCGATCCACTCGAAGATATCCGAAATCGACAGTGCCAGCGCAACACCGATTCCCAGTCCCAGCAGAATGCCAATGATCCCGATGGTCAGTCCCTGCACGATGAAAATGCCCATGATGGTACGAGGTGTCGCCCCCAGGGTCCGCAGAATGGCGATATCGGCATGCTTGTCGGTCACGACCATGACCAGCGTCGAAACGATATTGAACGCGGCAACGGCCACAATCACCATCAGCAGCAGACCGATCAGATGTTTCTCCATCTGGATCGCCTGAAAGAGGTTGCCCTGTGTGTAGGTCCAGTCCACCCCGCGATAGCCCGGCGGCAGATCGTTGATAATGTCCCGGGTAATGGCATGCGCCTTGAAGAGATCATCGAACTTGAGCCGGATACCCTGGGCCTGACCGGACTGACGTGCCAGTGCCTTCATATCCTTGAGGCTGGTATAGGCCAGATTGCTGTCGACCTGTGCACCAACACTGAAGATGCCGGTGACGGTGAAACGCTTGAGACGTGGGAAGACGCCACCTGGCGTCACCGAGGCTTCAGGTACCAGCAGAGTCACCTTATCGCCAACGCCAACGCCCAGATTGCGAGCCAGCAGATCTCCCATGACGACGCCCCAGCTACCGGGCTTGAGCGAATCCAGATGGCCGGCGGTCATGTGGTTCCCGATAATCGACACCCGCTTTTCAGCTGCGGGATCAATGCCCTCGACCATGGCACCAGCAGTACTCCCCCCCGATGAGAACATGCCCTGTTGCTGGATATAAGGGGCAGCCCCCACCACATGAGGGTGCTGCTTCAGCCGATCGGCCAGCGAATGCCAGTCCTTGACTCCATCAACGGCCTCGATACGACTGTGCGGCACCATGCCCAGCACCCGTGACCGCAACTCGTGATCGAAGCCGTTCATGACTGACAGCACCAGGATCAATACGGCCACACCCAGCGTCAGCCCCAGCATTGAGGTCAGTGAAATGAAGGATATGAAATGATTGCGTCGCTTCGCTCGGGTATAGCGAAGACCGATCAGAAATGGGAGGCGATCCAGCATCGATATTCCAGCCGCGGACAGAAACGGGCATATTACGGATTTTGCGGTAGCTGTGCACCCTGCAGCGGCGTGATCTTCACCGCCGAGCTGCTAGAATGCGTTACCGGCAGTATGGCTATCATGCCTTCCATGCTGCTGGTCATACACCGTTTTCCATGTTGCTTCAGGATATTCCAGGATGCTGCGCATGTTGCCCGAATGGCACCCTCAGGATGCCATCATGCTGACATGGCCTCACGCCGATAGTGATTGGTCGGCGAGCCTGCCGGTCATTGAAAGTACGCTGGAAGCGATGGCTGTTGCCATCAGCCGCTATCAAACGGTACTGATCGTGGTAGACAGTAGCGTCAGGAAAGAAAGCCTGACACAGCGACTGATTCGACTGGGCGCCGAGCGTCAGCGGCTTCAAATGGTCATCGCAGCCAGTGATGACACCTGGACTCGCGATCACGGCCCACTTGCAATTGTTCGTGAGGGAATTCCGGAGCTACTGGATTATCGCTTCACCGGCTGGGGTGGCAAGTTTCCTGCCGAGCGGGACAACGCCCTCAATCAAACACTCGCTGAAGCGAGCATCTGGCAGGCGCCGCTGCATTCGAAACAGGATCTGGTGCTGGAAGGTGGTGCCCTGGAAACCGATGGCCAGGGCACGCTACTGACCACAGAGGCATGCCTGCTCAACCCCAATCGCAATCCGCAGTACGATCGTCACGCCATCGAACAACGCCTGGCTCAAGATCTCGGAATCGAGCGTGTACTCTGGCTGAGAAGCGGTCATCTCGAAGGCGACGATACCGATAGCCATATCGACACGCTGGCGCGTTTCTGCGATACCGGTACCATCGCCCATGTCCACTGTGATGATCCGAGTGATCCCCATTTCGAAGCTCTGGCTGCCATGGAAAGGGAGCTGCAACAATTGCGCCAGCCCGATGGTTCACCTTATCGATTGGTCGCCCTACCCTGGCCAAGGCCCTGTTTCGATCCTGACGATGGGCATCGACTCCCGGCGACCTATGCCAACTTCCTGATCATCAACGGCGCGGTGCTGGTCCCGATCCATGCCGACGCGGCCGATGCCCGGGCTCTGCAGGCAATGGCAACAGTGTTCCCGGAGCGCGATATCATCCCTATCGACTGTCGCAGCGTGATCCGCCAGCATGGCAGTCTGCATTGTCTGACCATGCAGCTACCGCAGGGCACACTGTTCAACTCTGCCGCGGAGGTATCATGAATTCCGATCTCAGCGTCGGTGTCGTCCAGCAATCGGCCTGGAATGACAAGCGCCGCAGTCTCGATGAGAGCGAACGTGGCCTGCGCGAGCTGGCCAGGCGTGGCGCACAGCTGGTGCTGTTGCAGGAGCTGCACGCAACCACCTACTTCTGTCAGACCGAGGATACCAGCGTATTCGACCTGGCCGAATCGCTCGATGGACCTACCGTCAGCCGATTGATCGCACTTGCCAGAGAACTTGATCTGGTCATTGTCGGCTCGATCTTCGAGCGTCGTGCCGCCGGGCTGTATCACAACACAGCGGTCGTGCTGGATCGTGAGCGTGGGCTGGTCGGCACCTATCGCAAGATGCATATCCCCGACGATCCGGGATTTTACGAAAAATTCTATTTTACCCCGGGTGATAGTGGTCACGGGAATGGGCGAGGCTTTACCCCTGTCGATACGTCACTGGGCCGACTGGGCGTACTGGTCTGCTGGGACCAGTGGTACCCTGAAGCAGCCCGCCTGATGGCACTGGCCGGTGCTGACCTGCTGCTCTACCCGACAGCGATAGGCTGGGACCCAAACGACGATGCCGCCGAGCAACAGCGACAATTCGATGCCTGGCAACTGATTCAACGCTCGCATGCTGTAGCCAATGGCCTGCCGGTGGTGGTTGCCAATCGCACAGGCCATGAAACCGATCCTTCAGGCCATAGTGATGGCATCAACTTCTGGGGCGGCAGCTTTATCGTGGGCCCCCAGGGTGAATTACTCACTCAAGCCGGCCGCAACACGGAACATCTGATAGCCAATATTCCGGCTCGACGCAGTGAAACGGTGCGACGCATCTGGCCTTATCTGCGGGACCGCCGTATCGATGCCTATCAGGATCTGACCGAGCGCTATCTTGATCATCGTTGAGGCTTACGCAGCACAGGCGTTGGTTCGAAGTCATGCATAATATGGCAATTATTCCGGATAACGGTATAAGGAGCCGATGATGGCCCTGCAATACCAGTTGCTTGCCGAGCTGGAGCATGCTTTTGATGCCCTTGTCGAGGCCACCGAAGCGCTGCTCGAGTCTTGCGAGCAGCAATGGCCTGCCGCATGGGCGCTGGGCGAGCAGAAAGCCGACAGTCAGTGGCTGCGCCGGGCCCTGACCGATTTCTGGTACCAGGATGGTCAGGATGGTCGGACTACGCGCAACTACATCGGGCTGGTCGTGGCTGACGAATCCATGATGGAACAGGTCACAGAGATCAATCAGTGCAAGGATACCTTTGCAGCCCTGCTCGAACAGATCCGCCGTGACCATCCAGCCATGGTGCCTGAAATCAAGGCGACGCTCCCCTTTCGTCATCCTGTGCTGCACGATCATCTCAAGGGAGAGGGATTGGCAAGGCTGCATCTCAAACAGTGCTGGCGTCATATCCCCGTGGCCGAAGCTCCGGTCGCGCGGGTACGCATGGCATGGTATTCGAGCGGCCGCTCCATCAAGCGACTGACCATTAGCGAGGTGGAAGAAAAACTGGCCCGCCTCAACAACGAGGCCCCCCACGTCCGCATCCAGTGGCAAAAACTGGCCGGGCTTTCCAGCGGCGAAGTATTGGCACAGGTTCAGCAGCAGGCGCCGCTCATGCGAGCCAACCTTTTCTATCGTGAGCCGCTGGATGATGGTCGCACCCGACGCGCCATGAATGTACCTCTGCCCATCTTCATGCCTGCCGAGGACAACCGTCTACCGCAGATCAACCAGCCCCCGGAACATCCACCCGAGAAGCGCACCAGGGCCCTGCGAGGCGACGCAAAGCTCGAAAGTGAACCTTTCATCCCAAGTCTCAGGGTCTATCGTTACCGGCAGCGCAGCTGAACGATTCATTCACCTACCAGGAGAGCCCGATGCCACATCTGGTGACCAGTCGACAGCGCCTTTTCAGCCCATCACACAAGGGTATCGGGCACGCTTCTCACTTTCGCTGGGAAAACGTCAACGCCTTCACCTATAAACTGGGCGGTCTACTGTTCATACTGGGGAGTATTCTGTTCTTTCCTTCACTGGCCGACTATCAACGTATTGGCGCCTGGCTATTCTTCGTGGGATCACTCTGTTACCTGCTGGTCACCGCACATGACCTGTTCGAAACGCTACGCTACTGGCGAAGGCACCGAACAGGCACGAGCGCCGATCATATAGAGCTGGTAGCCGCTCTCAATTATGTGAGCGGCAGTATCCTGTTTGCCATCGGCAGCCTGCTATTTCTGCCCTGGCTGGCGATGGAACAAGCCGGCGCATGGTGTTTTATCGTGGGATCAATTTTTTTCGTTGTAGGCGCCTGCGCCAATCTATTACAACTGGTCGATGCGCCGTCAAAACTCTACATGGAACTGTTCAACTTCACACTTGCCACCTTTATTGTCGGCTCGGCGTTGTTTGTCGTCGCGTCCGTCCCCTACCTGATCCACTTTGAAAGCTCAGGTGATAAAACCGCTATCTATCGGTTGGCGGCCAGCCAGTTCACCTTTGCCAGCATTCTCTTTCTGCTGGGCGGCCTGTTCATTTATTGGCGAATGTTTGCCCAGCGCATGCTGGAACGCAATCATGGCGCAGATCGCTTCGGCAAGAACTTCATTATGGCGGTACGCCGCGAGAGCAGAGGACAACAGGATGGCTGAGCTGCCGCTCAAAACGAGCTTTCAACAGACTCGATTGAGCCCGTTATAGGCCGCAATCCTATAGGCTTCTGCCATGGTCGGGTAATTGAAGGTCGTATTGACGAAGTAGTTCAATGTATTGGCTTCGCCCGGCTGGTTCATGATCGCCTGACCGATGTGAACGATCTCGGAAGCCTGATCTCCGAAACAATGGATACCGAATATCTCCAGTGTTTCAGGATGAAACAGAATCTTCAGCATGCCCACCGTATCGCCGGTAATCTGCGCCCGAGCGGTATCCTTGAAGAAAGCCTGCCCCACTTCATAGGGTACCCGCGCTTCAGTCAGCTCCCGCTCGTTTCGACCCAGTGAACTGATCTCAGGGATGGTGTAAATGCCGGTGGGAATATCATTGACGTAACGAAAGGAGGTATTCATGGCATCGCCGGAAGCGGAGCGGCCCTGATCATAGGCAGCACTGGCCAGACTCGGCCAACCGATCACATCACCGGCAGCATGAACGTGTGCCAGCGCCGTGCAATAATGCTCATCAACCTGTACCTGACCACGCGAATTGGTCTCCAATCCGATATTTTCCAATCCCAACTGATCAGTATTGCCTGTGCGGCCATTGGCCCACATGAAGGTATCAGCGCGCAGCCGCTTGCCTGATTTGAGATAGAGCGTCACCCCGGCATCATCACCTTCGACCCGTTCATACTCTTCGTTGTGACGGATCTGTACGCCGTTGTTGCGCAAGTGATAGGAAAGCGCATCGCTGATCTCGTCGTCCAGAAAAGACAATAGTCGATCACGAGTATCAATCAGATCGACCTTGACCCCCAGACCGGAAAAAATGGAGGCATATTCCGAACCGATCACCCCGGCACCATAAATGATCATGCGCCGCGGCGTATGCGACAGGCCAAGAATGGTATCAGAACAGAAGATACGCGGATGACGGAAATTGATATCCCTCGGACGATAGGGGCGTGAACCAGTGGCAATGACAAATTCGTCGGCGCCGAGCTCTTCATGACCCTCATGGGCATCTCGTACCACAAGTGTATGAGCATCATTGAAGCTGGCCGTCCCATGATAAACATCGATACGGTTTCGATTATAAAAGGCTGTGCGCATTTCGACCTGCTGCTCGATCACTCGTCGCGAGCGCTCCAGCATACGAGGGAACGACACGCCGCGCGGTTCGGCAATTTCACGAAACAGCGGATTGTCACGAAACTGCATCAGCTGTTTGACTGCATGACGCAATGCCTTGGAAGGAATCGTGCCACGGTGAGTACAATTGCCACCTACAGTGGATTGCGCCTCAACAATGGCAACGCGCTTGTCATGCTTGGACGCATTGATCGCGGCACTTTCGCCGGCCGGACCCGAACCGATGACAACAACATCATAATGATAAACGGCCATACCGCGGCATCCACTCCCTGATCAGGCTTTAGCGTCGACGCATGGCATCGACGGCGAGATCCGCGCGCCCCTGGGCGCTGACCTCTCGAGTCCGCTTTTCGCAGACATCATCGTTGCCACCACAGATATCACACCCTTCCTTCATTCCCAGCCGATTAAGACCGCCACAGGAGCCGGCAATCGGTTTACGCCCGAGCAGTACACCAATTGACATGGCCGTCACCAACAGCAGCATGGCCGCCAGTACCAGTAACCAGGTAGTCATCACAACATCCTCCCTGCTCTTCTCCTCCGGCAAGGCATCTGTTCGGCAGAGGCCGGCCCCGCCAGGCAAATAGAGCTGTTTCATGGCAAAAGGCGCCGAGGCATTATCTACCCCTGGCGCCTTCCCAAACGAGTTTGCGATCAGCCGCCGAAATCATCCAGCAGGATGTTTTCCGGCTCAACCCCCATATCGGTAAGCATCTTGATCACGGAGGCATTCATCATCGGCGGACCACACATGTAGTATTCGCAGTCCTCGGGCGCCGGATGATCCTTCAGATAACGCTCGTACAGCACATTGTGAATAAAGCCCGTTGGGCCTTCCCACTGATCCTCGGGCTGCGGATCGGAAAGTGCCAGATGCCATTCGAAATTGGCATTTTCGAGAGCCAGCTGATCGTATTCATCATTATAGAACGACTCGCGCATTGATCGCGCCCCGTACCAGAACGAGATCTTGCGATCACTGCCCAGTCGCTTGAGCTGATCGAAGATATGACTACGCATGGGTGCCATGCCGGCGCCACCACCAATGAAGATCATCTCGGCATCGGTATCACGAGCAAAAAATTCACCGAAGGGCCCATAGACGGTCACCTTGTCGCCTTCCTTGAGATTGAAGACCCAGGTCGACATCAGCCCCGGGGGATGCTCACTTTTCGGAGGCGGCGTAGCAATACGTATATTGAACTTGAGAATACCGCGCTCTTCAGGATAGTTGGCCATCGAGTAGGCACGGATTACCGGCTCGGTAGTCTTGCCGCGCACATTGAACAGCCCGAACTTTTCCCAGTCACCGCGATACTCTTCGGGAATATCGAAGTCGCTGAAAGCAATGTCGTAGGGCGGCGCTTCAAGCTGCATGTAGCCCCCTGCCCGAAACGCCACATCCTCGCCTTCCGGTAGTTTCAGGGTCAGTTCCTTGATGAAGGTGGCCACATTGTCGTTGGACACGACCGTGCACTCCCACTTCTTGACCCCGAACACTTCCTCAGGGACCTGAATCTTCATGTTCTGCTTGACCGGTACCTGACAGGAGAGCCGCCACCCCTCCTTCTTTTCACCCATGGTGAAATGGCTCTCCTCGGTCGGCAGAATTGATCCACCACCATCCTGTACCCGGCATTTGCACTGGGCACAGGAGCCTCCACCGCCACAGGCAGAAGAGAGAAAGATGCCATTGGCGGCCAGAGTCTGCAGCAGCTTTCCACCCGCCTGGGTGGTCAGGGTGTTGTCAGGATCATCGTTGATCTCGATGGTGACGTCGCCACTGCTGACCAGCCGGCTACGGGCTGCCAGAATCACGACCACCAGCCCGAGGACGATCACCGTGAACATGACGACACCGAGCAGGATTACGGATGTATCGACCATGTCTGTTACCTGTTATCCGTCATTCTGTTGGGGGACACGGCCGCGGCTTAAAGCTGCACGCCGGAGAAGGACATGAAGCCAAGTGACATCAGCCCAACCGTCAGAAAGGTAATGCCCAGCCCCTGAAGTCCCGCGGGTACATCGCTGTACTTGAGCTTCTCGCGAATCCCCGCCAGGGCGGTAATGGCCAGTGCCCAGCCGACGCCAGCCCCAAGGCCATATACAACCGACTCACCGAAGGCATAGTCGCGCTGAACCATGAACAACGAAGCGCCAAGAATGGCGCAGTTCACCGTAATCAGCGGTAGATAAACGCCCAGGGTGTTGTAAAGAGAAGGCACGAACTTGTCGAGGAACATCTCGAGAATCTGTACCAGTGCGGCGATCACACCGATGTAGCTGAGCAGGCCGAGGAAAGTCAGATCAATCTGTCCGGCGCCATCCATACCGGTCCAGCTGAGCGCCCCCGGCCCCAGCAGATAGTGCAGAATCAGATTGTTGACCGGTACCGTGATGGTCAATACCACGATAACGGCAACGCCCAGCCCGATCGCCGAGGAGACCTTCTTGGAAACCGCCAGGAAGGTACACATGCCAAGGAAAAAGGCCAGCGCCATGTTTTCAACGAAGACGGCCTTGATGAACAGACTCAAATAGTGCTCGAACATCAGAAGGCCTCCAGCGGACGAGTGTTCGGCCTGATCCGGTATTCGGTGGTTTCCACCTGCTCAGGACTGAGACTGCGCAATCCCCAGATCAGCAGCCCAATCACGAAAAACGCCGAAGGCGGTAGCAGCATCAACCCATTGGGAACATACCACCCGCCGTTGCTGACCGTTGGCAGTACGGTAATGCCGAAGATGGCACCTGCGCCCAGCAGTTCACGAAAAAAGCCAACAATGAGCAGGATCACGGTATATCCCAGGCCATTGCCGATCCCATCGAGAAAGCTCATGACCGGGCCGTTCTGCATGGCATAGGCTTCGGCACGTCCCATGACAATACAGTTGGTGATGATCAGGCCCACGAAAACCGACAATTGCTTGGAGATGTCATAGGCATAGGCACGTAGTACCTGATCAACCACGATGACCAGGGAAGCAATGATGGTCATCTGCACGATGATTCGAATCGAGGAAGGCATCTGGTGACGAATCAGCGACACGAAGAAACTCGAGAAGGCCGTTACCAGACTCACCGCAATGCCCATTACCAGGGCGGTCTGCATGGAGTTGGTTACCGCCAGCGCCGAACAGATCCCCAGGATCTGCAGGGTAATCGGATTGTTGCGGAAGATCGGCGTCGTCAGCACGCCGGTGGGCGTATCGGTATTCGCCATGATCAGACTCCTTGAGACACGTCACGGAAGCGCGCGAGATATTTGGAAAATCCCTCGTCGCCCAGCCAGAACTGCATGAGATTGGTCACCCCACGACTCGTCAGGGTCGCCCCCGAGAGCGCATCCACCTTGTGTTCGGCATCCGGCGTATTACTGTCAACGCCGCCTTTCACCAGGCGTATGGCGGGGTTCATGCTGTCATCGGGATAGATCTCCTTGCCCGGCCACAGTGACTTCCAGTGCGCGCTGTCGACCTTGCCGCCCAGCCCTGGGGTTTCGCCCTGCTGGTAGAAGGAGAGCCCTACGACAGTATTGCCATCTCCCTTGAGCGCCAGATAACCCAGCATCAGCGACCAGAGCCCCTGTCCTCGCACCGGCAGAATGATTTCATCAGGATTATCAGGGTCGCCGACCAGATAGACCGTGGCGTAATTCTCACGCCGGCCAATACCGGCACGATCATCCGGACCACTCAGCGTGCGGGATTCCGAAGGATCAGCCGCTGCCGCCAGCTGATCGTATTTCTCCGGATCGATACTGTCGTCATATTCGCCTGTATTCAGATTTACCACTCGGGGTGTAATCTGCGCAAACTGCGACTGGATACTGCGCCCTGACTCATAGAGCCCGGCGACCCGGAGAATATTGCTCTTGCGATCCAGCTCCTCGTTCTGCTGCTGCTTGGGACGCAGTGCCACGGCAGCGGTTGAAACCACCACCGAGCAAACCACACAGAGCACCAGCGCGACGATCAGCGTACGGGCAACGGAGTTCTTGTTGGCTGCCATTTATGCCACCTCTCGTCCGGTATCGATCATCGCCAGACGTTTCTGACGGCGCTTGATATTGGCCTGGATCACGAAATGATCCATCAGCGGCGCAAACAGGTTGGCAAACAGAATCGCCAGCATGACCCCTTCAGGGAAAGCTGGATTGGCCACCCGGATCAGTACTGTCATGACACCGATCAGCGCACCGAAACAAAGCTTGCCGGGATTGGTCATCGAGGCCGATACCGGGTCGGTTGCCATGAAGACCATACCGAAGGCGAAACCACCCATTACCAGATGCCAATACCATGGCACTGCAAACATCGGGTTGGTGGTCGACCCCATCCAGTTGAACAGCGAAGCTGTAGCCGCCATGCCCAGCAACGTGCCCAGCATGATTCGCCAGGAGGCAATCCGGGTCCAGAGCAATACCGCGGCACCAATGAAGATCATCAGTGTCGAGGTTTCCCCGATTGATCCCTGCATGAAACCGAGGAAGGCATCGCTCCAGCTGGTCTGAGTCATCAGTTGATGCAGACCATTCTGAGCAGCGGTAGACAGTGCAGTCGCCCCGCTATAGCCATCAGCCGGCACCCAGACCGAATCTCCTGACATCTGCGCGGGATAGGCGAAATAGAGAAACGCTCGCCCGGTCAGTGCCGGATTGAGGAAATTCTTGCCAGTCCCCCCGAAAACTTCCTTGCCAATCACCACACCGAAGGTAATACCAAGCGCCACCTGCCAGAGCGGTGCAGTGGCAGGCAGGGTCAGGGCAAACAGTACCGAGGTCACGAAGAAGCCTTCATTGACCTCATGGCCGCGACGAACTGCAAACAGCACTTCCCAGAAACCGCCCACGATAAACGTGACCGCATAGATGGGAATGAACCAGGTCGCACCCAGCACGAAATTCGCCCAGATACTCTGCGGATCATGACTGCCCGCCAATGCCATGGTGATGGCCTCACGCCATCCGGCAAGCGAACCGGCGCCATCGGCAATCGCCAGATTGGCCTGCAGTCCGGTGTTGTACATCCCGAAGAACATCGCCGGAAAGGTACATAACCAGACTGTGATCATGATCCGCTTGAGATCAATGCCGTCACGCACGTGGGCAGTGCTGCGGGTCACCGTCGGCGGAGAGTAGAAAATGGTATCGACCGCTTCATACAAGGCGTAGTAGCGCTCGAACCGACCGCCCTGATGAAAGTGCGGCGCAATGTTATCCAGATAGCGACGAATACCCATGCGTCACACCTCTTTTTCGATCGTCATCAGATTTTCACGCAGGATCGGACCGTATTCATACTTGCCGGGGCAAACATAAGTGCACAGCGCCAGATCCTCCTCATCCAGCTCAAGGCATCCCAGCGCCATGGCCGATTCGATATCCCCGACGATCAGTGACCGCAACAGCTGGGTAGGCAGGATATCCAGAGGCATGACCGTCTCGTAACTGCCAACCGGCACCATGGCCCGTTCTGAACCATTGGTATTGGTATTCGGACGATATTCGGCCGGCTTGATAAAGCGAGATAGATAGATACCCAGCACGGAGTGACGCTTGCGTCCGGGGGACAGCCAGCCCATGAAGGCATGCTTGTCCCCCTCTTCGACCAGACTTACCTGATCATGAAAACGGCCCAGGTAGGCCAGTGCCCCACGTGCTGTGGTACCACCAAAGACCGAGCCGGAAATGACACGAGTATCGTCGGGCTGCTCGATCTCACCTTTCAACAGTTCATCAAGACTGGCACCCAGCAGGGTCCGGACCAATCTGGGCTGCCGGGCTCGTGGCCCCCCGATGGCGATGACACGCTCGCTGTTCAAACGCCCCTCGCCGAACAGCAGACCGATGGCGATGACATCCTGATAGCCGATATGCCAGACCTGGCGTGCCAGCCCTACGGGAGACAGATAGTGAATATGCGTCCCGACCAGTCCGGCAGGATGAGGCCCACGAAAACTCTCGTGCTGTACCCGTTCAAGTTCACTGCCGGGGATATCGGCATCCGGCGCATGGCAGACGTAAACACGCCCACGGGTGAGTCGCCGCAGCACCGCCAGGCCTTTGACAAATGCCTCGCGACGTTCGGCGATAACCAGGGCAGGATCACCTGCCAGCGGATGGGTATCCATGGCCGTGACGAAGATATCTGCCGGCTCGGCATCAAGCGCCGGCACTCGGGAAAAAGGTCGTGTACGCAGCGACACCCAGAGCCCGGTCTGATTGAGCCAATCAACAATCTGCTCACGAGCCATATTCTCGAGTGCACTGTCATCAACCGGCTCGAATGCTATCGGCTCGGGTGAGCCAGTCTCATCGACTCGAATGACTACCGACAACAAGCGGCGTCGCTCACCACGATTAATGGCCACGACTTCACCAGTCGCCGGGGCACAGTAGCGTACACCTTCGGTTTTCTTGTCAGTGAACAGCGTTTGTCCACGTGCGACGTGATCACCCTCGCGTACCGACATGGTCGGTTTCATGCCGATATAATCGACACCCATTACTGCCACATGCTCGACATGACTTCCCGACTCGATCTGCCGAGCCGGCGCTCCCGCTATGGGAAGGTCCAGGCCTCGTTTGATTTCTATCATGGACTTGCCCAGTTGCCAGAGTTGAAACCGATTTGCTGGTCAGGGGAAGCGCCCGAGCACGGATCAGAGAGGTCGATAGTGTTCGAGCTTTACCTCGCGGGCGGGATATCCGATCGACGATGATCGGAAGCAGTCGCGACAGGGGTTCCCACTGAAAATCGGCCGCATTATATGGTCCGCGGCCGATAAATACCACTATTCGAACGGTGCAAATAAGCCCTGCAAAGGCGACTGATCAGGCTTTTACCCGATCAGTCACAAGCACTCGACTATTGCTCCGGCAGGGAAGAAAGCCTGACCCCAGCCATTTGCTGTACCAGCCGAACAACCTGACAACTGTATCCGAATTCATTGTCATACCAGACATAGAGCACAACCTGATGCTCACCGGCTATGGTCGCCCGGCCATCCACGATTCCGGCGTGTCGGTTGCCAATGAAATCCGAGGAAACCACTTCGGGTGAGTCGATATAATCAATCTGCCGGCGCTGTTTCGAAGAAAGGGACAACTCACGCAGGTAGGCATTGATGCCTTCGCGATCCACCTCACGCTCCAGGTTCAAATGTAGAATGGCCATGGACACATCGGGAATCGGTACGCGAATGGCACTGGCCGTCAGGCGCCCTTCGAGCTCAGGTAACGCCCGAGCGGCTGCCTTCGCGGCCCCTGTTTCGGTCAGTACCATATTAAGTGCAGCACTGCGCCCGCGCCGTTCTCCCTTGTGATGGTTATCAATCAGATTCTGGTCGTTGGTATAAGCATGCACGGTTTCCACATGCCCCTGACGAATACCATAGCGCTCATGCACTGCACCGAGAATCGGCACAATGGCGTTGGTGGTACATGAGGCTGCCGATACGATACGTTCATCATCTGGCAACGCATGATGATTCACCCCGAAGACGACATTGCGGATATCGCCCTTGCCAGGGGCTGTCAGCAACACTCTGGACACGCCCGGTGCCTGCAGATGTTTTGACAGACCTGCCCGATCCCGCCAGCAACCGGTGTTATCAATCACCAGCGCATCCCTGATTCCGTACTCGGTATAGTCGATGGCTTCGGGTGAATCGGCATGCAAAAACCGGATGTAGTTGCCGTTGGCGATAACGGCTCCATTCTCTTCGTCAAGGGTCAGGGTGCCGGCAAAGGGACCATGCACTGAGTCGCGTCGCAGCAGACTGACCCGCTTCTCCAGGTCTTCGGCACCGCCACGCACCACTATGGCTCGCAATCGAAGCGCCGAACCGCTCCCGGTACGCTCGATCAGAAGTCGTGCCAACAAGCGACCGATCCGACCAAAACCGTAAAGCACGACATCCCTGGCGCTACAGTCTGCCTCGGCTTCTTGCCGGTGGCGATCCACTACCGGTGCCAGAGTTTCGCGCAGATAACGCATCGGGTCATTTCGCAGCGGACTTTGCGCCAATCCTCTGGCCAGCTGACCCAGATCAATGTGCGAAGCGCCTGGCGAAAGTTCCAGCAACCGCTTGAGAATCGGGAAGGTATCTCGCACTGTCAGCTCAACACCGGCCACGCGACGCGCATAACGATGATGCTTGAGAATCCCGATCACTGACTGATTGACCAGCGACCGGCCATACAGTAGTGGTACAACGTTGTATTGGCGATAGAGCTGTCCCAGCAGAGGAATCATTTCCTCGGCAAGCGCCTCCTGAGCCTGCCATTGTTCCAGGCATGCCTCTCGCTCACTCCCCATCATGGTGCTCCTTTTGCCCTTTCGGATAAGGCCTTCACCAGGCCGCTCGGGCCGGGATTATCCGAAGGGCCAGGGAAGCGAACAACGTCCCTGTAGTAGCAGCCGCTGTAAGCCTGCTACAAAAACACTACACAGATCCCCTGTACCTCTTGCCATGACTGGCTCGTTAACCTCGCACGGGCTCGAAAGCCTGGGCCATGCCACGCCCGAACACGCACAATCAGGCCTCATGAGCGGGGGCATAGCGACGATATGCTTTAAACGTCGTGATCCAACCCCCATCAAAGAGCTACTTTCTGCTATTGTCTCGTCACACCGACAACCGATCGATGCCCGTGTCCAGTTCCGTACTCAATCCGCTGGCGCCTCAGGCGCCGACCTCGAATCAAGAACTCCGCTATTGGCAGGCGCCACATGGTAGCGCCGAAGCCCTGGCACTTGCCCGGCTGGCCGATGAGAGCGCTGTTCCCCTGCTGGTAATGACGCCGGATACCGCCAGTGCTCAGCGCATGGAGGGCGCACTGCGCTTCTACAGCAGTGCACCGGATGACATCCTGGTTTTCCCCGATTGGGAAACGCTGCCATACGACAGTTTCTCTCCCCATCAGGATATCGTGTCATCACGGCTACGCACTTTGCGTCAGCTTCAGCATGGCAGCGCCCGCATTGTGCTTGTGCCGGTCAATACCCTGATGCAGAGGCTGCCCCCGAGTGACTTTGTGGCCATCCAGGCGCTTCGCCTTGAAGTGGGCATGCGCATCGATCGAGAGCACTTCCGTCATCAATTGCATCGCAGCGGCTATCGCGCTGTCGAGACGGTACAGGAACCCGGCGAGTATGCCTTTCGAGGCGCTCTGATCGATCTGTATCCGGTTGGCAGCGAAGCACCTCTGCGCATTGACCTGTTCGATGATGAGCTTGACACTCTGCGGACCTTCGATCCCGATACTCAACGCTCACGTGATCGCATTGAGCACATCGAGCTGTTACCGGCACACGAGTACCCGCTGACCCCCGAAGCGATAGCGCGCTTTCGCGAGGGCTTCGAAACCCTGTTCGATGTCGACCCACGCCACTGCCCCCTGTATCTCGACGCCCTCCAGGGTATCCCTGCCCCCGGGCTGGAACAGTACCTGCCACTGTTCTTTGAAGAGACGGCCACACTGTTCGACCATATCGGTGACCGACTGCAAATCGCCATGCTACCGGGCACTTACGAGGCAGCGGAAACACACTGGGACTCGATCCAGACCCGCTTCGAGAATCTCGGTGTTGATCCGACTCGCCCCCTGCTGGCACCGCATCGCCTTTTTACACCTGTCAGTGAGCTGTTCGAACGCATCAAGCGTTATCCGCGTCTACAGATTACCCGTGAAGCACATCGGCATGCTGTGGCACTCGCCACCGAAGCACTCCCCGAAGTTGCCGTCGATGGTCGTTCCACGACCCCGCTGAAAACACTCGAGCAGTTCCTGACCACCTATAGTGATCAGCGCGTGCTCTTTGTTGCCGAATCTCGTGGTCGCCGCGAAGCGCTTGAAGAAACCCTCGCACCACTGCACCTGACCCTTGCCAGTATGGGCAGTTGGTCGGCGTTCATGACTGACAGGTGCCAATATGCACTGACCGAAGGAGAACTCGACGAAGGCCTTTGGCTGCACGATGAAAAAGTAGTGGTCCTGACCGAGACCGAATTGTTCGGGGAGGTCGTGCGGCAGAGTCGCCGTCAGCAGAAGGCGACCGATGACAGCGAACTGGCTGTTCGTCATCTGTCCGAGCTGCGCCAGGGAGCGCCAGTGGTGCACCAGCATCATGGTGTCGGTCGCTATCTCGGCCTGGAGACCATAGAGGCCGGTGGTACACCGGCAGAATTTCTGTCACTGGAATATGCCGAAGGCGCTCGCCTCTATGTGCCCGTCGACAGCCTGCACCTGATCTCGCGTTATAACGGCGCCAGCGATGAGTCCGCGCCACTCCATCGCCTGGGCAGCGATCAGTGGGACAAGGCGCGACGCAAGGCGGCTGAACGGGTGCGCGATACCGCCGCCGAACTACTGGACGTCTATGCACGCCGCGAAGCCCGGGAGGGTTTTGCCTGCG
Organism: Kushneria phosphatilytica; assembly: GCF_008247605.1. NCBI lineage: Bacteria > Pseudomonadati > Pseudomonadota > Gammaproteobacteria > Oceanospirillales > Halomonadaceae > Kushneria > Kushneria phosphatilytica. The sequence continues at coordinate 1,583,817 of NZ_CP043420.1, read as the reverse complement.
ATCCACCTGATGATGCCTATGCTCGTTTTGCGGCCTCCTTCCCCTTCGAGGAGACGCCCGATCAGCGGATCGCCATTGATGCCGTCATCCATGACATGACTTCCACTCAGCCGATGGATCGGGTGATCTGTGGCGATGTCGGCTTCGGCAAGACCGAGGTTGCCATGCGAGCCGCCTTTCTCGCAGTTCAATCGGGTCGTCAGGTCGCCGTGCTGGTACCCACTACCCTGCTGGCCCAGCAACACTATGACAACTTCCGTGATCGCTTTGCCGATACCGCAGTCAATATCGAGATTCTTTCCCGATTCCAGGGAGGCAAGCTGCAGTCCCGCGCCTTCGAACGGATCAGTGATGGCCGTGCCGATATCGTGATCGGCACCCACAAGTTGCTGGGCCGCGAGCTTGATTTCGCCAATCTCGGACTGATCATCGTTGATGAGGAACACCGCTTTGGCGTTTCGCAGAAGGAGCGACTCAAGCAACTGCGTGCCGAGGTCGACATTCTCACCCTGACCGCCACGCCTATCCCCAGAACCCTGTCGATGGCAATGAGCGGCATGCGGGATCTGTCGATCATTGCCACGCCACCGGCGCGCCGATTGTCGGTAAAAACCTTCGTCCAGCAACGCAACGAGGCGACGCTCAAGGAAGCCATTCTGCGCGAACTGTTGCGTGGCGGTCAGGTCTACTATCTTCATAATGAAGTCCGCACCATCGAGAGCACTGCCGAAAAGGTAAGAGAGCTGGTGCCGGATGCACGGGTTGGTATTGCGCATGGACAAATGGCCGAACGGGCACTGGAGCGTGCCATGTCCGACTTCTACCACAAGCGCTTCAATGTCCTGGTCTGCTCAACCATCATCGAAACCGGTATCGATGTGCCCAGCGCCAATACCATCATCATCGAACGCGCTGACAAGTTCGGGCTGGCCCAGTTACATCAGCTGCGCGGCCGGGTGGGACGATCACACCATCAGGCCTATGCCTACCTGCTGACTCCGCCGCCCAAACAGATGACCGCTGACGCCGGCAAGCGCCTGGAAGCCATCTCACAGGCTGAAGATCTGGGTGCCGGCTTTACACTGGCCAGTCATGATCTCGAGATCCGTGGCGCTGGCGAGTTGCTGGGCCAGGAGCAGAGCGGTCAGATCGAAACCATCGGGTATACGCTCTACATGGAAATGCTCGATCGGGCCGTCAAGGCGATCCGCAATGGTCAGACCCCCAATATCGAGGCACCACTCGATGCCGGCATCGAAATCAGCCTCAATATGGCAGCACTGATCCCCGAAGAATACCTGCGCGACGTACAGCAGCGTCTGATCATGTACAAGCGCATCAGCAATGCGAACAGCGAAGAAGAGCTGCGTGAATTGCAGGTTGAAATGGTGGATCGGTTTGGTCTGTTACCCGATGCTGTACGCAATCTGTTCCGTCAGACCCGACTGCGACTCCAGGCTGCTCGGCTAGGCGTCACGAGGCTGGAAGCGGGCGAGCAGAAAGGCCGTATTCAGTTTACCGAAAAGCCAGCCATCGACCCCATGACGCTGATTGAACTGATTCAGAAGGAACCGAAGCGTTATCGCCTCGATGGCAGTGACACCCTGCGCTTCGAGGCCGAAATGGCTGAGCCGGAAAAGCGCTTCGAGGCCGTGGAGGCGCTGCTGGATCGGCTGGAACAGCAGGCTCAGGCAGCCTGAGTCTGCAAAAGCGTCGTGCTCAAGCGTGCTCAAGCAGGGCTCTGATAACCCTCCGGGCACGCTCGACCCCCTGCTCGAGTACAGCGTGAATCTCCTCCATGCTGATTTCATGCTCGGTCACCCCGGCGGCCGGATTGACCACCAGCGCCAGACAGGCGTACTCCATGCCAAGCTCGCGTGCCAGCACGGCCTCGGGCATACCGGTCATACCCACCAGGGTACAGCCATCACGGGTCATGCGGGCAATCTCGGCTGCCGTTTCCAGCCGGGGCCCCTGAGTGGCACCGTATACCCCGCCCGAAATCACCGTTTCACCACAGTCAGCCGCTGCGTTTGAAAGATCCTGTCGCAACGTTTCCGTGTAAGGCCAGGAAAAATCGATGTGTTGTAGTGGCCTGAAGCGACCATCGAAGAAGGTCGCTTCCCGATCATGGGTATAGTCGATCAGTTGATCAGGTATCACCATGGTGCCGGGCGACAAGGCAGCTTCAATGCCACCTACTGCATTGACACCCACGACCCGGGTGGCGCCGGCCTGTTTCAATGCCCAGAGGTTGGCTCGGTAATTGATCCGATGCGGTGGCATCTTGTGGGGATGGCCATGGCGCGCCAGAAACAGCAATTCGTGACCATCGAGACGAGCATGCAGCACACCTGACGAAGCGGCGCCCAACGGTGTTTCGCTGCCCTTGCGCCGTATGATCTCGATAGCTGCCAGTTCACTCATACCGGTGCCACCGATTACTGCAAGCATCGCCTTTCTCCCATGATTCGCGGCCCTCCGAGAGGGGCAGAAAACGCTTTCCGGTTAAAGACCCCGTGGAGCAAATATACCCGGCGCATTGCGCCAATACCCCTTGTAATCCATACCGAAGCCGAATACATAGCGATCCTCGACCTCAAGACCACAATAGTCAGCGCGCCAACCGGGAATTGCCTTGCGATCATGGCGCTTGTCAACCAGTACAGCGCTGGCAATACTGGCGGCGCCATTACGCTGACAGTGCTCGATGATGGCTGCCAGCGTTGTGCCCTCATCCAGAATGTCGTCGACAATCACGACATGCCGATCACGCATATCAATCTCGGGCGATACCCGCCAATGCAATTTACTGCCCTGGGTTTCACCGCGATAGCGGGTTGCATGCAGATAATCCACTTCAAGTGGAAACCCCAGACGAGTCAGCAGATGCCCGGTAGTAATCAGTCCGCCATTCATGACGCAATAAAAAACCGGTAGACAATCGGCCAGATCGCGAGTCATCTGCTCGGCCATGCGGTCCAGTGCTGCTTCCACGGCGGGTCGTTCGACCAGGCAATCCGACTGGGCCAGCAGATCACGCATGTCGGCATGCTGGCGCTGCCATTCACTGTTAGAACGCTCATGTTGCGATGAGTCAGGCATCGCTCTCTCCCTGCTCCGATTCGGGACCTTTATTACCCCGGGACTGATGATGATGCTCGTCGTGTGACGAAGATTGTTCCCGGTTCGCCTGATCACGATCCTGACGATCATCACGCTCGCCATGAACCGTCACACCTTCCGGTAGATACAACTGAGACATGGGCAGTGCCAGTTCGGCGCCATGCTCATGAATGATGTCACGCACTTTCAGGAGTATGGCCTGCTTGATTTCATGGAAGCGCTGCCAGTCCGTCACGCCGGTAAAGGCATAAAGCATGATCTCGAGTGAGTAATCGCCATAATGTATGAAATTGATGGTGATCAGTTCGTCCGGATCAATGTCCTCGTTTTCACTCAGCATCCTGCGAATATCACCAGTGATACCTTCAATGGCATCAGCATCCTGATAGCGGATGCCAACCCGCTCCCAGAGTCGGCGGCTATGCATGCGCGTCGGAGTTTCCACCGAGATCTGGCTGAACCACGCATTAGGGACATACAGAGGTGGCCCGGCAAAGGTACGAATGGTCGTCAGACGCCATCCGATGTCCTCGACAATGCCTTCGATCTGACGCTCGGGCGAACGGATCCAGTCCCCCACTACAAAGGGCTTGTCGAGATGCACCACCATGCCGCCAAAGAAATTGGCCATCACATCCCGAGCAGCAAAACCGATCACCAGGCCGCCGAAACCACCCATTGCCAGAATGCTCGACATGGATACGCCAAGCAGCTGCAGGCCGATCAGCGTCACGGTAACGATCAGTGCCGCGCCACCGATCTTGGTCACCGCCGAGGCCGAGGTGGCATCCACTGCTTTGGCGTGACAATTGGCCGGCGGAAAAACCAGTCGCTGCTCAAGCCGTCGCAGCAGCCGAATGCCGCCCCATGCCAGCAGTAGCAGGGTGATCAGTGCACCGATCAGCGATAGATAGCGAGCCATCGTATCAATACCGAAATGACTACCCGCCACACCAATACTGACGATGAGCGCTGTCAGCCAGATCCAGATACGCAGAGGAACACGCAGACCGTGAATGATGGGGTCGTCCCAGCGGCGCGGCGAGCGTCGCAACCGATGCTCGAGACGCGACATCAGATAATAAAGGCCAAGATCGATGATCACGGCGACAAGCAGCAGCAACCCCGGTAACAGGATCCAGCCCGGCACGTGCAGCCACTGGGCAAGATGATGCTGAAGTGAGCCAGCCAGGGCAGCACCCGAATCGATGATATTCATAGCAATCTGGATTAATTTGAAAACAGGGCATTCAGGAAAAGCACGCAACCTCTCTGCACACGCCCTACTCCAGTTGCTGCAAGCGCACCCTGATATCTTTCAAACGGGCATCGTCTGTCAGCTTGCTCAATGGCGGCCGCGTTCCGGCCAGCTGAAGCCGCCTCAGGTGCTTTTGCTGGAGGGGTAAAGTCCCGGAATCATCGATCACTCGACGGGCCTGAGCGGCAGCTTCGGCATCATTGCACATCAGGATCAGATCACAGCCTGCCTGTAGCGCCGCACGGGCACGCGCCGCAGCATCTCCTGCCACATGGGCTCCCTGCATCGATAGATCATCGGAGATGATGGCACCGGCAAAGTCCGGCAATGCGCGCAGCATATCGAGCCAGCGCGATGAAAAACCGGCCGGCTGAGTATCCACGGCAGTAAAACGAACATGAGCCGGCATGATACCGGAAAGGCGACCCGCCAGTTGCTCGAAGGGAACCAGATCGCGAGCACGCAGCTCGGCCAGAGATCGATCATCTTCCGGCAGGGTCAGATGAGAATCCAGAGTGACCCCCCCATGACCGGGAAAATGCTTGCCTACTGCCGCCATACCGGCCTCTGACAAACCGTCGATAAAGGCGCCAGCCAATGTCACCACAGCAGCCGGGTCGCTTGAGAATGCCCGGTTGCCAATGGCCGGGCAACGGGCATCATCCAGATCCAGTACCGGGGCGAAACTGAAATCGACACCGCACGCTGCCATCTCGGTCGCCAGCAACCAGCCTGTATCGTGCGCCAGCACCACAGCCGCCTCGGGATCCTGCTGCCAGAAACGCCCCAGAGCGGCCATGGGAGGCAGACGAGTCACCCCCTCACGCAAGCGCTGTACGCGTCCACCCTCCTGATCAATGGCAATCAATAACTGGTCATTGATCGCCCGGATGTCATTGCATAATGCTCGCATCTGTGCCGGAGAGACGAGATTCCGAGCAAAAAGAATAATGCCGCCAAGCGCCGGATCCTGCAGCCACTCGCGCTCTTCATCATTGAGCTCAGTGCCTGCAATATCACACATTACCGCACCGCTCACACCGTCCATGAGGGTCTACTCCTGTCCTGTTGGGTGAGCATCGGCCTCCCACCGGCGACACACTCAAGCGCGGAAGAATAGTGCATTATCAGCATCACGCTCCTCGCGTGTCGTTGTGTTCATTTCAGGTAATGGGGCTCTCATGGCACTGATGGCGACCGGTTTAAGCCGCTGCGTCAGAGTGCGTATTCGTACCTGCTGGTGGTAACCGGTTTCAGCCAGATCACGTAGTGTGACCGGATCCGAGAGCGTAAAGATGACCGAACCCAGCAGGAAATGCAGTCGCCAGAATCGCTCTTCCGCGGGCAATTCCGGTGTTGCCTGTCGCAAGAGCTCCAGAAAGCGCCTCATGCTATCGCCATAGCGATCCTGAAGGTGCTTGCGCAGATGCGCCTGGCTCTGGCTATAAGCCACTCCAAGCAATTTCATGAAAGTCCGCAGGTCGCCGCTTTCCGAAGGTGTTTCCAGCATGCTGCGAAACAGGACATCAAGCAGTTGCTCGAGTGTTGGTGGCCGATCGTTGACACACTGCATTTCGAGCTGATCAAGCTCAGCATGAAAATAAGCGCAAAAAGGCGTCAGATAGCGGGAAAAGACCGATTCAATCAGGGCCTGCTTGGAACCGAAATGATAGTTGACCGCCGCGAGATTGACACCGGCATCGCTGGTGATGCGCCGTAAGGAGGTCTCTGTAAAGCCGTGCTCGGCAAACAGCGCCTCGGCTGTATCAAGCAGGCGGGTCACGGTGTCATTGGCCGTCATGGCAGTGTCGCTTGTCCATTTGTTGCAATCTCGGAACCCTGGAGCGTTCCGGCGGTTGGCATCCATCCAACAGCTGGATACAATTACAGGCTGTATACATTAACATCGTGAGCTCGCCCATGACACGTCCGCTCACCCAGCGCCAGCAGCTGGTTTACGACTTCATCCTTCAGACCATTCAGGATTTCGGCTACCCGCCGACTCGGGCCGAAATTGCCTCGGCACTGGGATTCCGCTCCCCCAATGCCGCCGAGGAACATTTGCGCGCCCTGCGCCGCAAGGGCGTGATCGATATGGTGCCCGGGACCTCACGAGGTATTCGACTGCCGCACAACGAGGAAGTGCCCGATGGGCTTCCGGTCATTGGCGAGGTCGCCGCCGGCAGTCCCATTCTGGCGGCCGAACACATCGATCGTCACTGTCCACTACCCGCCGATTTCTTTACTCCCAATGCGGACTACCTCTTGCGAGTACGAGGTCTATCGATGCGAGATGCCGGCATACTCGAAGGCGACCTGTTGGCGGTGCATCGCACCACCGATATTCGTAACGGCCAGATCGTGGTGGCCCGACTGGATGATGAAGTCACGGTCAAACGCTTTGAACGCCAGAACAATCAGGTGCGTCTGCTGGCCGAAAATCCCGATTTTCAGCCTATTGAAGTCGATACAACCTGCCAGACACTGGAAATCGAAGGTATCGGCGTCGGGATCATCCGCGGGGGCAACGGTCAGGGGCTCGACTGAGTCTGTTGTCTCTCTCGTCCATAACCTGCCCGACATGATGTCGGGCATCGGCTTTGTCACTCGTCAGTGAACAACCGACGGGCGCTCACTCTCCTCTTCGGCCTCATCTCCCTCCCACAGGGTTGTGCGTGAAATGACATGATCGAGCATTTCGCGCGCCACTTCGAAACGGCTGCAACGCAGCATATCCAGCACTTCACTGGAAAACCGGATGGCCACCAGCGGTTCCTCATTGCCCTGTGAAGGCCGCAGCACCACCTCGCCATCGGCAAGTTCAACAATCTCCAGAATCGCGGCGTCGGACATTGATTACCTCTCTGACCATAAGCGGACAGTACTGTATGTCTGTCCGACAACGAAAAGCGACCACGGCAGTCATCTGCCGTGGTCGCTATGCAAGATCAGCCTAACACGGCCAATACTCGGCGTCACCACTCTACTCCGGTCTCGCGTAACGCCGGCAGTAGCGTCGCAAATCCCGCAAGCGCATCATGGAGGTCATCAGCCAGCCCGGCACGGCCGGTCGTGGTAATGGTCATGCTGGGCCGCTGACGCATTGCAGCGCCTTCTTCGCCATGCAATCGATCAATATGCCACAACAGCCTTGCCAGCCAACTGCTGCCGTCCTCGCGCAGGGCGCGCAGGCGCTCGATTTCCGCCACACTGCGCGGTGGATCAAGCAATGCCTGTCGCCATTCCATATCCGGCCAGTTACAGATATGGGCAATCTCTTCGATGAGTGAGGCCAACGCCAGCTCAAGCTGTGCCAGCGCACTCTCTTCCAGCGCCATACGGCGCGCATCGGCATGTTCGTCTTCGCCCACCGGCATCGCCAGTAGCAAGCGTGCCTGATAAAGCAACTGATTGGTGCGTGCACGTGCGCTCATGGCTCACCATCCGAAAGATTACGATGCCTTGCGACTCTTGCGATTATCCTCGACCTGCCATTGACCCTGATCAAAAATCGCCCGCCAGCCGCTTGCCTTGCCGTCAACCTCGGTCAGCACATACTGACTCTTCGTCTTGCGTGAAAAACGGATCTGGGCCGGATTGCCCTCCGGATCTTCGCTCGGCGCATCCAACAGAAAGAGATACTTTTCAGGCAACTCCTCGGCGTGTGCCTTGAGTTCCTTTACCAGGGGTGGACGGGTTTCACGGTTTTTGGGGAACTGGCTGGCCGCCAGAAACAGGCCACTGGCGCCATCACGCAACACATAGTGATCATCCACCTTGCGGCAGGCCAGCTCCGGCATGGGAATCGGATCCATCTTGGGCGGCGCTGGCTCGCCATTCTTCAGCAGCTTACGGGTATTGCGGCATTCGTCATTGGTACAGGCGAAATACTTGCCAAAACGCCCGGATCGCAACTGCATTTCAGCACCACACTTGTCACATTCGATGGTCGGCCCTTCGTAGCCCTTGATCCTGAACTGACCATATTCGATCTCATAGTAGCCATCGTCATCATTACTCAGATGAAGCTTACGGGTCTCATCGACCAGGTAGCTGTTCATCGCAGTGCCGGTATTCGGATTACGACGCTTGGCGCGCAGCGCTTCCGTTTCTGCCGACTCGTCGGCATCTGCCGGGATGGCTTCATCCCCAGGCAACAGATCGATGGTGGTCTTGCAGCGCTCCTTCGGTGGCAGGGTATACCCCGAGCAGCCAAGAAATACCCCTGTTGAAGCTGTCCGAATCTGCATCGGCCTTCCACAGGTAGGACACTCGATATCGGTCTCTATCGGCTGATTGGGGCGCATGCCGTTTTCACCCTCGGCATGCTCGAGTTTGCGGCGGAAATCGTCATAGAAGGTGTCCAGCAGAGCACGCCAGTCGCGCTCGCCTTCAGCGACGTCATCCAGCTCATCTTCCATGCGCGCTGTAAATCCATAATCGAGCAGGTCATGGAAGGATTCGACCAGCCTGTCGGTGACGATCTCACCCAGCTTTTCAGCATAGAAGCGACGGCTTTCGAGTTGCACATAGCCGCGCTCCTGAATGGTGGAAATAATGGAGGCATAGGTCGACGGACGCCCGATTCCCCGCTTTTCCAGCTCCTTGACCAGACTCGCTTCGGTATAACGCGCCGGCGGTTTGGTGAAATGCTGCTGCGGATCAAGCGCCTCCAGAGTCATCTCGGCGCCCTTTTGCAGATCAGGCAGCGACTGATCCTCTTCCCGCTTCCCGGCCGGCTTCATCACCCGGGTATAGCCATCAAAACGAAGGACCCGACCGCGCGCGCGCAACTCGAAACCTTCGGCTTCGATGGTCAGCGTGGTCGACAGGTACTGAGCCGGCGTCATCTGACAAGCCACAAACTGTCGCCATATGAGCTCATAGAGTCGTTCGGCATCCCGTTCCATACCGCTGAGATCGCTTGCGGTGCGATTTACATCACTGGGGCGAATGGCTTCGTGAGCTTCCTGAGCGCCCTCGCGACTGCTATATCGATTGGGAGAGTCTGGCAGGTAACGCTTGCCATACTGATCGTCAATATAGGCGCGCGCCATGCTGATGGCATCACCCGACAGATTGGTCGAGTCGGTACGCATGTAGGTGATATACCCCGCCTCATAGAGACGCTGCGCCAGGGTCATGGTCTTCTTGACCGAAAAGCCCAGCCGACCGCTGGCCGCCTGCTGAAGAGTCGAGGTAATGAAGGGCGCATTCGGCTTGCTGGTGGTTGGCCGATCCTCACGTCCGGTAATGACATAATCCGCGCTACGCAGCGGCGCAATCTTCTGCAGCGTTTCCTCTTCGGAAGCAGGCTGGAAATTCTCGCCCTGATGACGCGCCACTTCGAAACGCACCGGGCTACCATCCGAAGCTGTCAGATCAGCGTGCACATCCCAGTATTCACGGGGAACGAAGGCCCGAATCTCGCGCTCACGCTCAACAATCAGACGAACGGCCACGGACTGCACCCGGCCGGCAGACAGGCCTCGCGCCACCTTGTTCCAAAGCAGAGGTGAAAGCATGAAGCCCACTACACGATCCAGAAAGCGCCGTGCCTGCTGGGCATGTACGCGGTCGAGCTGGAGCTCACCGGGCTGTTCAAAAGCCTGACGAATGGCATTTTTGGTGATCTCGTTGAATACCACCCTGCGATAGCGAGTATCGTCGCCCCCGATGGTCTCGCGCAGATGCCAGGCGATGGCCTCACCCTCGCGATCAAGGTCGGTAGCGAGATAGACAGCATCGGCACTTTCGGCAAGGCGACGCAACTCATCGACCACCTTCTCCTTGCCGGGCAGAATTTCGTAATGCGCACGCCAGCCGTTGTCGGGATCGACACCCATTCGGCGAATCAGCTGATTATGCTGCTTCTGCTGTTTCCAGGCAGCCTTCTCCTCGGGCGACATACGGCGCGTAGCAGCGGCCTGCCGGGCCCGCTCGTTCGGATCGCTGGCTGATTTGCCCTGACCGCTGGTCGGCAGATCACGAATATGACCCACGCTCGATTTCACGATGAAATCGCTGCCCAGATACTTGTTGATGGTCTTGGCCTTGGCCGGCGACTCGACGATCACCAGTGACTTACCCATAGGTCTCCATCTCTGCCTGTCCGATGCTGCTACCGATTCGACCAACGCCGCCGGCGACATCCTTGATATATCCGGTCATCGTCCGGACATCGTGTCTGTATATACTCATCGACCCTGTCGCCCCGTTACTTTACTTACAGGTCGGTCAGGTGATGAAGGTGACAATGGCACGTTAACGTCATGAGTGCCAAAATCGCGCCTACCCTACCCCGACTTGATTGGCGGTGCCAGCACCGGTTTTCATGCCGTCCCGATCGTTTCAGGGTGCTCCCTGCCTGAGGGGACGGATCATTGCCCGGGTTTTGATGCTGATCGGATGAAAATCAATCCCGACAGCAACCGATCGCATGAGCAAAAAACCCATGTGATGTCTGATCAATCGGATTGCAAGAGAACACCCGAAACGATTCGATGCCGGACGAAACCCGGGGGAATGTAGTAAGCTCAATACGCTATTCCGCGCAAGGAGAGAGTCTCATGTCGCAATCGTATACCGGCCGCATTCGACGCACCAAGATCGTTTCAACGCTCGGTCCAGCCAGTGATCGTGAAGGCGTGCTTGACGCCATGGTGCGTGCCGGTGTCGACGTGGTTCGCCTGAATTTTTCACATGGCGATGCCGATGACCACCGCCGCCGAGTGCAGTCTGTACGTCAGGCTGCCGAGCGCCATGGTCGTAACGTAGCCATTCTGGGCGACCTGCAGGGACCAAAGATCCGCATCGCGCGCTTCAGCAATGGCCCCGTAGAGCTCGAAGAAGACCAATCCTTTATCATCGACATGTCGCTGGGTCGAGATGAGGGTGACGCCACACAGGTCGGCTGTGACTACAAGGCGCTGGTAGACGATGTCTCGCCCGGAGATGTACTGCTGCTTGATGATGGTCGTCTGGAGCTCGTGGTCGAAAAGGTGGAGTCGCCGAGGATTCACACTCGTGTTCGTGTGGGCGGCGAGCTCTCCAATAACAAGGGAATCAACAAGCAGGGCGGTGGTCTCTCGGCTTCAGCACTAACCGACAAGGATCGAGAGGATCTGAAAACGGCCATCGAACTTGATGTCGACTATCTGGCCGTCTCGTTTCCCCGTTCCGGTGAGGACATGGATCTGGCGCGCGAGCTGCTGGGCGAAGCCGGACGGCACATTGCGTTGGTTGCCAAGGTCGAGCGCGCTGAAGCCGTAGCCGATGAAGCCACCATGGATAGCATCATTCTCGCTTCCGATGCCGTCATGGTCGCTCGAGGCGATCTTGGTGTGGAAATCGGCGATGCACAGCTGATTGGCGTACAGAAGCGTCTGATTGCTCGCTCGCGTACGCTTAACCGGGTGGTCATTACCGCCACTCAGATGATGGAGTCGATGATTGAATCGCCTCTGCCAACCCGAGCCGAGGTCTTCGATGTCGCCAATGCGGTCCTTGACGGTACCGATGCGGTCATGCTGTCCGCCGAAACCGCTGCCGGGCAATATCCCGTGGAGACCATCGAAGCCATGAATCGACTCTGCCTGGGTGCAGAGCGAGAACGGGAAGCACAGCAATCCAAGCATCGCATGGCAGACGAGTTTCATCGCATTGACGAAACGGTAGCGCTTTCGGCCATGTATGCAGCCAATCACCTTGAAGGGGTCGCAGCCATTGCATGCCTGACCGAGACCGGCTATACGCCGTTGATCGCCTCACGTATTCGTTCGGGCCTGCCGATCGTCGCCTTGTCCGGCAATCAACGCACCATGCGGCGCATGGCACTCTATCGTGGTGTCATTGCCATTCACTTCGACACTGATGAAATGCCCAATGGCGAGGTCAATCGGCGTGCCATTGCCGAACTCGAGAAACGTGACCTTGCCCGCCATGATGATTTCGTGATCCTCACGCGAGGCGACCACGTCAACGCTCAGGGCGGCACCAATACCATGAAAATCGTCCGCGTCGGCAGCCATATCGGCTGATATCATCGGCCACCGGAGCAGCGACGCCAGGTCACTGCTCCGGCACGCCCCAGGATCCATCCCTCCCAGTTCAGAAGCGTCGGATCTTCGGGATACTCTTCCGGATGATGGCCATCCACGACACTGGTCATGTGCAAAACACCCAGCATGGCATCGAAGGCATCCTCTCCCCAGGCTCGACTGCCGAAACCAGTGGCCATCTGATCAAGTGCGGCACTTTCCCAGTACCAAACGGCTTTCTGCTGTCGCAGTAGCTGACGACACCAGTCACGACGATCCAGCTGTTTTCGCTTGCTCTGATACCCATTGCGTTCCAATCCCAGCGCGCGAGCGGCCCAGGCAGGCCAGGTTTCACACACTACGACGCCAGATTGTTTTGCAAGCGTGTCCAGATCGCCATCAAATGGCCAGAGATGAGCGCCACGGCGAACGGCCGGCTGCAGGATATTGCGCCACCCGAATATGGCTGCCTTGCCCACCTGATTGGCGCCCAGTGTCCAGAACAACGGGCAGGCAGCAGGACTACCATGACCGGCTCGCTCACAACGTCGACGTAGTTGATCGATATGCTCAACGCCCAGCGCCCGGGCCAGATCCTGCTGCTTTTGACCGCGCAAGGCTCGCTGCGGATAGAAAGGACGCCACGGATGTACGGATGTGATGTGGTCAGCTACATCGAAGAACGTCTGCCAGGCACCCTGCCCCAACTCCAACAGGACCTCGGGGAAGCGCCCCTGCGGAAACGATGCCCTGATCGCGGTTGGTAAACCGATGGGCATATCGAAACCAGCCAGCGTTGCAAAGGTATCGGATTGCGCGAACAGCAGGGACAGGACGTCATCCGGCGCGGGCCTGGCAGGCTCGATCGTCCAGCCATCCCCGGTACGAAGCGCTGTGCCGTACCAGCGTTTGTCAGCACGAACACTCCAGTCGAAATGGAGCAGACGGTTGAACATGGGGGCCGGTATCCACGGGAGTAGCCACGGTAAAGGAGGAGCGCAGCAGAGTTGCCGTGGTCAGCAATTCCAGTTGCGCAATCGGGCAAATCAGCTCGGTCCAGAGCTGCTGATGGTAATCGATGATGGTGCCTGCCGGCAGGGAGCCGCGATCACAGGTAGTATGCGCATCCGAAACAGCCACGACATCGAAACCGTGACTCAACGCCGCACGCAGTGTGGTATCGACAGCCAGTTCGGTCGCGTAACCAGTGAGCAGCAGACGAGTCACACCGGCTTCATGCAGTATTTCGACCAGCGAGGTCCCCAGGAAAGCATCGCTGGCGCTACGGCGCACCACCCAATCGCTTTCGGGACGCTGAATGGGAGGCAGCAACCTCCAACCGGCATGCAGGGGCGCCATGGCGGAGTCGGATACACCATCATATTGCAGGTGAATCACCGGGTTGCCCCGATCGCGCATCCCCGCCGCCAATGCGTTGATTCGATTAATGACGCCATCGATATCATGACAGGGTCTGCCGGTGCAGATCCCGATCTGCATATCGATGATGAGCAAGGCATCCATGAAGGGCACTCTCCGATATTCGTCACTTTCTTCGCGAAAGTGCTTTGATGATGCGGCGAACGTCGATTACGTTCCATGCCGATCAGGATGCCATCGATACTTTTGACCGATCGGACAAAAAGCGCTCAGAGTTGTCGCTATTCGGTCCAATCAGTCCGAATGGACGCGATCGATGCGCCCGCTGGCGAAGGCGTGACACTCAAGGATATCTTCGGCCAGGGTACGACCCATGGACAGTGGCGGTAACGCATCCAGCGAGAAGAAATCAGCCGCATCTGTCTCGTTATTATCCACGAACTCTCCACCCTGGTGATCGCAGATATAAAACAGTTTATAGATATGATCCGGTGTCGCTGGCTGATAGGGATGCAGACTGCGATCCTTGAGCATGGCCAGGCGCGGATTATCAGCCACATGGCCGGATTCTTCGAGAATTTCACGGAGCACACCCACGGAGGGTGCCTCACAGACATCTGCCCAGCCTCCCGGGAGTGTCCAGCGGCCATCCTTGCGCTCTCGTACAAGCAGCACACGATCCTCGACAAATACCGCCCCCCGCACATCCACCTTGGGAGTCGCATAACCGCTTTCGGGAATAATGAAGTTCTCTACCTGTTCGATGGACACATCGCCAAGCACGGCAAACATTTGATTGGTTAGCGCCTCAAGCTGGCGATAGCGTTCGAGCTCATAGTGATTGGTCGTGTAAGTCTGCCCGGTCTGCGCAATAGAGCGCAGCTGTTTGGCGAAATCGACCCAGTCGTGTGACATGTCATACTTCCTGTCGGATGAATTCACTCGGGTTCAGGACAATGCTGCGTGCCTGTTCACGCCCCCCTTTTTTCAAGCTGGGGCCATTCATGATGACACATGCTCCGACAACGCTTGTCATGATCGGACGCCAATACTGCTCGCCTGCATTCAGGCACACAATACTCCCTGCTAGCAGTCGGCCCAGGTAGACATAACGACGCGATGACCACTTGCTGAGGCGCAACGAGGTTCAAGAGCTGCTAACATTCAGGATAGGACACTGAACTTGCAAATCCCTCGGCGCCTGCAAGGAATCTACTGTTCGATCAGCCCGGCACTATCGTCGTTACAACCGGATATCTGCATGACCCAGCCCGCTCTGCTCAACCGGCTGACCTTCCGTCAGTTGCAGGTTTTCCAGACCGTTTATCGCCAGCACTCCTACTCCAGAGCCGCCGCCGAGCTTGGCCTGACCCAACCGGCCGTCAGTGCCCAGATCCGCCAACT
The DNA here is from genome assembly GCF_008247605.1 of Kushneria phosphatilytica. Classification (NCBI taxonomy): domain Bacteria; kingdom Pseudomonadati; phylum Pseudomonadota; class Gammaproteobacteria; order Oceanospirillales; family Halomonadaceae; genus Kushneria; species Kushneria phosphatilytica. The sequence goes on along the minus strand of NZ_CP043420.1, from coordinate 1,568,610 downwards.
GGAACAGGCACTCGGGCAATCCCTGTTCAAGTATGCTGGCAAGACCCTGCATATCCTGCCGCCTGCCGATGCTCTGGCGGAGTCGATCGGTACCATTTTCGGTGAAATCGCCAGCCTGCAGATGGCTTTGTCAAAGCTGACCGGCACTCTGCGAGGCGAGCTCAATATTGCAGCAGTCAGTACAGCTCAGTATATCGTGCCCCACATCCTGGCACGTTTTCGTGCCCGCTATCCCGAGGTACGACTACGCCTGCGCGTAGTCAATCGCAACGAAGCTCTCGCCCACCTCGCAGAACGCAGTGACGATCTCGTCATCATGGGGATGGCACCCGAAGACACCGATCTGACCTTCATGTCCATCATGGACAACGACCTGCTACCCATCGTCTGGCCCGGTCATCCGCTTTTGAATACCGAGCAGCCGACACCGGAAGCCTTTTCCCGGTACCAGGTATTGATGCGCGAGCCTGGAAGCGGCACTCGTATGGCGCTTGAAAAATATGCCCATCAACAACAATTGGCACTCGATCACAAACTCGAACTCGGGACCAGCGAAGCCATTAAACAAGGCGTCATGGCGCAACTGGGTGTCGCAGTGCTCCCTCGTATGGCCGTGCAGCTGGAATTGCAGAGTGGCCTGCTGGCTGTTCCCGAATTGCCCGGTTTTCCATTGCGGCACTCATGGGGCGTCGTACAGCACCGTGAGCGATACCCGACACCGATTACCGAGGCTTTCATGCAATTACTGCGTGAGCTGTTACCCGAACTCGAGCAGCTGTTCAATGCGCCTCTGGCACCCCGCTCCGCACCCGCCTTCACTTGCCTGCCCTGAGGCGCTGGCATGACCGCGCCTCCTGGGCCACCATTGGTTCATGAAAAGACACTGCCTGTCAGGAGAGAATGGAATGAAGGCCATTGCCACGAAAGGCGCCCGGGACGTACGAGCCACAGGCGCGCTGGAACTGATTGACGCTGATATCGCAGAACCGGACGGTTACGATTTACGGGTCCGTATCGAAGCCATTTCGGTCAATCCGGTGGATACCAAGGTACGCGCCGGCGCGCTCGGACCACTCGATGAAGCGAAAATCCTGGGATGGGACGCAGTAGGTCGCGTTGAAGCCGTAGGGGACCATGCAGCGGGATTTGCGGTTGGTGACCGGGTCTATTATGCCGGCCAGGTGGACCGCCCGGGATGCAATGCCGAGCAGCAACTGGTGGACTCACGCCTGGTCGCCCATGCGCCCGCCTCACTGGAAATCGAGGAAAGCGCCGCCATGCCACTGACCGGGCTGACCGCCTGGGAGGGACTGTTCGATCAGTTACAGCTGACCGCCGATCCGAAAGCACACAGCGAGGAAACACTGCTGGTCATCAATGGCGCCGGTGGGGTCGGCTCCAGCGTGATTCAGCTGGCGCGCCAGCTAACCGGGCTAACCGTCATCGCCACCGCCTCAAGGCCACAATCCGTTGAATGGTGCCGTGAGCTGGGCGCGCATGAAGTCATCGATCATCACGATCTGATCAATGAATTTCAGGCCACCGGGCGCGATACAGCGGATTATATCTTCAACTGCCACGATATTGGCGTCCACTGGGAGAACATGGTGACGCTGATTCGCCCATTGGGCCGCATTGTGGCCATTGCCGAAACCGAGCATCAGGTCGACCTCAATGCCCTGCAGCCGAAGGCTGCAAGTTTCAGCTGGGAGTTCATGTTTGCCCGTGCCTTGCATGGTTATCACATCGAACGCCAGGGGGAAATCCTTGCCGAACTGGCCACATTACTGGATGAAGGGCGGCTGCGAAGTACGCTTGGAGAAGTCATTGGCCCACTCAATGTCGAGAATCTGACTCGCGCCCATGAACAGCTGGAAGCCGGTCACACCACGGGCAAACTGGTACTGACGGCCATGCGATGAATCGATGTATTTCAGGATTCAAGGTGTCCTGATCCTTTACGGGGTGTCGAAATCCGGCGCCCCAGGCGTGACAACGCGCGCGCTGCGGGGGGCAGACGCAACAACATGAGCGCCCCCCCGGCCAGGGCGTAGCCACTCCATTGAGTCAGGTCGGCACGTACGATCCATAAAAAGTGCAGCAGCACCAGTGCCAGAGCGACATAGACAAAGCGGTGCAGACTCTTCCAGCGACGACCCAGTCGTTTCATGGCAAAACGATTGGACGTAATGGCAAGGGTGATCAGAATGATCAGTGCCAGCGCCCCCACAATGATATAGGGGCGTCGGCTCAAATCGGCGCCCAGCGCCGACCAGTCAAGACCCAGTATGAATAGCAGATAGCAACTCAGATGCAGCACGCCATAACTACAGGTCCAAAGCCCGAGCTGACGACGGATCACACTGAACCCTTTCCAGCGAGTCAAGCGCGTGAGTGGCGTCAGGGAGAGCGTCAGTAGCAACAGAATCAATCCGCCCTGCCCCAGATTGAGTAACAGATACCGCCCTGGCTCAGGTCCGGCAGCAGCCATTGCCACATGCCAGGACCACCAGAGCAGGGGCGCCAGTGCTGCCAGGAAAACGGCTACTCGCCAGACCCGAATCAATAGTATTTCCCCAGATCCATGTCACGGTAGAGATAGGCCACCTGCTCGCCATACCCATTGAACATCCGGGTATCGATCACATTGGGGTGAAACAGGCTATTGGGCAGCCGCCGTTCGGTTGCCTGACTCCAGCGAGGATGGTCGACAGACGGGTTGACGTTGGCATAGAACCCATACTCATTGGGGGCCAGTTGATGCCAGGAGGTTTCGGGCTGATCTTCGACCAGCGAAATGCGCACGATCGATTTAATGCTCTTGAACCCGTATTTCCAGGGGACTACCAGTCGAATCGGCGCACCATTCTGATTGGGCAGCACCCGGCCATACATACCGACGGCCAGAAACGCCAGCGGATTCATGGCTTCATCGAGCCGAAGCCCTTCCTGATAAGGCCAGTCAATCAGGCCAAACCGCGAGCGTTGCCCAGGCATCTGAGCGGGTCGTTCAAGCGTCTCGAAACGAACGTATTTCGCATTACCCGTCGGTTCCAGGCGCTTGATGACATCTGCCAGCGGCACCCCGAGCCACGGAATCACCATTGACCAGGCCTCGACACACCGCAAACGATAGATGCGCTCTTCAAGACGATCGGAACTCAGCAACTCCGGAACACTATATTGTCCCGGCTTACCTGCTTCGCCATCGACCTTGATACTCCATGGTTCGGTGACCAGCTGGCCGGCATGCTCGGCAGGATCACTTTTGTCCGAGCCGAATTCATAAAAATTGTTGTAGTGAGTGGCATCCCGGAAAGGCGCCACCTTGTCCAGTTCAGGATTCTCGGGCGTAATAGCCTGCCAGTGAGTGTCGGCGACTCTGTCATCAAACCATGCCGGTGCATCAGCCGAAGTAACATTCGGGTACTCCGAACTGGCCCAGACGCTACGCGGCACTCCGGCTGCCAGGCCCAGTGCCGCCACACCAGCCATGAATTGGCGACGTGAACGGTAAATGGTTTCGGGAGTGACTTCATTTTCTCTGGCAGCACTGCGATCACGAAGGTGGATCAGCATGAGTGTCACCTCACTTCAACGGTTACCTGAGGTTACGCTACACCATTCGGGATAACTTGCGGTGAAAATGACAAAATTGTCATTGAAATGACCCTTGCAGCCTGCCCGGGCCCAGAGACGAAAATGCCCGATCCAGCTGGATCGGGCATTTTGCAAAGAGCGATTGATCAGTCTTGTCAGCTGACTTTCTCGCCGTGCGCCTGCTTGTCGGCATGATAACTGGAGCGTACCAATGGGCCGGAAGCGACATGTCTGAAGCCCATTTCATAGCCCTTTTCGGCAAACCACGCGAAGGTATCAGGATGCACCCAGCGATCGACCGGCAGATGATCGCGCGAAGGCTGCATGTACTGACCCAGGGTCAGCATGTCGACATTGTGTGCCCGCAGATCACGCATTACCTCGAGCACCTCCTCATCGGTTTCGCCCACACCCAGCATCAGGCCCGATTTGGTCGGTACCTCGGGGCGCACCTGCTTGTAACGTTCAAGCAGATCAAGAGACCACTCGTAATCGGCACCGGGTCGCACACGGCGATACATGGAGGGCACCGTTTCCAGGTTGTGGTTGAACACATCCGGCGGCATCTGTTCCATGATACCGATGGCTCGTTCCATGCGGCCTCGGAAATCCGGTACCAGCACCTCGATCTCGATGCTTGGATTAAGCCGGCGAATTTCTTCAATGCAGTTATTGAAGTGCTGGGCTCCCCCATCACGCAGATCATCACGATCCACCGAGGTGATCACCACATAATTCAGCCGCATGTCGGCAATGGCTTCAGCCAGCTCACGCGGTTCATCTTCATTGAGCGCATTGGGACGACCATGCGCCACATCACAGAAGGGGCAGCGCCGAGTGCAGATATCCCCCATGATCATGAAGGTCGCTGTTCCACCACTGAAACACTCCCCCAGATTGGGGCAGGAAGCCTCTTCACAGACAGTATGCAACCCATGCTTGCGCAAGGTTTGCTTGATCCGTGTCACTTCAGGCGAGGCCGGCATGCGGACCCTGAGCCAGTCGGGTTTTTTGGGTAGCGTTTCGGTGGGAATGACCTTCACCGGGATACGGGCGACCTTGTCGGCGCCACGGAGTTTGACGCCACGTTCAGCCCGTTGCTTTTTCGGCGTTGCAGTAGTCTCGGTCATCAGTTCGATCCTGTTCCTCGAGAGTATTCAGCCAGCACTTCCGGTACACCGGGCGTTTCGCTGAACACCAGTCCGCCCAGTCGGCGCGAAAGACATCCCAGCCAGCGTTCGGCTTCCTGTGCCATATCGATCGGTTCATCCAGAAGATCGCGCAATTGCGTCATGGCCAAACCGGCATGACCGCATGGATTGATCCATCCGAAGGGGCCAAGATCCATGTCCAGGTTGAAGGCAATACCATGAAAGCTGCTCCCCCGGCGGATACGCAAGCCCAGTGAGGCAATCTTGGCCTCCCCCACATACACACCCGGTGCATCGGCGCGTGCATGAGCCTCGATATCATGTTCGGCAAGCACATCGATCACCGAGTTTTCCAGCGCGCTAACCACGGCCCTTACGCCCAGCCCACGGCGGCGAATATCCAGCAGGGGATAGGCGATCAATTGCCCGGGCCCATGGTAGGTCACCTGACCACCACGATCCGTTTGTACAACAGGGATGTTGCCTGCCATCAGCACATGCTCGGCACGCCCGGCCTGCCCCTGAGTAAAGACAGGGGCATGCTCGACCAGCCAAAGCTGATCGGCAACCCTGGCATCACGTTCATCGGTGAAGCGTCGCATGGCCTGCCAGACAGGTACATAGTCACGCTGTCCCAGGCGATAAAGCGATACCGGTCGCGTAGCTGACGACACCGCCGTCGCGGAGGTCATCGTGTTACAACACCATCTGAACCATGCCGGTAGCTTTCAGCTCATTGAACAGGGCCTTGAGCTGTTCTTCACCGGTGGTATAAAGCGTGACATGCAGCGAACGGTACTTGCCATTACGGCTATCATGATGCTTAACGGTATCTCGATCGAGCTGCGGATCGAAACGCTCCACCACATCCAGCATGGTCGTATCAAAATCAACCGCATTATTACCCACAATGCGAATGGTGTAGTGGCAGGGAAATTCTATTTTTGGCGCCTGCTCATCAACAGCGGCGCCCTCCGATGGGGAAGATGTCATATCCGTGTATCCGGGTGTCGGACTTTGCCTGCATTCTACGCGACAAGGGGCGCTCCGTCAGCCGGAGCGCCCCTGCCGTCATTCTGAAACAACCGAGGATCAGTCAAACAGGCCGAAAACGAATTTCACCACATGATCCCACATGCGCTTGATAAAGCCGCCTTCATCAACCGGCGAAAGCGCCACCAGTGGTTCCTGATCAATGGTCTTGTCGCCCTGTACCACCTCGAGCGTGCCAAGCTTCTGCCCCTTGCTGATAGGAGCATTGATATCCGACTGGATATTCAATCGCGCATTCAGCTTGTCGTCGCTCTGAGCGGAAACAGTGGTGTAGACATCATGATCAACGCCGATAGACACTTCATCCTGGGCACCACCCCAGACCCGCGCCTTGTTGAGCACGTCGCCCTTGCTATAAAGCTTTTTGGTCTCGAAATAACGGAAGCCGTAGTTCAGCAGCTTCTCGGATTCCTGGGCTCGAGCCTCTTCGGAATTGGTGCCCATGACAACTGAAATCAGACGGGTGCCATCGCGCATGGCAGAGGAAACCAGGCAATATCCCGCTGCATCCGTGTGTCCGGTCTTGAGACCATCTACCGACTTGTCCCGCCAGAGCAGCAGATTGCGGTTGGGCTGACGAATATCGTTCCAGGTAAAGTACTTCTCCGAATACAGCTTATAGTGATCCGGGAAGTCATTGATGATATGGCGTGCAATGATGGCCAGGTCATGCGCCGATGAATAGTGTCCTTCGGACGGCAGCCCGGTCGGATTTTCAAAATGGGTGTTTTTCAGCCCCATGCTTCGCGCGTACTGATTCATCAGAGTAGCGAAGGCAGATTCGCTGCCGGCCACATGCTCTGCGACAGCCACCGTGGCATCATTGCCCGATTGCACCACAATGCCCTGCATCAGATCCCTGAGCGGCACGTAACTGCCCACTTTGACAAACATCCGCGAGCCACCTGTCTGCCAGGCAGACTTGCTGATGCGGATCTTGTCATCTTCCGATAGATCACCGTTGTCGATCTCGTATTCGGTGATATAGGCGGTCATCATCTTGGTCAGGCTGGCCGGCGGCAGCCGCTCGTCAGCATTATGCTGAACCAGAATCTGACCACTTCTGGCGTCCATCAGTACCCAGGATTTGGCATTAAGACTGGGCGGCGATGGAACAAAACTGGCAATGCCCCTGGCGTCATCGGCCTGGACGGGAGAGGCCATCAGGGTCAGTGCCAGCCCGATCAATCCGATCAGTTGACGCCAGCGACTCGTTGGTGCAGCTAACAGTGTCATGTTACACGTTCTCATTGTGCCTGGTATTCAGTCCTTTGCCGAAACGACGTAGCCCCGGCCAAAGCCGGCATCGCGCAGTTCGGACCGGACGGACTCGACCATGATCGGATCGCTGAGCGGACCAATCTGGACGCGATGCATGGCGGCATGCCGGGTAATCCGGACCGGCTGATCGAGATGCGACTCGATCCGCGTCTTGAGCGCCTCGGCCCCGGCCCTGGAACTCAGCGCCGCCACCTGAAGATACAGGGGAGTCTCCCCTGCCGGTTCCCTGCTGGCCCTTGTTCCGTTATCGCCGGTGGCGCCCGGAGAGGCCGTAACCCGCGTGTGAGCCACGCTGTTTTCGTTGGAAGTACGCTGCTGGGCAGCTTTTTGTTGTCCCTGATCCGCCTGCGTCGACTGCGAAGCTGACGAGGATTGGCTGCCACGATCAGCTACCGCAGTCCCACCCTCATGGCGACGCTGCCAGGCCACCGGATCAATGGCCGTGACCCGTACCCGAGCCGTTCCCTTGTCCAGCATATCGAGCCTGGCCGCAGCCGCATAGGAGAGATCAATCAATCGATTGTCGTGGAAAGGTCCACGGTCATTGACCTTGACGATGACATGGCGCTGGTTGGCCAGGTTGGTAACACGCACATAGGTCGGCAACGGCAAGGTCTTGTGGGCCGCCGTCATCCTGTACATGCTGTACTCCTCGCCACTGGCGGTTGCATAGCCATGAAACTTGGTACCGTAAAATGATGCCCTGCCCACGGCACTGTAGCCATCGGCATCATTCATGACGTGATAGGTTTGCCCCCACACCGAGTAGGTCGAGCGATTTCCCGAGGCCGAGCGCGGTTCTACTCTGGGCACGGCATCCGGCACATTGGAAACATCAATAGAGCCATCCGGATAGCCATCCCTTGATTGGCTATAACGGCCACCATCACCACTACTCTTTGCGGTGCCCCCATGCTGTACACCGCCTCCAGAGCCGGCACAGCCTGCCAGTAACAGACAAAGCAGGCTAGCCAGCCATGGCGATCTCCTTGCCATCATGACTTCAATTATCCCGGGCCAGCTCTGCATGAATACGCTCTGCAAGCGTGGTTACGGCAGCTGCATAGAGATGACTGTGGTTGTAACGGGTAATGACGTAAAAATTGTTCAAACCGAAAGCGTAGCGTTTGTGCCCATCCTCGAAATCCAGCGCCAGCGGCATGACCTTCGTATCGGCAGACAGACTCTTTTTCGGACGAAGCCCCATCTGCTCGAACCGGCTGACCGGCTGGTCAGGCGTACTGACAGCATTGAAGTCGATCTGCTGATTCGGTGAGCCATCTACCGCAGCCGGGATCATGATCGGCTTGCCATGCTGCCAGCCATGCTCGGCCAGATAATTGGCCACGCTACCGATGGCATCCACCGGTTCGTGCCAGAGATCACGAATGCCATCATTGTCGAAGTCGACAGCGTAAGCCTGATAACTGGTAGGGATAAACTGCGGATAACCCATGGCACCTGCATAGGAACCCTTCAGCGAAAGCGGGTCCAGCCCCTGTTGTAGCGTCAGGGTCAGATACGCCTCAAGCTCGCCACGAAAGAAATCGGCTCGTTTCGGATAATCAAAGGCCAGCGTCGAGAGCGAATCGATGACACGATAACTGCCCTTGTGACGCCCATAGAAGGTTTCCACGCCAATAATGGCTGCAATAACCTCCGGCTCAACACCGTAACGATCTTCCGCTCGCTGCATCGCTTGGCGATGATCGATGATGAACTGCACCCCGGCCGACACGCGCGAAGGCTGGATAAAGATATTGCGATATTTCTCCCAGCTCAGCCGCCCTTCTGCCGGCCTTGAGATGGCATCGATAATGCTTTGTTGATGCGTTGCATCATCCATCGCGCGAATCAGCGCCTTGCGATCCAGTCCCTGGGAAGACAGGTGCTCGATCATCTGCTCCACCTTCGGGTGCGAAGCAGGATCAAAATCCTGAGCGGCCTGCCCGGTTGCGGGCATGGCCGCTGCTGCTGCAAGCACCATCAGCAGCGCGTGGCGCGAACGACCGGCAAAACGGCGTGACTTCATGCAGTTTTCTCTCTAACGCGGCGACATTTTACGATGACCGAAAACGGCCATCAGAATACCGAAGCCCGCCAGCAGGGTCACGCTGGATGTCCCACCGAAACTGATCAGCGGCAACGGTACTCCGACAATTGGTAATAGCCCGCTGACCATACCGACATTGACGAACACATACACGAAAAAGGTCAGTACGATACTGCCACCGGCAAGGCGACCAAACGTATCAGGCGCCTGGGCCGCCATGTAGAGTCCACGCCAGATCAGTATCAGATAGGCAAACAGCAGCAAGGTCATGCCGACCAGGCCGAACTCCTCGCCCAGCACAGCCACGATGAAGTCGGTATGACGTTCGGGCAGGAATTCCAACTGGGACTGGGTCCCCTGCATCCAACCCTTGCCCCACAATCCGCCCGAACCGATGGCTGTTTTCGACTGAATGATGTTCCAACCGGTTCCCAGTGGATCACTTTCAGGATTGAGAAAGGTCAACACTCGTTGCTGCTGGTAGTCATGCATGTTGAACCACATCAACGGCATGGCAGCGGCCACCAACAGCGCGCAGACACCGACCACCCGCCAGGACAATCCTGCCAGCAGCACCACGAAGACAGCCGAGGCGGAAACCAGCATCGAGGTGCCGAGATCGGGCTGATCGGCAATCAGCCCCACCGGAACGATGATCAGCAGCACGCAGAAGATCAGATCCATCCACCCCGGCGGCAACTGTCGTCGTGCCAGATAACTGGCAAGCATCATCGGCATGGCCAGCTTCATCAGTTCCGAAGGTTGAAAACGAAATAATCCGGGGATTTCGAGCCAGCGCTGTGCACCCATGGCATGGGCACCGATGACATCCACGGCCAGCAACATCAGAGTCACGCCCAGATAGAAGACCCAGGCCAGGCTCATCATGAGGCGAGGTGGAACCTGTGCAATCACCAGCATGGCGGTAATTGCCAGTAGCAGGCGCAGCGCCTGCGCCTTGACCAGCAGCAACGATTCACCGCCAGCGCTGTAGAGCACCATGAGCCCGCCCGCCATGATCAGCAGCAGCATGAGCAACAGCCACGGATCGATATTCAGCGTGGCCCAGTCGAAACGCTGATAGCGGCGGCGTGAGCGTCGAATCCAGCGTGACCAGGTTTCCTTCATGCCATACCTCAGTCGTGCACGTCCTGCGTGGATTCCTGAACAGGCTGATCGAGCAGACCCGGCCTGTCTTCCTGCTTGAGTCGAGGCAGCAGCCAGTAATCAAGCAGCTTGCGTACCACCGGGCCGGCATTCTTGCTGCCCCAACCCGCATTCTCGACAACAACAGCCACTGCAATCTGCGGGTTCTTCACCGGGGCAAAGGCGGAAAACAATGCATGATCGCGCAGATGCTCCTTGAGCTCTTCGGCGTTGTACTTCTGATTCTTGTTGAGCGTAAAGACCTGGGCCGTACCTGATTTGGCAGCCATGGTGTACTCACGCCCAGGGCCGGTGGCCTGAGTCTTGTCAGCCACATCCTGCATGGCATCGATGACCAGGTGCCACCAATCGGGATTCTTGAGCTCGACATCCGGCGGTGTATCGGAAAACGGGGGTTCTACTTCACGATCGCCGACTTTTTTCGCCAGATGCGGGCGAACCCAATGGCCCCGATTGGCCAGTACCGTCATGGCCGTTGCCATCTGAAGGGGCGTTGCCAGCCAATAGCCCTGACCGATACCTGCCGACAGGGTTTCTCCCGGATACCAGACCTTGTTGTAACGAGCGCGTTTCCATTCCCGGGAAGGCATGAGGCCATCGCTTGCGCCCCATACATCGAGGCTATGATCCTCACCGAATCCGAACTTGTGCATGAAAGGTGCGATGCGGTCGATCCCCAGCTCATGCGCCAGGTGATAAAAGTAAGTATCGTTGGACACCACGATGGCGCGATGCATGTCGACCCGTCCATGCCCCCAGCGAAGCCAGTTATGATACTTGCGATCCCCATTGGGCAGCTTGTAATAACCGGGGTCATAGATCGTGTCCGAAGGGTTCATGACCCCGGTCTCCAGGCCATCCAGCGCCATGTAGGGCTTGACCGTCGAAGCCGGTGGATACTGCCCTCGGACAGCACGGTTGTAGAGCGGTAAATCGGTATCATTCTGCAACGCCTGATAGGCCTTGCTGCTGATACCATTGACGAACTGATTGGTGTCATATCCCGGGGTCGAGACCATGGCGAGGATATCGCCATTGCGTGGATCGATGGCGACGATCGCTCCCCGCTTGCCCTTGAGCAATTGCGCCCCGAATTCCTGCAGATCCTTGTCGATGGTCAGCGTCAGATCCTTGCCGGGTTTCGGAGGCGTACGACTGATCTCTCGCAGGATACGCCCGCGGGCATTGGTTTCTACCCGACGCACACCGGCAGTACCATGCAGTGCCTTCTCATAGAAACGCTCGATGCCCGTCTTGCCGATATAGTGGGTCCCGGCATAGTTGCCACTATCGATACGCTTTTCATCGGCCTGACTGATACGTCCAACATAGCCCAGGACATGCGCCATGATGCGACTGTCGGGATAATAGCGCATCAGCTGGGCTTCCACTTCGACGCCCGGTAGGCGATAGCGATTGACGGCAATGCGCGCAATCTGATCTTCGGTAAGATCACTGAGCAGCAGGGCCGGCTCGAACGGTCTCTGACGCTGGCGCGAGCGGGATTGAAGGGTATCGTACATGGCATCCGGTAGATCGAGGATGCGAATAAGGCGCTTGAGTGTCTGATCCACCTCACTGGCCTGCTCACGTACCATGGTGAGATTGTAGGTCGGCCGATTCTCGGCCAGGATACGATGTTCGCGATCGTAGATCAGCCCCCGGTTGGGTGGCAACGGCTCAACCCGGATGCGATTGTTATCGGACCGGGTGATAAAAACATCGTGCTCGAATATCTGAAGGTAGACGAGTCGGCCGGCCAGCACCCCAATCAGTACCAGGACGATCAGGGCCGCCAACAGGCTGCGCCTTCGGAAGACCTCGACTTCCCGAGCGGTATTGCGTAGCGAAGAATTCGGACGACGCATGAGTCAGCGATAAACCGGACAAATGGGCTGAATCATTTCCTTCAGCACTGTAACGGTCAATAACGGCTCGGGCATGAAAAACAATCGCCTGACTGAAAGGTTGAAACCGGTACGCAGGCGAGCGCCTGCACAAGAAGCCTTGAAAAGCGGACCTGTCGAGGCGGGGCCGATCACAAGTCTGCGCACCCTGCCACGTCAACGGTGATAGGGGTGTCCTACCAGTAGCGTCCATGCCCGGTACAGCTGCTCTGCCAGCACGACCCTCACCAGTGGATGCGGGAGTGTCAACGCCGACAATGACCACTGTTCCGCAGCCATCGAAAGACATCGCTGATCGAGACCATCCGGGCCACCCACCAGCAGGGACACATTGCGGCCACCATGACGCCAGGTATCGAGTCGGCCGGCAAGCTTTTCGGTACTCCACTGCCGCCCCGCGACATCCAGAGCCACGACATGGTCATCACGCCCCAGTCGGGCGAGCATACGCTCCCCTTCATGTGCCACGGCCCGGGCGGGATCATCATTGCCGCGACGACTGCCGGGCGCAATTTCAATGATCTCCAGCGCCATGTCGCGCGGCAAGCGCTTGCGATACTCACCGACCCCCTGTTCAACCCAGCTCGGCATCTTATGCCCGACAGCCAGAATGCGCAGTTTCATTGCGGCGTTGGGCTGGCTTCTTCACGAACCAGATCGTTGGGCAGCTCGGTCCAGAGCCGCTCGAGATCGTAGAGCTTGCGGGTCTCCGGCATCATGACATGAACAACCACGTCACCGAGATCCACCAGCACCCACTCCTGGCTCCCCTCGACACCCAGCGGTCTGACACCGCTTTTTTTGGCATGTTCCACCACGTTATCCGCCAACGCACCAACGTGGCGATTCGATGTACCGCTGACGACCACCATGACATCAGTAACACTGGTCAGGGCGGCAACGTCCAGTTCGGCAATTTCGCGCCCCTTGAGTTCCTCGAGCGCTTCAATTACCAGCGATGAGAGTGCTTCAGTCTGCATAGCTCCTCATGGATGTAGTCAAGCAGGCGGCATTGTACCGATGCAGCCCGGTTTCGGCACTGATGTTTTTCTTCATTTTCGAGATGGATCGGCATTCAGCCATTCGGTGCCGATCCGTAGGCGGGGCAGATGTCACAACCATAAAGGCCATGTTCGCGAATATAACGTTCCACCCCCTCCGGCAGCAGATAGCGAACACTGGCGCCAATGGCAAGACGCCGCCGGATTTCGGTTGCCGAAATCGCCATGGCAGTAGGCAATTCCAGATACAGGACGCTCCCACGTGAATGCGCCATCAACGACTCGATATCATCGACTTCCCGGCTGCTTATCAATGCCTTCAGGGAAGCCTCATTCGACCAGTGATGATCGGGCCGACCAATGACCACGATATGTGCCTGGTCAAACAGGTCCTGGGGACGATGCCACTCAGGCAGTAAACGAAAGGCATCAAGTCCCAGCACCATGATCAACCTTGCCTGTTCGCCATATTCATGACGCAGCGACTGCAATGTTTGCAGTGACCAGGAAGGGCCATCGCGCCTCATTTCCCGATCATCGGCCATAAGTCCCGGCGTTTCACCGATACCGGCCGATACCATGGCCAGCCGATCCTCCGAGTCGACTCCCGGCGCCTCACGATGTGGCGGCAGATGACTGGGAATGAGATGAATACGCTCGAGTGCCAGCAATTCCCCCAGTTCCACCGCCGCCCGCAAATGACCAAGGTGAACGGGATCGAAGGTCCCCCCCAGCATGGCAACTCTCACAGGCTGCTCTCTTTCGGACATTTCAGTGACGGACATGGCCATCGCCGATCACGATGTATTTTTGCGTGGTCAAGCCTTGCAGACCCACCGGCCCCCTGACATGCAGTCGATTGGTCGAGATCCCGATCTCGGCGCCCAAACCATATTCACCACCATCAGCAAAGCAGGTGGCTGCATTGACCATGACCGAGCTGGAGTCAACCGCTGCCATGAAGCGACGCGTATGTCCCAGGTGCTGACTGACGATGGCATCAGTATGATGCGACCCGTAGTGATTGATATGCTCGATGGCAGCCTGAAGCCCCTCGACCACGCGAATCGACAGGATCGGGGCCAGATATTCAGTCGACCAGTCACTCTCCTCGGCTATTTCAGCGGCAATCAGCTGCCGAGTACGGTCACAGCCTCTCAGTTCAACGCCCGCTTCCATCAGCCGGCGTGCCATTTCCGGTAGAAAGTCGGCCGCTATCGATTCATCCACCAGCAGTGTCTCCATGGCGCCGCAAATGCCATAACGGTAACACTTGGCATTGAAGGCAACTTCCCATGCCTGATTCAGATCAGCATGGCGATCTACATAAACATGACAAATGCCTTCCAGATGCTTGATGACCGGAACCGTAGCATCAGCGCTGATACGTTCAATCAGCGAACGTCCGCCTCGCGGGATAATGACATCGACATATTGGTCCATTCGGATGAGCGCACCCACGGCCTGACGATCACGGGTACCAACACGCTGCACGCACGCTTCAGGCAAGCCGGCTTCCGCCAGACCGAGCCGAATGCACTCGGCAATTGCCGCATTCGAATGCACGGCCTCCGAGCCCCCGCGCAGAATGGCAGCATTGCCGGATTTCAGGCATAACGCCGCCGCATCGATGGTGACGTTGGGGCGGGATTCATAAATGATTCCGATAACCCCGAGCGGTACGCGCATCCGGCCGATCTGCAGGCCATTGGGGCGTGTACTCAGTTCATCGATTTCTCCCACCGGGTCCGGCAAGGCAGCGACCGTTTCCAATCCGGCAATCATGGCATCGATACGCCGATCATCGAGCGTCAGACGATCCAGCAGCGCTGCCGAGAGCCCATCCTGCTGTGCCTGCTCAAGATCGCGCTCATTGGCAGTACGCAGTATTTCACGCTGCTGTTCAAGCTGAGCTGCCATGGCGTGCAGTGCGGTATTCTTGTCCCCGGTGGTCGCCTCACGCAGGCCTGCTGCTGCACGACGTGCCTGTTGCCCCAGATGGGTAACATGCGCAGTGACATCCTCGCCCTGATCGCTATCGGCATCGGCCCGGGTCTCGACTGAAGACGCCATGGAGTGCGCTCTCCCTGTTTCGAATATATGGCACCGCCAGATCGGGTAGCTCGAGAACGGGTACCGTCCATCACGGTGGTCACCTATACTGCCTTGCCCTGATCGCTTCAGAAGCATGCGACAAGCCGTTCGCCAGCCGTCTGACGGCATGATGAATATTGCATTCCACTATACGGCAGTCAGCTGAACCGATACAAAGTCCACCCGCTGATCGAACATCGCAGCGCTCGCTTTTTGATGCATGGAGTTCCGGATGTCGCCCGTTGACTGGATCACCCAGTTGAGCCATAGCCCCTTGTTGTTGATTCTGGCGGTCGCTCTCACCGCCTTTGCCGAATCGCTGGCGCTGGTGGGACTGGTCGTTCCCGGCGTGCTGATGCTGACGGCTGCCGCCTCACTGGCCGGACACGATCAGGTTTCCATCATCGCGTTGCTGATCAGCGGATTTGTCGGCGCCATCATTGGCGATGGCATCAGTTACTGGCTGGGCAAAAGTCAGCGAGATCATATTCTCCAGTGGTGGCCCTTCAATCGACGACCGGAACTGATCGAACGTGGTCAGCATTTCTTCAGTCGTTACGGCATCCTTTCTGTCGTTTTTGGCCGTTTTGTCGGCCCGGTCAGGCCCATCATTCCGCTGATCGCCGGGATGATGGGCATGTCCTGGCGGCGCTTCATGCTCGTCAATACACTTTCGGCAGCCGCATGGTCACCTGCCTACCTGCTACCCGGTTACTATCTGGGCCGCAGCTGGCAGGAGCATTTCAACCTGCCCATGCATAGCGAACACTGGTTGAGTGTTCTGGTGCTGATCATGATCCTGGCCGGGCTGCTGCTCTCCTGGCTGAGGCGCAGGGTTGATCGGGAAAGCAGACTCTATCGGTCAATACTGCGCCAGGCACGCCACCATCGATCGCTGCGCTGGCTGTGGTTACGCCTGCGTCATGACCGTTTGCATGGCGAAGTCCCCCTGGCATCGATTGCACTGCTACTGGCCACAGCCCTCGGCTTTCTGATCTGGACCATCATGGTCGCGGGCCTGAAGCAGCCATTATTGATGGACACTCAGGTCCAGGGTATTTTCCAGAACATTCAACAGCCATGGCTGACTCGTGCAGCCGTCCTGTGCGCCCGCGTCGGAGACACTTATGGCACCGCAGCCCTGCTGTTGCCATGGCTGGGATGGCTGCTGTGGCATCGCTATCGGGCCGCCCTGATTCACTGGATCGTGGGGCTGGGTCTGCTTTCGATCAGCAACACTCTGCTCAAGGAACTGATCGGCCGCGTCCGTCCGGGAGCGCCGGATTATTTGGCACACTCCTTTTCCTATCCCAGCGCTCACGCATCAACCGCTGTGCTTTTGGCTGGATTGGCCAGCGCCTTCTGGGCCGAATCCCTGCCCCTGAAACGGCGTCACTGGCCCTATCTGGTGGCGCTTTTATGGGTCACGACGATCGGGCTATCGCGAATGGTATTCGGCGTTCACTGGAGCAGCGATATCATTGGCGGCATTCTGCTGGGCCTGACACTATGTGCCGGTCTGCGCATCAGCTATCACGCCAGCACTCACAAGGTAGTCACAGGTGCGCCGTGGAGCAGGTTACTAGGTCTTTCGCTACTGCTGGTCACGCTTCGCATCCTCTGGCTACCGCCCTTTTAAAATCGGCTCACACACCCGTTTCAGAAGGACGGCGCCCGCCTTTTTTCAGGTGAGTGATACCCGCATACGTTGTGTCAGCGCTTCCAGCAGTCGCTCATGCAGCCCCTCAAAGCTGCCATTGCTCATCACGACGATACGATCATTCGGTCGAGCCTCTTCGACAAGGGCATTGATCAGTGCTTCGATCGAATGAAAAACGCGTGAATCCACTCGGCACGCCCGGGAAACCTCATCAACCGACCAGTTCAGGGTAGCTGGCTGGTACCAGTACACCTGATCGGCAGCAGACACACTCTCCGGTAACCGCGCCTTCATTGTCCCCAGACGCATGGTATTGGAGCGCGGCTCAATGACCGCCAGCAGGCGCCCTGCTCTTTGCGTCGAACGCAGCCCTGAAAGCGTGGAGGCAATGGCAGTAGGATGGTGTGCAAAATCATCGATGACTTCGATGCCATCGACCACGCCTCTTAGCTCCTGACGGCGACGCGGCGATGCAAATTCGGCCAGCGCCCGACCAGCCTGCTCCACGCTGACACCCTGCGTAGCCGCTGCTGCTGCCGCTGCCAGCGCATTGACGAGATTATGCCCACCACTCAGCGCCCATTCGGTGGTGTGCGAGGCATGCTGGCCATGATGCAGCGTAAAGCGGCATGTTTCTCCGGGCTCATGCTGCACCTGCCAATCACCGATCGAGACATCCGCCGAGTCACCGAACCGAATGACCGGTGTCCAGCAACCACGTTCCAATACCCGCTTCAGAGCCGGCTCGTCGGCATTGATGACCAATGCCCCCTCGCCCGGGACCGTACGTACAAGATGATGGAACTGACGCTCGATGGCGGCCAGATCATCGAAAATATCAGCGTGATCAAATTCGAGATTGTTCAGCACAGCGACATCGGGTCGGTAATGCACGAACTTGGAACGCTTGTCGAAAAAGGCCGTATCGTACTCATCAGCCTCGATCACAAAAGGCGCTTTCGTGTTTCCCAGACGGGCCGAGATGCCAAAATTGCGCGGTACGCCACCGATCAGAAATCCCGGTGACTGTCCTGCATATTCGAGCAACCAGGCCAGTATGCTGGCTGTTGTGGTTTTGCCATGCGTCCCGGCGACGGCCAGTACAGGTCGGCCACCCAGCACATGCTCCTGAAGCCATTGCGGGCCGGAGGTATAAGGCAGATGACGATTCAGGACTGCCTCTACTTCGGGATTACCACGCGACAGGGCGTTGCCAATGACAACCAGATCAGGCGCCGGCTCAAGATTATCGGGTCCGTAGCCCTCCATCAGGGCAATCCCCTGGGCCTCCAGTTGAGTGCTCATGGGGGGATAGACGCCGGCATCCGACCCTGTCACCCGATAGCCGAGTTCACGCGCCAGCAGGGCCAGGCTCCCCATGAAGGTGCCGCAGATGCCGAGAATATGAATATGCATGCCGCTCTCCACGTTGGAAATCCACCAGGCGCGCAGAGCTTATCAGAAGGCGACAAGCATGAACGAGCCATGGTTGCCCACTGTTTCGAACACACGACAATGCTCGGATCAGCCTGGCACGACCCGGATGGGGAGAGCACCCTGTTGCCGACAGCGACATCCTGTCGCACCTGCTGCCAGAGTCGACTATGCTGCCCGGGCGGCGGGACCGCTGCCGCAAGCTCCGGTCTGCCATATAGCCGGAGTGCCATCAGCCGTCATTCGAACGGCTTCTGTCGAGAGAGCTCCGATAACGAAGCAGGAAATTCATGACTGCCTATAATGCCTTTTACGCGCAATCCGGCGGTGTCTCGGCCGTCATCAACGCCAGCGCCTGCGGCGTAATCGAGACCTGCCGTCAACATAACGATCGCATCGGGCATGTCTATGCCGGTCGTAACGGTATCATCGGCGCCCTCACCGAGGATCTGATCGATACCAATCAGGAGAGTGATGAGGCCATTGCGGCATTACGCCATACCCCGGGTGGCGCCTTCGGCTCCTGCCGCTACAAGCTCAAGGACATCGAAGGCCATCGCCGTCAGTATGAGCGCCTGATCGAGGTTTTTCAGGCACACAATATCCGCTATTTCTTCTATAACGGTGGTGGCGACAGTGCCGATACCTGCCTCAAGGTATCCCAGCTTTCCGAGCGCATGGGCTATCCGATCCAGGCCATTCACGTCGCCAAGACCGTCGATAATGATCTGCCAGTAACCGACAACTCCCCCGGCTTCGGCTCGGTGGCCAAGTACATTGCCACCTCGGTGCGCGAGACAGCACTCGACGTGGCCTCGATGTGTTCGACCTCCACGAAGGTTTTCATTCTGGAAGCCATGGGTCGACACGCCGGCTGGATTGCTGCGGCCGGTGGACTGGCCAGCGAAGGTAACGACGGGCCGCCTCACATTATTCTGCTGCCGGAAGTGTCCTTTGATCGCAAACGCCTGATGAGCCGCATCGATGAGACCGTCAAGCGCTGCGGTTACTGTGTGATCGTGGTGTCCGAAGGCGCCCGCTACGAAGATGGCACTTTTCTCGCCGATGCCGGCAACACCGATGCTTTCGGTCATCGCCAGCTTGGCGGTGTGGCTCCTACCCTCGCCGGCATGGTCAAACAGGATCTGGGGCTGAAATATCACTGGGCAGTCGCCGACTATCTGCAGCGTGCTGCACGCCATATTGCCTCGAAGGTCGATGTCGAGCAGGCCTATGCCGTAGGGCGTCGAGCCGTGGAGTGTGCGCTGGAGGGGAAGAATGCCGTGATGCCGGCCATTCGGCGCGACAGTGAAAGCCCATACCGCTGGTCACTGTTCGATGCCCCACTGGGCGAAGTCGCCAACCAGGAAAAATTCATGCCCAGAGAGTTCATCCGCGAGGACGGACTGGGTATCAGCGATGCCGGTCGCCGCTACCTGCAGCCGCTGATTCAGGGTGAAGACTTCCCGCCGTTTGAAAACGGCTTGCCAAAGATGGCAAGGCTGGCACTTCACCCGGTGAAACGCCGGCTGGACGATTTTGAGCTGTAACGCGCTAGAGTAAAGGGCCCGGCCATCCGGCCGGGCCCTTTATCAATTCAGCCACCAGGAAAGCAGCAGCAACAGCAGCAGCACACCGGCGATCATCTGCCAGAGATTGGCCGGCTCCCGCCAGATGGGCCGCCGTGATGACGCTTCGTTTGCGGTATCGGCATTCGAATCAGCCTCTTCGGGCATCTGACGCAATGCATGCACAAACTCCGACAGCCGCCGATAGCGAAGCGCACGCTGTGGCGACAGTGCCCGTTTCAGGGCCGCATCCAGCGTCTTCGGTATGGCCGGATTGAAGGTACGAATGCTGCGATACCGGAGCTGCGAGAGTTCGGCCGGCTGACGCAGCGACGTCATCGGATAATCGTAAGGAAGCTCTCCCGAGAGCAGCCAGTAGATGGTCGATGCCAGCGAAAACTGGTCGCTGCGCCGGCTGACCTGACTCTCCAGCGCGTATTCGGGCGCACTGTGTACGCTAAGCCCCACCTCGCGGGCCAGGCGTACCGCTTCTCCGTGCATGTCATCCTCGCGACGCGAGCAGGCGCCAAAATCGATCAGCACGACCTGCTCATGCGGGTCGAGCATGACATTTTCCGGTCGAATGGCCTGATGCAGCAGCTCACGTCGATGCAGCGAATGCACTGCCTTGGCGAGCTGACGGGCGATATCCAGACGCTGCTCCAGCCCGGCAGCGGGGTGTGTCTGCAGCCATTGATCCAGCGTCACACCGCCGACATCACGCATCAGATAGTAGAGATAGCGACGTGGACGCGGCGGATCGACCACCTTGACCACAAATGGCGATTTCGCCCGGCTCGCAACCCAGTGCTGCAGCATGAAATGTTCCAGGTAAGCATTGCGCTGTGACAGTTCCGGACTGGGTGCCTTCATGATCAGCCGCGTGCCGCGCTCCATGTCACGCACGCGGTAAACCCGTGCCTTGGCATTGCGCGATAGCACCGCCTCTACCTCGAACCCATCGAGTCGATCACCCGGCTCCATTTCCGATGGAATCGGCAGCGTGTCATAACGCTGAAAACCGGGCTCACCATGGGGCTCCGGTAAACGATCCACCCGCACCAGCTGAAAACAGAACGCCTCGGCCCCATACCCCCGATCCAGAGCACGCTCGCTGGCGAAATGTGCCAGTCGCTCACAAGCGGCATCGAGATCACTGGCATTCTGCCGAATCAGCTGGACATAGTCCGAAGGCAATAGCGTGCCCCGAACGGCCTGGGTCGTGAACAGGAAGATATCGCCCTGCTTGAGTGGCATGCTCAGGTAATCGATATCAATGCTGCCATCCATGCCCAACGCCCGGGAGGGATAGCGATAGCCCCCGAGATCGGTAACATGATCACGCGAGAGTTGCTCGAACTCCGCGCCGCGCAGCCGAAATACCAGCGTATCGCCCATATGAAAGAGATGCGCTTCTTCGCCCCGGAATACCACGGCAGAAAGCGAGCTGACATAACTGCCACCGGTTACGAAGCGACTCTGGCTGAAACACCAGCCATTCAGGGCGCGCAACACCCGCGTTGCGGAAGTCTTCACATCCCAGTGTTCGGGCGTCGAAAAATAATCGGCCAGAAAACCACGCACCGACAGGTCGCCTGCCTGACGAGCGATGGCATTGCGCCAGGTGGAGTCGGCAATCACTGCACACCCACCCTTGGCAGAAAGCTGTGCCGGCTGGTCCGGCACTTGTACGGCCATCGATGAACGATGGCGGCGCTGATCGGGTGCAACAAAGGCGTGGCCGAAGCTCAGCGACAGTTCATTCTCCACGTAACCCCCTGTGACACCGTGCCCGCCACGACCTTCGACGCACTATGCGAAGATGACGATAGGCCTGGACCCGTATTGGTAATCGCACAACCCAGTTCGTATAATTTCACGGATTCTCGCCTTTAAGACCATCAACCCGCAATGCAAGGACTCACTCAATGAGTTTCGACAGGCTCCCTGCCGGCAAGGATATCCCCGATGATCTGTACATCGCGATCGAAATCCCTGCCAACCATACGCCGATCAAGTATGAGATCGACAAGGAACTGGATGCCGTGATGGTCGACCGATTCATGGCGACGCCCATGTTCTATCCGGCCAACTACGGTTTCATTTCCAACACCCTGGCTGACGATGGCGATCCACTGGACGCCCTGGTTGTGACACCCTATCCGGTCCAGGCCGGTTCGGTCATCCGGGCACGCCCGGTCGGCATCCTCAACATGAGTGATGAAGCCGGCGAAGATGCCAAACTGATCTGCGTGCCGCACCGCAAGCTGACCAGCCTCTACGATGACGTCGAGGAAATTACCGATCTGCCCGAGCTGCTGCGCCAGCAGATTGCTCACTTTTTCGAGAATTACAAGGATCTCGAAAAGGGCAAATGGGTCAAGGTCGACTCCTGGGATAATGCTGACGCAGCCCGTCGGGCCGTCGAAAAAGCTGTTCGTGCCTGGGAGCAGGAACAACAGCAGTAAGGCTATAGACGCCAACCGACCGCACAGGTCGCGTTCAGGCAGTCACGCACTGCGCCCGGGAGCAAGCCCCGGGCGCAATGTTGCTTCCCGACACTCGTCAAGCGCCGGCCGGACGGCTATCCTGCGGCCTGATTCAATGCCGGAGCCCAAGATGCCACGTCCCGGTTGGGTACTCTCTGCCCTGCTTGGCTGGATGCTGATGCTGTTTGCCACAACAGCACTGGCGGTCTCGTCCACCTTTCCTGATAACCCTGCCCCCTCTTCTTCGAGCCGCTGGTTCGGTGAGTCATCACACCCCGACTTCCTGCCCGTCGACCAAGCCTTCAAGGCCCGAGCCTGGCGCAATGAAAATCATGTGCAGGTCGGGATGCAGAGCGCCGATGGCTACTACCTCTATCGCCACCGCTTCGCACTGGAAAGTGCCACCCCCGGCCTGCGTCTCGGCCCCCTGCAATTACCGCCCGGTGAGCGTGAGCAGGATCAGTGGATGGGCGAGGTGCATATTTTCCGTGATCGAGTGGTACTGAGTGCACCGATCGAAGCGGATGCCGGCGTCAATCCCGCCCTGCTGGAGATCCGGCTAAGCTATCAGGGCTGTGCTGAAGCCGGGCTGTGCTATCCCCCACAGCATCAACAGCTGCTCGTCAACGAACAGCGGCCGCCCGCCGAATTTGCTCACGCACCCGGGATTGATCCGATACAAGGCACCATACACCAGACGCCGGCTCCACAGGCGACTGCCGAACCATCCCCTCCCGCACAGTCAACCCCGACAACCAACGATCACTATACGACCCTGCTCAGTGACGCCTCCCTGCCATGGATGCTGGTACTTTTTCTGCTGGCCGGTCTGGGATTGACCTTCACACCCTGTGTTCTTCCCATGCTACCGATCGTGACCACCCTTGTGGTGGGCCAGCATGCCACCCGGGGACGGGCACTGTTACTCTCCGCCAGCTATGTAGCGGGGATGGCATCAACATATGCATTGCTGGGAACGCTGACCGGTCTCTTTGGTGCCGGGTTCAATCTCCAGGCTCGCCTTCAGTCACCCTGGGTGCTGGGCAGCGTCTCTCTATTGCTTGTCATGCTGGCCGGCTGGCTGGCGGAGTGGTTCAGACTGCCTGCGCTTCCCGGTCATCGCTTGCGCCACGGACTGCACAGCCTCCAGCATCGTTTGCAACAGGCTGGCCCGGGCGGCGCCATACTGGCAGGCGCCCTCTCCACACTGGTTGTTTCACCCTGCATCTCGGCGCCCCTGGCCGGCGCCATGGTCTATCTATCGACCACTGGCAACGCCCTGCACGGTGGACTGGCACTGCTGGCCCTCGGCCTGGGCATGGGTATCCCGCTGATCCTGGTGGCCACCCTGGGCGCCGGTTGGCTACCGCGCAGCGGTGCCTGGCTGGGCCATGTCCGCAATGCCTTTGCCCTGCTGATGTTGGCCCTGGCCCTGTGGCTTGTACAGCGTCTGCTCCCGGCCTCGGCAAGTGTACTGCTGTGGGGCGTTTTGGCGCTGTGCCTTGGTATTGGGCTGGGTGCACTGCGTATCGATACGCCCCCCGGCTGGCCGCGCCTGCGCCAGGCTCTGGCACTGGCTGTCACGGTGTGGGGGATCGCCTGTATCATCGGTGCAGCCCGGGGCACAGATGATCCGTTGCGCCCATTGGCACCGATGACGCCCACGGCGGCCTCCACTGCGATGCAGCCCTCTGCTCCCCGATTCACGACCGTTACCTCTCCCGAGGCTTTACAGGCAGCTCTGAAGCGTGCCGCCAGGCAAGGCCGCCCTGCGCTGGTGGACATCTACGCCGACTGGTGTATCAGTTGCCGTGAAATGGAGCGCCATGTTTTTCCCGCGGCCAGGCTGGCTGAAAAGCTCGATCGTTTCACTCTGATCAGGGCCGATGTCACCGATCCGGCCGGGCAGGCCATTCTGCGCAATCGCCAGCTGTTCGGGCCTCCGGCACTGCTATTCTTTGATGTGGATCATAGCGGCCATTTCAGCGAACGCAGAACACTGCGTACCCAGGGAGAAGTCGGTATCAAAGCGCTTGCACGGCTGCTCGACGCGGTACCGGACACTTCCGCGAAGTAACATTCCACCGCTTGCGAACGTTGAGTCCATACCTCGCGAAACACTGTTCCCCATGCGCTGGACAGCACAGTTTTTTTTCGGCAAACTCCGCCGACATCGCACCCGGACGGCAACGTCCCTGATTGTGACGTGATCTTGTCGCCGAAAAGGCAGGTTAACAGCGTCAGCCTATCCTTTTTCAGCGACCCATATCGCGTTCAACGCTACTCGTTTAGATTCGGACCCTGTCTTGCGGCAGGGGTCGACCAGTCACCTATCAGCGGAACAACGACATGGACATTCGCAAGGTCAAGAAACTGATCGAGCTGCTGGAAGAGTCCAACATCAGCGAAATCGAGATTCAGGAAGGCGAGGAATCCGTTCGGATCAGCCGCAATCTGCTCGGCCAGGCATCGATGGGTCAGCAGCCAATGGGCTACTATCCTCAGGCCCAGCCACAGGCACCACAGGCCGCACCTCAGCAGGGCGCAGCACCAGCCGCAGCCGCCGAGGAAGCGCCCGCCGAAACGCCCACCGGCAATAGCGTCAACTCGCCCATGGTCGGCACCTTCTATCGTTCACCTGCCCCCGGCGCCAAGCCCTTTGTCGAAGTCGGCCAGCGTGTACGCAAGGGCGACACGGTCTGCATCGTCGAAGCGATGAAGATGATGAACCAGATCGAAGCCGATCACGACGGTGTGATCGAATCCATTCTGGTCGAGGACGGCGAACCGGTCGAATTCGATCAGCCGATGCTCATCATTGCCTGACGGAATGTGACCATGCTGGAAAAGGTACTCATCGCCAACCGTGGCGAGATTGCACTGCGCATCCTGCGTGCCTGCAAGGAACTGGGCATTCGCACGGTAGCCGCCCACTCCAAGGTCGACCGTGATCTGATTCATGTTCGTCTGGCTGATGAAGCTGTCTGTATCGGTCCGACGCCTTCACCCGGATCCTATCTCAACATCCCGGCCCTGATCTCGGCCGCCGAAGTGACCGACTCGACCGCCATCCACCCCGGTTACGGCTTCCTCTCGGAAAACGCCAACTTTGCCGAACAGGTTGAACGTTCCGGCTTTGTCTTCGTCGGGCCCACGGCCGATGTCATCCGCATGATGGGTGATAAGGTTTCGGCCATTGAAGCCATGAAGCAGGCTGGCGTCCCGACAGTGCCTGGCTCGAACGGCCCGCTGCCCGACAATGACGACGAAGTCGTCGCCATCGCCCGCCGTATCGGTTTCCCGGTCATGATCAAGGCGGCAGCCGGCGGCGGCGGTCGCGGCATGCGCGTGGTACGTGACGAAGCACAGCTGGTGTCCTCGGTCGCCATCACTCGCTCGGAGGCCAATGCCGCCTTCGGCAGCGATGTCGTCTATATGGAGAAATATCTCGAGCGCCCCCGTCATATCGAAGTGCAGGTACTCGCTGATGGACAGGGCAATGCGATTCATCTTTATGATCGCGACTGCTCACTGCAGCGCCGGCACCAGAAGGTGCTCGAGGAGGCGCCTGCGCCCCACGTGGATGAAGAAGCGCGCCAGAAGGTACTCAAGGCGTGTGTCGATGCCTGTATCGAAATCGGCTATCGCGGCGCCGGTACTTTCGAGTTCCTCTATGAGAATGGCGAGTATTTCTTTATCGAGATGAATACCCGCGTACAGGTCGAGCACCCGGTTACCGAAATGGTTACGGGTGTGGACATCGTCAAGGAGCAGCTCAAGATCGCCTCAGGCATGCCGCTGTCGATCAGACAGGAAGATGTCACCGTACTCGGCCACTCCTTTGAGTGTCGCATCAACGCCGAAGACGCTCGTACCTTCATGCCCTCTCCCGGTCGTATCGAGTTCTATCATGCCCCGGGTGGGCTGGGCGTACGCATGGATTCGCACATGTATACCGGCTATACCGTGCCTCCAAGCTATGACTCGCTGATCGGCAAGCTGATCACCTGGGGTGAGAATCGCGAGAGCGCCCTGACGCGCATGCGCAACGCCCTGGACGAGCTGCTGGTGGAAGGGATCAAGACCAATACCGATCTGCACAAGGATCTGGTCCGCGATCCGGCTTTCCGGGAAGGTGGCGTCAATATCCACTATCTTGAGCACAAACTCGGAATCCAGTAACACTCGGCGTTCATGACGACCGGTAACGGAGGCGACATGCTCGCCTCCGTTTTCTTTTCAACTTTCACCAACGGCGACAGGATACTGCCATGGCCTGGCTGCAACTCAAGGCACATGTCTCTCCAGACAATGCCGAACTGCTCGAGGAACTGCTGACCGCCGAAGGGGCCAGCGCCATCACACTCGAAGATGCCGTTGATGACCCCGTTTTCGAGCCCGAACGCGGGACTACACCATTGTGGCAGCAGACCGTGCTGACTGGTCTCTACGACGACCTGGAAGACGTACAGGCCATGCTCGAGCGCGTCGCTCGCGCCTGGGCAAAGCAGGCGGCCGAAGAGCCCTGCCCTGAAATCGAATACGACGTGCTCGAGGATCGCGACTGGAGTCGCGAATGGATGGATGGCTTCGCCCCGCTGCAGATGGGTCGGCGATTGTGGATCGTCCCCAGCTGGTTCGAGGCGCCCGACCCCGAAGGGGTCAATCTGCTGCTCGATCCAGGCCTTGCCTTTGGTACCGGCACCCATCCGACTACGGCGCTCTGCCTGCGCTGGCTCGATGAACTGGCCGACAACGGCGGACTCGACAATATCGACATCATGGATATCGGCTGTGGCTCAGGCATTCTGGCCATTGCGGCGCTCAAGCTGGGGGCTCGCCACGCCATCGGAACCGATATCGATCCTCAGGCCTTGCAGGCCAGTCGCGACAATGCTCGGCGCAATGACATCGAAGATGACGACTTCGAGCTTCACCTGCCCGAACAGGCCCCTGCCACCCCTCATGCCGTGGTGCTTGCCAATATTCTGGCAACCCCCTTGATCGAGTTGGCTGATACCATTGCCAATGCTGTTGCACCCGGCGGCCGCATTGCGCTGTCGGGCATTCTTGTTCATCAGGCCGAGAGTGTGCTTGAGGCCTATCGTGAGCAGGGGCTGATCATGCATGAGCCCACGGAACAGGAAGGATGGGTACGTCTCGACGGTTACCGCCCTGCCTGATCCCGCGTCAAGGCAACCGTCAACATGAGGTAACCGACGGTTGCCATGACAGTATCGAATCATCCTTTAATGGTTCTTCAAGAAGCGCCCCCGTACCGTTATCATGTGCCTCCTCTTCCCGCAAAGCCCGACTCCATGACTCAGTGTCTGCCTCGTATCGGCCAGCATGAGCTGTCCGGACGCGCTATTCTGGCCCCCATGGCCGGTGTTACCGACCGCCCCTTTCGGCAGCTTTGCCGACGGCTGGGCGCGGCTCTGGTGGTGTCGGAAATGGTGACAGCCGACAAGCGCCTGTGGCATACGCCGAAGTCTCGACTCAGGCTGGATCATCGGGGTGAGCAGGGGCCACGCAGCGTTCAGATTGCCGGTGGTGACGCCGCCATGCTGGCTGAAGCGGCACGCATCAATGCCGATCATGGCGCCGATATCATCGATATCAACATGGGCTGTCCGGCCAAGAAGGTCTGCAACAAGGCCGCCGGTTCGGCACTGATGCGTGATGAACCACTGGTCGCGGAGATTCTCGCCGCGGTCGTGGCCGCCGTGGATATCCCCGTCACCCTGAAGATCCGTACCGGCTGGTGTGAGAACAGCCGTAATGCATTGACCATCGCACGTCTTGCCGAAGCGAACGGGATTGCCGCCCTGGCTGTCCACGGCCGGACGCGCGAACAGCGCTATAATGGCAGTGCCGAGTACGACACCATCGCTGAAATCAAGTCGCAGCTGAGTATTCCGGTCTTCGCCAACGGAGATATCGACCATCCCGAGCGAGCCCGCGAAGTGCTTGATTACACTGGCGCCGACGCTTTGTTGATCGGTCGGGGAGCCCAGGGTAACCCCTGGATATTCCGTGAGATCGAACACTACCTGCGCACCGGTCATCATCTGGCGCCCCCGGATGACGATGAGCGATGCCGTGTCATGGGCACTCACCTTGATGCGCTTCATGAACATTACGGGGAGTACATGGGAGTCCGCATCGCTCGCAAGCATATCGGCTGGTATCTGGCATCCGGCATGCATGACGACTCGCTGCGGCAATCCTTCAACAGCCTGACGACGCCAGACGAGCAGCACCGATTTCTCGCCCGGCTATTCGCCGGCACGCGGGCGCGTGCCGCAACCAAGGGAACTCGTGCAGCATGACCACTGAATATGCCCTGACCACCAATGATCGGATGAGACAGGAGTCATCCACGGCAGCTCCCGAGGCGCAGACCCTGCGCGAAGCTGTCGAGCGCGCCATGACCCGCTATTTCGACCATCTCGACGGCGAAGCCGTGACCGACCTTTACCCCATGGTACTGGCCGAGGTCGAAGCCCCTCTGTTGCGCTCCGTCATGGTCTATACCAATGGCAACCAGACACAGGCCTCCAGTATGCTG
Source organism: Kushneria phosphatilytica (assembly GCF_008247605.1). Classification (NCBI taxonomy): domain Bacteria; kingdom Pseudomonadati; phylum Pseudomonadota; class Gammaproteobacteria; order Oceanospirillales; family Halomonadaceae; genus Kushneria; species Kushneria phosphatilytica. The sequence continues at coordinate 1,539,581 of NZ_CP043420.1, read as the reverse complement.
GGCCTTAATCGCGGCACCCTGCGCAAGAAACTCAAGCAGTACGATCTGATCTGAAGCGGATGCGCCGGCTGGCTCGGTCAGCCGGTCCCATGGATCGCCCTGTTGTTACAATACATGCCACCCCTTCCCGACCACCACGAACAACGGATTCACGCCATGGCCGACGCCTCTTCCGTTTCCGCCACGACGCCCGTGCGTCGCGCACTGATCAGCGTCTCCGACAAGACCGGTATCGTCGAATTTGCACGTGCCCTGCGCACTCGGGGCGTTGAACTACTCTCTACCGGCGGCACCTTTCGTCTGTTGCGCGACAACGATATCGAAGTTACCGAGGTCTCCGAATACACCGGCTTTCCAGAGATCATGGATGGCCGCGTCAAGACCCTGCATCCGCGTATTCATGGCGGCATCCTGGGCCGGCGTGGTGAAGATGACGCGGTCATGAAAGAGCATGATATCCCGCCGATCGACATGGTGGTGGTCAATCTTTACCCTTTCGAGGCAACCGTGGCCCGGCCCGATTGCAGTCTCGAAGAAGCGATCGAGAATATCGATATTGGCGGACCTACCATGGTGCGAGCCTGCGCCAAGAATCATGCCTACACTACCATCGTGGTGTCGTCCGACGATCATGCCAGAGTGCTCGAAAGCATGGATCGTCATGAAAATGGCGTCGATGCCTCCCTGCGATTCGATCTTGCCGTGCGCGCCTTTGAGCATACCGCCGGTTATGATGCAGCCATCTCCCGCTATCTGGGACGCCGGGTGGAAGAAGACGACATGCCACGCACCTGGACCACCCAGTACTACAAGCGCCAGAGCATGCGCTATGGTGAGAACCCGCACCAGCAGGCGGCCTTCTATGTCGATCGAGAAGCGCCTGAAGCTTGTGTGGCCACCGCCGAGCAGTTACAGGGCAAGGCCCTTTCCTACAACAACGTGGCCGACACCGATGCCGCGCTCGAGTGCGTCAAGAGTTTCGATGATGCTGCCTGCGTCATCGTCAAACACGCAAACCCCTGTGGGGTCGGGATCAGTGTCGAAGGCAGCCTTGCTCAGGCCTATGAACTGGCTTTCGCGACCGATAGCGAGTCTGCCTTTGGTGGTATCATCGCCTTCAACCGTGAACTGGATGGCGAAACGGCCCGCCGAATTGTCGAACGCCAGTTTGTTGAAGTCATCATTGCTCCCCGTATCAGCCAGGCAGCACGCGAAGCTGTGGCGGTCAAAAAGAACGTGCGCCTGCTGGAGTGCGGTGAGTGGCCGAACGAACGCACACCGGATGTCGATTACAAGCGAGTGAGCGGCGGCCTGCTGGTGCAGAGTCGCGACATTGGCACCATCCGGCGAGAAGATCTGAAGGTGGTCACCGACCGTGCGCCCAGCGAACAGGAGCTTGATGACCTGCTCTTTGCCTGGCGGGTCGCCAAATTCGTCAAATCCAATGCCATTGTCTATGCCCGTAACGGCCAGACCGTGGGCGTCGGTGCCGGTCAGATGAGTCGGGTCAACTCGGCACGCATTGCCGCGATCAAAGCCGAGCAGGCCGGGCTCGAAGTGCGTGGCTCTGTCATGGCATCGGATGCGTTCTTTCCCTTTCGGGATGGGATCGATAACGCCGCCGCCGTCGGTGTCACTGCCGTGATCCAGCCGGGTGGCTCGGTGCGCGATGAGGAAGTGATTACCGCCGCCAATGAAGCCGGCATGACCATGGTCTTTACCGGCATGCGCCACTTCCGGCACTGACAACCCAGGCATCCGTGCTGACAACGGCCCCGCTACGGTGTAACGGGGTCGTTGTCACTGGCGGGAGACTCTCCCATCAGCGCCAGGAAATTGTCCTGCGCTACCCGTTGAGAGGTGGTCTCTTCCAACGCATCAAGAAAGGGACGAAAACCGTTGAGCATGCGACTCATCGGTGCGAAATGCCCCACCAGATCGCTGCCGAGCATGAAACGTGTCGGATATCGCTCGACCAGCGCCACCCAGGGTTCACGCGCCTCTCCCTGTTGATCCAGCAGATAGGGATGCAGCACGCTCCATGAAAGATCGACATAAAGATTGGGATAACGCGCAAGCAGCTGCGCTACGGTGGCATTGAGCCAAGCCAGCCGTCCATGCTGACGGTTAAGCATTTCACTGGTACCGGCATGTGCCCAGATAAAGGTCGTTCCGGGGTGTTCGGCAAGAGCGCGCTCGAGTTCCGGCAGATAGCGAGGGGAAGCGGCCTCCATGGAGGCGATGTTGCTATGCAGCAGTACCGGCAGATGGTGACGCCCCGCCAGGGCATAAACTGCCATCAGCGCCGGGTGATCGGCACGTGCCGGCTCTCCCTCGGTCAGTTGGCTGAGCCTGTCGTGACGCGTCAGGATTTCGCCAATGCCACGCCAGAGTCCGGGATAGAGCGCCAGCAGTTGCGCAATCTGCTCACTGGCATGGCGATCGGTCGGGTTGAAACCGGAAATGAACGGATAAAAGCGCTGCCGCACTTCAGGCGAAACGCGGGAGAGCTCTGCCGCCAGCCGATAATCGGTCGCCGAATACCAGTACAGCACCGGCTCATCGCCATCGAGCGCCCGAGGAGGATGCGAAGACTGCGTCGACCACTTGCGATTGACCGCCAGGCCCATCAGTTGCGCCCGTCCCACGCCGGCATGATCCATGGCCTCCAGTAACGCCTTCAGTCCGTCACTACGCTGAAAGAAGTCTACATAGTGCAGATGACTATCGGTATAGCGTTCGCTCGCAGCCGTAGAAGGCACGGCATTTCCCAGCAGACCGATCAGAAACACCAGCATGGGCCGATAATTGAGAACATCATGACTGATGGACCACTGCCTTCTCATATGCCTCCCTCGCGCTTTCTCTACGTTACCCCTGCAACATACAACAACGGCGGCACCGAAGTGTCGCCGTTGAACGAGAAGGCGAAGCTTTAAAGCACCATGTCAGGCATGCATGTGGGGATGTCGATCCCCTGATTCCTGCGAACGCGTACAAAACCGACATTGCAGAGTATCGCTATGCCCTGCCGAATTCTGCCTTTCAGCAGTCTGCTGGAACAGACGACGCCACGAGGCACTGTGTGCCAGCACTGCTACGGCATGAATCATCGGTGCAATCAGCGAAACCAGACCACTGATCCATGGATCACGAGTCAGAGCAAACATGATGCCAAAAGCCAGGGCAAAATGAATGGTACCCAGATTCATGCGATTGATCATGAGCGCCTCCCGTAACTGGTTTCGCCACCATTAAACCGGCGACCGTTTTATCAACCTGATCACAGTCTATTAAGGCACGGTGTCATTTGCAACCCCGGTTAACTCAATACACGCACGTTGTCTTTCACAACCAGGGACAGCTCTCGGTCACCCCATTGAATTCACACTGCTCGGCTTGAATGTGCAAACCGGGGTGACACTGCATTAAAAAAGGGAAGCCCTCATGGGCCTCCCTTTTAATACGAGAGCACTCAAACGCGAGTGCGATGACTGATCAATACATCAGACATTGATATTCATGCAGAGATATTTGGTCTCCATGAACTCTTCAAGTCCATACTTTGAACCTTCACGCCCCAGGCCGGACTCCTTCATGCCGCCGAAGGGCGCTGCCGCGTTGGAAATCAGGCCCTCGTTGATGCCGACAATGCCGTATTCCAGCGCTTCCGCCACTCGCCAGGTACGCCCCAGATCGCGTGTATAGAAGTACGAGGCCAGCCCGAATTCAGTATCGTTGGCCATGCGCACGCCCTCTTCTTCACTTTCGAAGGAGAACACCGCTGCCAGCGGGCCGAAGGTCTCTTCGCGAGCCACCTTCATATCGGGACGGGCACCATTGATCAGGGTTGGCTGGAAGAAGCGGCCGCCCAGTTGCTGGTGGCGACGCCCACCGATCATCAGTTCGGCCCCTTTGGAAAGCGCATCCTCGATATGGTCGCTCACCTTCTCGACAGCATCTTCGTTGATCAGGGGGCCGATATTGACACCTTCCTGCATGCCATCACCCACCATCAGATCACTGTTCATGGCCGCTGCCAACTTCTCACAGAAGGCATTGACCACGCCGGACTGCACCAGAAAACGGTTGGTACAAACACAGGTCTGCCCCGCATTACGAAACTTGGCCGCCATGGCGCCCGCGACAGCAGCATCCAGATCGGCATCATCGAATACGAGAAATGGCGCATTGCCTCCCAGTTCGAGCGACACCTTCTGAATGTGCTCGGCAGCCTGACTCATCAGTTTGCGCCCCACGGGCGTCGAACCGGTAAAGGTAATCTTGCGGACCAGGTTTGAGTGGGTAAGCGTTTCGCCGATTTCACGGGCATCACCCGGCAGCACGTTGAAGACGCCCCGGGGCACACCGGCCTGCTCGGCCAGCGCTGCCAGCGCTGTAGCAGACAACGGCGTCTGCTCTGCCGGCTTGACCACAAATGTACATCCTGCCGCCAACGCCGCCGCGGCCTTGCGCGTGATCATCGAGGAAGGGAAATTCCAGGGCGTGATGGCGCCGACGACTCCGACCGGCTGTTTGGTTACCAGAATGCGCTGATCGCGCTTGGCGCCGGGGATCGTATCGCCATAGGTGCGCCGGGCCTCCTCGGCAAACCAGCGCATGAAGCTGGCAGCATAAACAATCTCGCCTTCAGCCTCCTTGATCGGCTTGCCCTGCTCGAGCGTCATCAGGCGACCGAGATCCGCCTTGTGCTCCAGCATCAGTTCATACCACTTCATGAGGATGTCGGCACGCTCCAGCGCCGTGCGCGCACGCCAATCGGCAAAAGCCGCGTGGGCCGCCTCGATGGCTCTCTCGGTTTCGACCCGGCCCAGCCGTGGCACCTGAGCGATAACTTCGCCGGTAGCGGGATTATCCACATCGATCTGTTCACCGCTATCCGCAGCGACCCAATTGCCATCGATATAGGCAAAGGGGCGATACAGGTTCTTGTCGGAAAGAATGTCCATGCGGCTCTCCCTGTCCAATAGTGTATGCCTTTACGGTCAGCTTATTCCCGAAGGATGGTGGCTGATCCAGCGCTGCGCCAGTTGATATTGCCTCGCCAACACCCTGTTCGAAAGCATTCTGCGGCTAACGATCAATGTCCCGGGGCCGATCGCTCGTGACAACGACGCCCTAGCGGCCCACCAGATTGAGAAACTCGTTACGGGTTGCCTGGGACTGACGAAAATCACCGAGCATGACCGAAGTCTTCATGCTGGAATTCTGCTTCTCGACGCCACGCATCATCATGCACAGATGACGCGCCTCCACGATGACGCCCACGCCGCGAGCATCGGTCGCCTCGACAATGGCATCGGCGATCTGTCGTGTCAGCTCTTCCTGGATCTGCAGACGTCGTGCATACATATCGACGATACGGGCAAACTTCGAAAGCCCCAGCACCTTGCCATTGGGCAGATAACCGATGTGGCACTTGCCGATGAACGGCAGCATGTGATGCTCACACATCGAGTAGAGCTCGATATCCTTGATCAGCACCATCTCATCGCTTGATGAGGTAAACACGGCGCCATTGACGACCTCATCCAGAGACTGCTGATAGCCGCGTGTCAGAAAGCCCATGGCCTTGGCAGCACGCATCGGCGTTTCGCGCAGTCCTTCGCGATCCGGGTCCTCCCCCAGACCTTCAATAATGGCGCGATAGTGATGCGAGAGTTCTTCGCTCATGCCCGATCCCTGTTACTGAAGCACCAAATGATGACACCGCTTCCGGAACCACCATTCAGAGAAAGCATCGATTCTAACCCGGCAGAGGGGCAGATGCAGCGTCGACCTGCCTTCATGCCAGCCAGTTGGGCTGTTGCAGGGCCACACGCTGTTGTTCAAGTGTCCGAATATGCTGATCCCAGTAATGTTCCTCACTCAGCCATGGGAAGGCACGCGGGAAGGCCGGGTCTTCCCAGCGCTCGATCAGCCATGCGCTGTAGCGCAGCAGTCGGACTGTTCGCAGCTGCTCGATCCAGCTCAGCTGGCGACGATCGAAGTCGCAGTATTGTTCATAGCCCTCGATCAACTCACTGACCTGTTGCTGCCACTCCATGGGGTCACTGGCCGAAAGCAGCATCCAGAGATCCTGTACCGCTGGGGCCATGGTGCAGTCATCGAAATCAACCAGCGCGAAGTGCTCATCCCGCCCGAGGATATTGCCGGGATGGCAGTCGCCATGCACCCGCTGCAGGGAGCTTACCGGCCAGGCCTCGACCGGCAGATGGTGCAACAATTCTCCGGTAATGCGTTCATAGGCGCTGCGCTGCCGGCGGGTCAGCCAGCCCTGCTCAAGCACCCGGGTGCGGCTCTGTGAAGCGACGGTTCCCGGCGAAAGCGTGGCGCGATGCATGAAAGGTCGCCTGCTGGCCACGGCATGCATCTGACCAATGGTTTCCCCCAGCGCAAAAAGATGTGCCGGATTATCCAGCTCGGGCGGTTGGCCGGAGAGTGCCTTGAAAAGAGCAAAGCGATACCCCTCATGCTCATGCAGGGTCTCACCATGCTCGTTGTGCCAGACCGGACCGATGCTGACTTCCGCCTCCTCGAGCTCATCAAGGAAAGCGTGCTCCTCGAGAATGGCTTCATTATCGAGCCGTCCTGGACGATAAAACTTGGCAATGAACCGCCGGCCCTCTTCATCGCGCCAGTCGAAGACCCGATTTTCATAGCTATTGAGCGCAAAGGGCTCGCCTTCGACGCGTAACCCCTGCGATTCGATGGCCGCCACGATGCGTTCAGGTTTCAGGGCCTCGAAAGGATGCGTCTGCGCTGTTCGAGCCATGGGTCTCGCTCCTGCTGAGGTTCCGAGAACCCAGATTAACAGATTCGATGATCACGAGAGGGCGTGCGCGCCACGGCAAGCACACTGATTTTACTGGCCCCGGCATCGCGACAGGCCTGCGCCAGCGACGCAAACGTCGCCCCGGTCGTCATGACATCATCAAACAGTATAACGGTCTCGGGCAGTGCATACGGCACACGAAAGGCCCCTGCGACATTGCGTCGCCGGGCGCGGCGATCCAGATCGCGCTGGCTGGGCGTCGCTCGCAAACGCTGGGCCTCGAGCAGTTGCCAGCCGCGCCGGGCCGCCAGTTGCCGTGCCAGCCAGGCTGTCTGATCAAAGCCACGCTCACGCGCTCTGCTGACATGCAGTGGTACTGGCATCAGCACGCCGACAGGCGCGGCAAACGACAGACTATCGAGCCCCTCATCCATCAATGCTGCCAGCAGATGTCCGGCACGACGATCAGCCTGAAACTTGAAACGTTGCATGGTGGCCGCGATATCCCCTTCATACCGCCATGGCACATGGGTTGCTTCAAAAGGGGGTGGCGATTTCAGACACCGTCCACAACGACGCGATTCATTGACCTTTAGCACATCGCCACATTGCAGACAGGCATGACGATGATGCGGTAACCCGGCATAACAGGCCCGGCACCATGGCTTCCCGGCAGCCGCAGGCCCCAGGCAAAAGGCACAATATCCCGGCAACAGACGCCGCACCCAACGCTCCAGCCACAGCCACCCGCGTTCCCGCAACAATCCTGTCCCTCGGCCTTTCATGCCTGCTCTCATCCCATGGTGTATTCCTTCAGGCCTGATAGCCCTGGACGTTCTGAATATCGACCTGATGAAGCACATCTGAAACGAGGGCATTGACTCGGGCGCCCGGAACTCTAGAATATGGGCGCGCTGCGGATGTGGTGGAATTGGTAGACACGCTGGATTTAGGTTCCAGTGCCTTTATGGCGTGGGAGTTCAAGTCTCCCCATCCGCACCACCTAATTCCTTTATTTTCAATGACTTAACGCATTGGAAATGACCGGAAAAGGGCTGAATATGGTCGGTTTTGGGCCCTTTTGGTCAGCTTTTTGGTCAACATTTTGATGCCGCCTCGAATCCTGCTGAGCGGCATTCTTTCCCCGCCTTTCCCCGCTTCCTCTTCCCGGCACCGTAGCTAGCCGATCTCGCAGCTCAGAAACAAGGGATTTTAAGTCCCTTGCGCCTACTGATATTCGCTGTTGGATAACAGACCTAGGGTATTAGCCCGGCGGATTTTGAATCCGTTTCGGGACATTTCTACGGCCGCGCTTGCACGCCGGTTGCCTTCAGAAACAGTAGGTTATGGCTTTCCGTTATTCGCATGATGCTGGCTGGTCGCAGCCAGTCTGCGACCAAATTGCGACCTTCGGAAAGAAAACTCTTGCACATGTTCGCGATCACGAACATAATTAGAGTCGTAGGGTGCGAGATGAGCTCGACCCGCCTCTAATAGAGAGACACCATCATGACTACTTACCTCAGCAACGCTATCGCTAACTCTACTTCGCTCGAGCAGGTTGTCGAATATGTTAACGAAGGCACCTGCGAGGGTATGGAAGGTATCGAATTCTCCTCTGACATGCTTGCCGGACAATATGCCTGGTCAGCTGCAAAGGAAGGCTGTGACGATGAAATCACCGAAGAGAGCATCGAGGGCCAGTTAGAGTTCCTGCGCGAGGCCGGCGGCGTATTCAACGAGCAAATCGCAGTTGAGCACGCCATGAAGATTATCGCCGCTGATACCGAGTAATCCTCGCGCACTATCTCGCCCCAGCCAAGAGCTGGGGTTCTCTTCGGAGCTTTACCATGTCGCATGAATACGAATACCTGGGTCAGCCCATCAATAAAACCGCTGCTCGGGTTCTATCGCCCGGCGAGGCTTATACTCCCCAAACCCGTGCGCTGATGCCGCGCTGGAAGATGCCGCCGCAGACCCGGGTAGTTCCATCAGGCATGCCGAATCTGACAGGCATGAAGCGCGGCAGGATGACAGTAATCGGCTTGCTGGCTGATGAGAGCAAGAAAGCGAAATGGGTGGTGCGTTGTGTATGTGGCTGGTACGAAACGCGCTCATCGAAAGCAATCCGCAACCCGAAAAACATGCAGGAGCGCTGCCAGGAATGCAGGCATTTGGCATATTTGCAACGCAACGAGACGTGGCGACGCACCGGGAAAAACATGGACCATCAATAAAAGCGGCCCACTCATGAACGGAAAGGAGTTACAGGCGCTGCGCAAAATGCTGATGCTGGATGTCAGCGAAGCAGCAAGCCATGTAGGGCATGTATCGAACCGGACATGGCAATACTGGGAGGCTGGGCGCAGTCGAATACCTGTAGACGTTGAGATGGAAATGGAAGTGCTGAAACAAAAGCGCGCCGAGCGGATCAATCACATCGAAGCAAGCATGGAAGGCGTTCCCTTCGAAGATTGGGATAAGGCGTTATCACTGAAGTTCTATCAGCGTTTCGAGGACTACCAGGCCGAGCACCCTGAATCGACGTTAGTGGACTGGCGCATCGATCAGGCCGTGGCGGCATGGTTCTTTGCCGATGGTGTTGCGCAGCTGACCTGATGGAAGTGGCTATTCATTGATTCTCTGCCGAACAGGCAGGGCGCCCGGAATTCGTTCGGGCGTCCATCATCAATGGAGCCGATATGAACATCATGAACAACGTCATGGGCAAGGTTTCACCGCGCTATCGATCGCTGAGCCGGTGGTGCGAGAATTATGTGGAGATCCTTTCGATGAAGGATCTGTCACCCAAGACGATGACCTGCCGCCGGGCAAACATCAACAATCTGATCGAACATCTTGGAGATATGGCCGTCGCCCAGATCCAGCCGATGCATGTGGCCCGAGCAGTGCGCGCCGTCACCGATTCCGGTCGCCCTTACGCTGCGAAGAACATGCTCAAGGAAGCCAACAGCGTGTTTAATGAGGCGTTGCTGGCTGGCTGGGCACTGACCAATCCGGCGGCGCATCTGAAACCCCTCAGGCCACAGCCCGCCCGCTCTCGACTGTCGCTGGAGCAGTGGCAGCGCATCTACCGGCATGCTGAAGTGCACGGACAGGGGTGGCTCACGCATGCACTGCGGTTGGCACTGCTCAGCGGTCAGCGCCGGACCGACCTTGTGAACCTGACGTTCAAGCATGAATGGGATGGCCATTTGCATGTTCATCAGCAGAAAACCGGAGAGCGCATCGCCATCCCGACTTGTCTTGGCCTAAATGCCATCGGCATGACGCTGGCCGATGCGCTGGAAGAATGCCGCCGGTATCACCAGTCAGGCACACACCTGCTGCGCAAGAAAGGGGGTAAGCAGCTAGGCGCGGCGTCGCTCTCTACCCGTTTCGCCGAAGCTCGCGATCACGTTATCGCGCCGGGCGAATGGCGCGGCAAGATGCCGGCCACCTTCCACGAGATTCGCTCACTGAGTGAGCGGCTGTACCGTGACCAGGGTGTCGATACCATGACGTTGCTGGGCCATCGAAGTCAGAAGACTACAGATGGCTATAACGATGATCGAGGGCTGACGCATGGCACATGGCGAACGGTCGAGATGAGCAGAGTCAGTGAAAGCGCCGAAAAGCGATAATCTTTTATCGGCTGTCTTTGAGCCGGTTGCTGCGCACGTCTAGTCGCTCAACCGGCCATCCTTCCTTCAAATACTGCAGACCTCCCCGGTACTCTGGATCTCCCGCATCCGTGCAGGCCCAATCCCATCGATGCGGGTCAGATCGCTGACGCTCTGCCACGGCCGTCCATCAATAATGTCCTGCGCACGTGCTGGGCCGATATTCGGCAGCACATCCAGACGCTCAGCTGAGCTGCTGTTCAGATCGATGCAATCGGCCGCTGACCCACTGGAATCACCGCTGGTTTCGGACGAAGAGAATCCAGGCTTTGCATCTCCGATCGTGAGATAGATCGGAGCATGGTCCGACACCGTACTACGTCCTTCTTCGTTCGTGATCCCCAGCAGTTTCGGATACTGCACGATTCCGTTGCCAGTCACGTCGAGTGCGGTCGAGTCGTACCAGAAATTGTCATAGAGATGCGCATACTGGCCGTCTGTCTCACTGAGCGTCGATGCCCCTGACGTGATGGCCGGCTGTGCGCCCTGCTCGCGCAGCGGCTGCCAGGCAGCGTTATCGGGCGACAGATTGAAATCGCCGGTAATGATGCGCGGCGTGTCCGGATAGACCTCGCTCATCCACTGCCAGATGCTCGCCAGCTCGCGTACCTCAGGCGTACGATCAGACCGGCTATCGCCATAAACGATGTGCACCGCCGCCATGGCGACAGTCTGCCCGTCGTCCTTATCACGGAATTCTGCGAGGTATGGCTCACGTGCGAACTCGTCACCCGGGTCCATGTAAACGGCCGCACCCTTCGTGTACTCGACCACGCTGTCACGCCACAGATACGCGTAGCTCTCCTGATAAGAGCTGCGTCCCACCTCATGGGATGTCATTGAGCTCCACTGCTCGCCGGTCTGCTGCTCAAGCTGATGCTCGAGTTGAGTGACAGCATCAGAGTTCATGACCTCTTCGAGCGCCCAGAGATCCGCGCCCTGGGCGATCTGGGCCACTCGATCCAGTTGCTTACCGTTGTCCCAGCCGAGGTGTTGGAGATTCCACGATCCGATTGTCATGTCGGCCGCAACCGGGCCTGTCAGTGCTATTGTTGCCGCCAGCGTCAGACCAGTGGCGGCGGATCTCACTCGGGTCATGCCTGTCACTCTTGGAGATTAAGTCGTGCACGATACCTGCATGACCCACCAAACAAAAAACCCCGACCAAGACGGCCGGGGAATTACTTCGAATGGGTGCCTATAGACACGGCGCCTTATCGGCAACCGCGCATATATCTTGAACCGGAATCCCCTTCTACCGGGACGCCAGCAGGATCATGGTAGGGCTATGCCGAGCATTTCATGCACATCGTCGTTGAGACATTCATAAGCATATCGGCATAGTCTGCCGCTTATGGCATCATGTCGCTTTTCAGAGTGCCGGTATAGATGCGCGCCAAGATCATCGCGACAGCAAAGAACGATGCGGCCAAGCCACTTCGGTTCATGTTCGTGGGTGGTATCGCCACCCTCGTCCACATGTGCGTTGCGGCAGCAGTGCTCTCAGCGCGCCCTGAGTCCTCAGCATTTCTGGCCAATGTCATCGCATTCGTCGTCGCATTCCTCGCTTCTTTCTATGGTCATCGACATCTAACATTTTCCACACGCGGGAGCATGCGGCGCTTCTTTATCGTCGCCGTGGCCGGCTTCGCGCTCAACAATGTCATCCTATCTATTGGTCTAGCACTCTCCGCGCCAAAGCTCATCGCAATCATCATCGCCACCGCATTCGTGCCAGTGCTGACTTACCTGGCATCATCAATGTGGGCATTCAAAAAGAAATAAGAGGTACGCATGGATTCGTGTGAAAAACGGGTACTGCTGACGCTTATTGTTCCAGTAATGAACGAGGAAGAGTCGATCAGCCCTTTCATGGCAGCGATCAATGACAAGCTGGAGGGTTTGGCAGCGGAACTTGAGATACTGTTCATTGACGATGGCTCCACTGACAGCACGATCCAGCAAATAGAGAAAGCCGCTACCAATGATGAGCGTATCCGCTATCTGAAGCTTTCTCGCAATTTCGGAAAAGAAGCAGCAATGACGGCAGGGCTCGATCATGCCCAGGGCGATGCGATAGTCCCGATCGATGTCGATCTACAGGATCCGCCCGAGCTCATCCATGACTTTCTGAGGCTCTGGCAAGAAGGATACGACACTGTTTACGGTGTCCGTGCTACTCGGCTCGATGATGGCAGGCGAAAGCGTGCTTCTGCGGGCCTCTTTTATCGTGTATTCAACCGTCTTTCTCACACCACCATCCCGCCGAATGCCGGCGATTACAGATTGATGAGCCGTCGCGTAGTCGATGCCATCAAGCAGATGCCGGAGCGTAACCGTTTCATGAAAGGTATGTTTGCCTGGCCGGGATACTCATCTATCGGTGTTGAATATGATCGTCCTGCAAGGTATGCAGGCTTCACAAAGTGGAATTACTGGAAGCTGTGGAACTTCGCGCTGGACGGACTCACAAGCTTTTCCACGTGGCCACTGAGAATCTGGTCGTACATCGGCGGTGGAATTGCGCTGCTGAGCCTCATCTATATGCTATCTATCATCCTGCGGACGATGGTTTTCGGTATTGAATGGCCAGGGTATGCGTCAATCATGTCAGCTGTGCTTTTCTTTGGCGCAATTCAGCTTATATCTATTGGCGTTCTTGGTGAATATATAGGAAGGCTTTATATAGAAACAAAAGGAAGGCCAATTTACGTCTTGGAGAAGAAAAATTGATAGAAACATTCAAGGACAAACTGAAAAGGGATAAAAACTATTTTATTGCTTCGTTTTTTGCAGTATTAGTTGCGTACTATGCTTTGATAAACTCCGGTTATTACTACCAAGACGATCGCAGCCGTTTCGTGTACGGGTTCACCGGCTGGTCAGGACAAGCGCGCCCCTTTTCAGATCTTTTCATGAGGATTTTTGAGGTAAACGGCCATTTATCTGACGCGACGCCAATACCGCAAATAATATCAGCATTGCTAATAGCATCTTGCAGCATTCTTATAATCAGATCCTTCGAAAGGATCGACAAAACCATAGCCACGATGGCCGCGCTCTTGCTGTTTTTAAACCCATTCTACTTACAGAACTTTTCATACAGGTTTGATAACCTGCTTATGACAACAAGCGTTTTCCTTGTGGTCTTCTCATTTTACTGCGCCTCGAAGAATAAAAAACCTTGGACGGCGCTGTCTGTAACGGCATGCTTTTTGAGTCTGTGCACTTACCAGCCTGCCGTGAATGTGTTTATGCAGCTATCTGCAGCATATTCCACATATTTGATTTTCCATAAAATACCCAAGCCATTAAAACAATTTTTAAGGCTTACAGCGATATTTTTATCATCATTACTGATATACAAAATCGGTATTTCATTATTCATGCCAGGCAATAAATACACAAGCGCACACTCTTCTATGGCATCCATAGGTGACGCACCCACAATAATCGAAAAAAATATTGGAAGTTTCGCAAAAATATTCGCGGAATATTCCGATAATTACTTTTTATTTTTGATTTCAGCCATATTCGCCATTTTCCTATTTATGATTGTCTATCATTCTATAAAAAACAGAGAGATCAAATATATTGCATGCTTTTTATATCTCTCTATATCTTTGTTTTTCTCTGCAGGTTTACTTGCGCTTCTTGAGGAACCTGTTTTTGAACCAAGAGTAATGCTCGGCGTCGGGGGGTTTGCATCCTCTATGATCTTATCCATTCCTTATGCGCGTAAAAAGGGAATATTTGCACAATCTACCAAAATAGCACTTTCAATTAATTTTTTGTTTTTCTCTATTACAGCAAATGCGTATGGTAATGCGCTCAGCTACTTGGCTAAGTTTGAGCATGCATACTTTAGAGATATTTACAGCAATGCTTACGAGCAATATGTGAAGAATGATGCATCAGGATATTCAATCATTGGAAAAAATCAATTACCGCAGGCCTTGGTAAACAAGGAGGAACATGACCATAAACTTTCTTACCTATTCAACCATCCACTGGACGGTTACTGGTCTGGAAAGTTTGCAGACAGCTTCTTTAAAGCAAGCGACAAAATGAATTACATGAAAATATCGGCAGTGGATAGCAAAGTTTTGAGCAAGGTAAAAAAGTGCGAACTTAATCACGTTGAACGTCACTTGGGATACAACATCTACTCAGCAGGAAATTTAGTCTTTGTAGACTTCGACAAAAAATGTGATTGAAAAAGGGCCTCCCTGCCGGAGGCCCTGTTTGCTACGCTGTAAGGTTCGCCATGGCCTTCCATGTCCCCGGGCTGCCGCTCGAAACGCATACCCAGCCTGGTGAGCCGGATGCAACTGGATAGTTTCTCCACAGTCTGTCACCTGACAAGAACTCTCCCTCCGCCGGGATTGTGTCGCCGAAAAACTCAGTCGGCCTACGGTTGCCGGCATTCTGATCGCCCATCACAAACCCACCAAAGCTGGTTTGAATTTTCGGGCATCCATCAATCATAAGTTTGGTCTGCGAGCTGTTCAATAAACGAATGTTAGCGCCACCGGCACTGCGCTCAAAAGAACTGATACCGATGTATCCGTATACAGACAGATTGGGCATCATGATTGACAGATAATCAGTGCTGGAAAGCCCTGCCCCACTATTGTCATCAACACGGACATTCATGTTATTGATAAATAGCGTCTCAGCCGTGGTTGAAGGATTCCAGTATCCGATATTTCCAGATGAATTGTTCCGCCAATCGATGTATAGGTTAAGGTCGCCAATCTTCAGATTCTTGAGCTGGTTGTTATCAACCGACCATAACCCTACTGCTCCCCCTGCAACGCTCATTTTGGCTTCAAGTCTGCCAATGGTCACATTGGAAGTCGGGCTTGTTCCATCAGTATTTCGGCTTCTGAATACTTCTCCACTGTACGTTGTGCTGGTTCCGTTAAGCGACACGATTGAAATATCGCCAATATCAACCGTGCCAGCTCCTTCAAAACCTATTGATTTTCCATTTAGTACAGTAATGTGATCAACACGTGTAACGCCGGGAGATTTGAATACTGCAACCTCATCCACATTATTCCTGACATAAAGGTTCTGCAGATAGAATCTGTCAGGGAAGTTTAGAACATAGATCGCGTTGCCATTGCAATTTTCAGAGACAACAGTGCCATTTATAGTATTCGAAGCGTCACATATGAACGCGCCGTTGCCGTTATATGCATGCACATAATCCGCTCGCGATCCAGTTGCTGATCGAGAAAAGCTGAGCGCCCTTAGCCCCTGATTCGGCTCCGTTGCGTTCTTCCGGAAATTTTTTGCATGCACATAAACAGCATGGCTATTGGCGCCGGCGCACTCAACAAAACTGACATAGTTCCCATCACCTTCAGGCTGCGTAATATTTGCGCCTTCAAACGCAGTAACTTTCGTATTTTCTCCGGTCGTTACCAGTGCATTGATGAATTGGCCTTGAAGATCGACGCCATACAGCTCGAAAACAGAGTTAGCGCCATTTGCCCGGATCATCGTGCCGCGATAAGGAAATGCCCCAGTGGGCGTAATTGTGATTGATTTATCGCTGGTCAGGCTGATGGTATTTTCGATTACGGACTCAGAGACAGTACAAGGCACGACGATATGCAGCTGCTCAATACCTGACTGCAGGATCAGGGCAATATCAAAACCGTCCCGAGCACCGAAATCATCGGTTGAGATGAACTCCTTTACTTTGACCCAGCATCCTGAGCCATCTACATCACTCTCTGCTGAGCCTAAGTGGTAGTCAGCCAAGGTAGAATATGTGCCATCCCATGAAACAGTCGGGCTAATGACAGTGCCACCATTATGATCAGATTTCGGCCGTGATGAGTCATAATAAAACTGACCGTCACCGCCGTCGCCTGCCTCATAATATCCCGAAATATAAACAGGTACTTCACCGTCATATGATTGCAGCGAGTGGACATTAGGCAGTGTCACTCCAGCAATAAGCGTTTTGCTGGCCCAAGCCGCGAGCGTGCGAGTATCGCTGGAATCTTTAGCTGTCACCTTGCTGGCATTAGGCTCCAATATCTGGGCCAGCAATTCTTCCTGGGTGTATTCCGATCCATCAGGAGCAACAATTACACCGGTGCCTGGGTAGCGCATGAAAACCAGCTCACCGTTTTCTACTCGATTCCGGGTTGTTTTTCCTCCACGGGTTTCGTCTTGGGTGATCTCAACGATAACACCGTCGGAGTAACCAGCCGCCTGCGCCTCAGCATGGGTATCATTGAACTCAATGTCACCGCTCGCCTCCGCTGCCGCAACAGCCTGATCTCTCGCAGCCGTCACAACATCACGAGCCTCGGTAATTACCGGATACGCATCCATGATAGATTGAGCAGTAACCGCAGACGGATACCGTGCTTTCTCTACCTCGGCTCCGTTGACGTTCTGATAGAGAATGACAGACTCGGCATCCAGATCGCTGATCGTCGAGAAGAAGCCGCTCTCACCGGTATTTGCCAGTCCCTCTGCAATCGAGTCATAGACGTTGATTCCCATCAGGAAGGCAGCCGCCAGCTTGGCGCGAGTGGGAAAATCCTGACCATCGTAAGTGGCATTTTCGTCAGCGCCGCCCTGAATCACCTTGTTGGCAAACTGAACGATGTTATTGATCGTGTTGACGTTGGCAGCGAGGTTGCCGATAGGGGTTGTCATGCGATCTCCAGACATGAAAAAGCCGCCCGAAGGCGGCTGTGTGAAATTGAGTTTTGCTCGGGTTAAGCGCTATCGGGCGGGAACGCATCGTCGTAGGCGTAGATGCGCTCGTCGTAGTTGACCCCTTGCAGACTTACCGAGTCCGGCCACGATGGGCTGGTATCAGTGACAAGCACTTCATACGCCCACGTCTGTAGCGTGCCGAACTGACAGAACGTCGGCTCAGCGCTGTTCTCGATAGTCAGCGGGTCGAACCCAGGGTCATCGCAGATCAGCTGGTAGTCGTCGATCTGTTCGCACGGCAGCGGGCTTGTGGCCACGCCGTCTGGCCGGCGCAACGAAATGACCGGGGCATCCGGCCAGTCGAAGACCTCCGAAACAACCAGCAGCAGGCGGCCATCATCCAGCCTTTCCCAGTCACGAACGAAGGCGCTCTGGCTGTAGCCGGGCACGTCATCGGAAACCGGCACGTACTCCAGATAACTGCTGTTCATCCCGTCGAGCTCGGTCTCCCAGCTGTACTCGAAGCGCTGATACTTGAGGCGTGACGCCTCACGCATACCGATCCGCCAGGCATGGGTGCGATCGGTCACGCCATCCAACGACAACTTCTTTGCCTTGCGCTTCGCGGATCCGGGCAACCAGGCATCGACGGTCGCTTTTTGCCACGTGCGAGCATCGGTGTACTCGACTTCCACGTAGTCGTGATCATCGTCACTCGGCGCGGTGTACTGACGTGTCAGGGCGCCCGTCATGTTCTGAGGGCTGTACCCCTGCCCCAGCACGCTGCGCAAGCCATCGCGCACCGGGATCACTTCCCCGCGACGAATGGTGAAGTCGGCCATGCCTGGCTCGAGCGCAGTCTTGAGCACCTCTTTCACGGTCGATTCATCGTCGAAAACCGCATCGAGCGTGTCGCCCCGGGCGCGCCATAGTTCGTCCAGGCGATCCCATTCCTCGAGGCCGATCAAGCCATCCTGATAACCGACTGACTGAAGCAGGCTGAGACAGAACGGAGCGATGTCTCGCGTCGGTTGTTCCGGCTGCCACTGGCCATTGCGGCGAACCGGCAGGATAGAAGTGCCGATCACGCTGATCTGGTTATCGGACGCCGTTGAGAGCTTATCGCCCCCAGTGAGCGTGACCGCGATGCAGGTGACGCCTTCATAGCTGGTCGGCGAATCCAGCCGCGATTTCAACCGCACCCACTGAACTTCATCCACGATCTGCGTGTCATCGCTGGAACCGATCCGCCGCATCCGCACCTCCGGACGCATCGGATACGGCATTGCAGCGCGCTCCGTAAAGCCGATCTGGTCCAGCGTCGCATCCCGATACGTCTTACGAATTGATGTCCAGTCGCCGCGCTCTGCGATGTCTCGATACTGCAGCTCTACCGTGACCTCGTGATCGGATGGATCGCCATCATCCTCGAGCTCTGTCAGGCCCTGAGTGAACAGCACGCACCATTCGATCATGTCGGTCTTTTCGTTCTCCGGTACCGCAGCGAACGCACCGGCCCAATCCCCTTCCACCGTCGAGGCATCGAGACGAACAATGGCGTCATTGACCGTACGTGCCACAAAGCCCGGCCATGACTCATCTACCGTACCGTCATCGCTCAAACGATCCAGCGTGACCGTTGATGAATCGGCAGCGATGATCTGGTAACGGAAATCCGGCAATCCAAATGCCGCCCGTTTCGAGCCGGTTTTCAGATAGGTGACCGGTTCGCCATCCTTGCTCAGGGTCATGTGATCCATGGCGCCATCGGTGCCCGGCTCATAGCTGGCCACCGTATAGATACCCTGATTCTCACCCCGTATCTGAATGACCATGCCCTCAACCGGTGCCAGATCGGTAAAGTCACCCTCGAGCACATCAGCCGCTTCGCCGCCATCGATGACGATGTAATCCTGCGGGATGTAGGCATGCACGATCATTCCGGACTGCCAGCCGCTCGGGAATGAGCCGGCGCCAGATGGGATGATCAGGTTATTCCCCGATACCCGGTAAGCTGATGCATCCGGGTCTCTTGGGACCGAATAGGTGGTCTTGAGCTTGATGCCATTGCCACTCGAGGTGCTCCCCACCTCGGTCGAGTTGTGCCAGTAGATCCGGCGCTGGTCGCCGGCCATGCTCTCGCCCGGGCCATAGATTGCAAAATCGGCGTCATTCCCGAGAGAGGTCAGTGCCGTATTGCCTACCCGCACGTCATCTGACTCGATCCGATGCTTGCCGTAGGCATAGCACAGCATCATCTCCACCTTTTCGGTCCGCTTGTCGGCGTACCATTTGCGAATCGGCAACAGGTAATCCGGATACCGCTGACGCCGGCCGGCGACGTGCGGGATGACCGCCCCCAGCTTCGGCTTGTTGCCTTTCGCGTCGGCGCCATAGATGTCGTCACCCTGCCCGCGCCCACCGCCGGTATCAGGCGCGCTGGGCGTGGAGACGAATATCGATGCGATGACATTGATGATCGACGAAAACAGCCCGCCAATGGCATCAAACACACCGCCCCGTGGTTCCGGGTAGATGCATATGGTGTCCCGGCAATCGATACGGGTGCTGGCCCAGTATTTCGGCGGGATGCGGCACCCGTCGATTTCGATGCTGATCGGCGGTGCCATCATCTCCTGTTCGAGCTCGGCCACGGTTCGATACCGTTCCGAGGATGAGATCAGCCACTCTTCGAGGGTCACGCCGTGCGCCTGGTGCGTCTCGATCGGCCGCCCTTCCAATTTACTGGGGTAGATCTCGATCACGGTAATACCTCACCCGGGTGTATTGCTGCTCGAATGCCCGCAGGCGCATCCAGCGCGGTCCCTGAGGACGGGTTTCAACAACCGCCAGCCCGCCATCAATCTCAACCACGACTGCGATATGCAGGCACAGATCGCTGCGATAGACCGCGGCCAATGCGCCAATCTCAGGCTCGCACTGCTCGAGTGCCGAGCGCTGATCAGACCAGGCCCGTGTGAGATGGCGTTTATCCATCGCGCGCACGAATGACCAGCTGGGCAGCAGCGGCAGGCCCAACAGTTCGTGACGGATGGCAATCGACATGCCCCAGCAATCGAACTGGCGCTTGCCACGCACGAGCTCGCCGCGGCCGCCGTCCCGGTAGACGGAGCACATGAAATCATTAAGGGTCGTCATGATCAGGTCAGGTATGTGAGCCCGGGGGCAAAGCTGGTCGTGTAGCGCCGGCGTGGCCATGCCCAGCCAATAATGTCGGCGTATGCCGCCGTAATATTCACGGTAGCGCCCTCCATGCTCACCTTTTTCAGCGGCATCCTGATGGGAGGCTCAGCCGGCGTGGTCAAATCGCTGGAAAGATAGCTTCGGTAGGTCACCGTCACCTGCTCGCCGGCGTCATTCGCGGCATCCACTGCCTGTTGGACGGTGCCGTGCACGTTATCCAGCCCGAATTTCAGCGACTGGCTGCCACTGTTGTCGGTCTTCGGCAGCGCAATCTCGATTCCTGACGCCTGGAATTCTGCCTCCGAACCATCTTCGAGCAGCACGGTGATGTCCTCGTATCCCCGGACGACCCGAATGGCGCCACCCTCGAATGCCGGTGAAGCGAACTCCACGGTGCTGTAGAGGATCTCTCCGGCCGGCGCCGACGCGTAGAAACAATCAATGGCAGTGCTGCTCATCAGGCATCCTCCCAGCTACGCGTGTACCACTGGTGAGCAACGTCATCGAGAAGCGTCACCGCGTCTGTGAAGCTGCCGCCTGTGAGCGCGTCAGCCGTTTCCCGGGCATTCAGCGTTGGCCGTTCGATCAACTCAAGCTCCGCCGAGAACTCCCAGTAATTACCACCCTTCAGCGTTGGGCCATCATAGATGTCGGTGAATCGTGCTTTATAGGGCTGGATACCCAGTGGCGTCTTCAGGCGGATAACGAACCAGTCGGCGCCATCAGTGACCAGATTCCGGTACCACCCCTCGAAGATGCGCCCTTCCTCCGGAGTAAAGAGCCAGGTTACCGACGCCACCGTAGGCACAGTCGAGTACATCCGTCGCTGCCGCGCGCGGCCGGACGACATCTCTGTACGCTGCAGCGGCGAAGTAGGCTGGAATCCGTATCCGCTCTGAAGCGGCAGGGGGAGAACGTCCGGATACTCTTCGAGCTCTGCCATTACGTTCCCCTGGATTGCAGTTTCCATTTCCGGCTGATCGCCTTGGATCGCGGCCCATCGCCCATGATGTCAGCGACGAACACATCAACATCGGTCGAACCATCTTCATTCGTGCGGCTGTTGCTCTCGCCGCCCCGCTTCGGGTTCTCAAAGATGTTGACGTTCGCGCCACCGCCAGACGGCGCGCGGTCCCGCTGCACCTGATCGAGCGTACGATCCAGCTTGGCGCTGGTGTCGGCAGTGGTGACCCGCTCCCCTTTCTTGAGCAACCAGGTGCCGGTCTCGGGCACAGAGTTGATACCGTCGTGGGCCATACCGCTCATGCTGGTCGACTCAACCGCTGAAATCTGCGCTGTTTGGTACGTCAGCGCAGCAGCAGCTGCAGCGATACCCAGTGCCGGCCCCACAAAGGGGATGCCGGCCATGGCAGCATAAGCATCGGACGCCGTCTGCGGCGCATTCATGGCCACTTTTGCCAGCGCGTAGGCCTTCTCAACGGCGAACATCGCCCGGTACTCTTTCGACTGCTCGCCAAAGAATGTCCGGGTTATATCGGACATGTTGCCGAAGAATTCCTCGCCGGCGGCCAGCCGGGCGGTCTGCCGAGCACGCTCGATGTCAGCGAGTTTGTCTTCATGCTCCTGCTTCAGCTGTTGCTCTTGCTCATCCCACTCGGCGGTGAGATCCGCGCGCTCTTCGCGGAAGTTGCTGAGCATGTCCAGCTGATTCGAGTACCACTCTTCCAGCTGCTCCTGGGCGTCATCAATTTTGTCGAGCTCGCTGGTCGGGCCGCCGACTGAGGCATCCAGCCCACCGTAATCAGGGGCATCCTGAAATGCAGCCCCGGCGATCTTGCCCGCCACCTCGGCATATTTGTCAGCAGAGACATTGGCGGCATCGAGTACCGCCAACCGCTGATTGACCTGATCGGTGAGCTTTTCCTCGCTGCTGCGCAGATCCTCGAGAAGCTGCTGGTAGTCCTCGCTCGCCTCTTTTTGCTTCTCGAATGCGGAGACTGTATCCAGCGCCGCTTTGGCCTGGGCGATCTGGCTATCGGTCGCGCCATCGAGGGCCAGCTTATAAAGCTTCTGTTCGTCAGAGCTCATGCCGACCGTCTTCGCTTCCAGCTGAAGCGAATCGATCTGCTTTTTGATGCCGCTGGTGTCGATACCACTACCGGCGCCACCTGAGCCACCTGCCCGGTTTGGCGGGAAAAGCCAATCACTCAGGGGCTTGATGTCAGCGCTGTCGATCTTCTGCTGAACATCCGCCAGATAACGATCAATGGCGGCGCTGGGCATCTCCTGACTCGAGATGTTCACCAGATCCTGCTGGAAGTCTTCGAGCTCCTTGCGCGCATCCTCCGTACGCTCATGGAATCCCTTGAAGAAGTCGGAGTCCTGGAAGCTTTCGATCAGATCGATGTCATCAACACCAGGGATAGTGTTGACCGCTCGAATCAGGTTGTTGATGCCGTTGATCGCGGTATCGATGAAGTAGCTCATCGAGTCCCATGCATCCTCGGCAAATTCCGCCACGGCCAGATCCATGGACGCCATGACGACCTTGAACTGGGCGTCGAATTGCCGAAACTTCTGGAAGTTGTCGAGAAGCGGACCGAGAGCCGCGACGGCGTCATGCAGCGCGCCGGGCAGAGCCTCGCGGAGGCCATCAGCCCCCTTGGTGGCATCTACCAGATAATCACCCAGCACGCTCAGGTAAGGGGCTAGATTGGCTGCAAGCAGATCGCTCATCGATCCCATGATCGATGTCAGCCGGTTGAACTGCTCCGAGAACTCCTCAAGCTGGGCAATATCCAGATCAGACAGCACGATGCCGAGATCATCAGCCTCTTGTGCCATCTGTGCGAAACCAGCACCGCCATCCCGTAACAGCGGGATTAGTGCAGTCGCGTTATCGGAAATGGACTCCATATAGAAGACCATTTCTGCCTGGGAAAGATTGGCTTCCTGGAGGCCGTTATAAAATTTCTGTAGCGCCTCGGGGCCGGAGAGATTCCGAAACTCATCGGCAGTCATGCCGATACGCGGCGCGATGTTCTGGAAAAAATCGGCCATTTCGCCGCCGCCGGTGGTCAGAAAATCACCGACACGGTCGTTCACATCCTTCAGGATGTCCGACAGCTTGTCCTGCTCGACCCCCACGTTATTGGCGGCATACGCCATGCGCTGAAACTGCTCGACCGAGGTGTTTGCCACACTGGCCTGATTCTTCAGCTCACGCGCGTTTTGTGCTGCGTGGTTCGTGTATGCCACAACAGCGGCAGCGGCCCCGGTCGCCGCGGCACCGGCAGCCGTAATCGAGGTGGCCGCAGTTTTCACGCTGCTGGCGATGTTGGTCATCTTCGCCTTGGTCATGCGCTCGGCTTTTTCCAGCGGGCCTGTAAACCCGCCGATCCGTGCGACCAGATCCAGCGTCAATTGACCGAGGCTGCGCGACGCCATTCAGAATCTCCCGTTATTGCCACGACTCCATCGCCTGATCGAGCGATACCGGCGGCTCATCCTCGTGCTCCATGAAGTCGAAGATTTTCGACGACTCGGCGCCCTTCTTCTTATGGGCATTGACATAGAGCATGGCGAGCATGGCGGTGCCCCGCTCCACCCGCATCCCAGAATGGAGCGAGCCACGCTTGCGTCGGTAAGCCACCCACTGAAGGAACTCCTGATAGCTCAGGCTTTGCTTCGCTTCCTCGATCGTGCGCCCGCCGATCCCGTTGAGGACGAGTTCGTGCCAGAGCTCGTCGAGCTCACTGAGGTCGATGGAGTCCGGACCTTTCCCAGGCCGCTCACCTCCGAGATAACGCGGAGCAGCTCCATGGTGAGATTGTGATTGAGCGGGCCACGCTCCGGATCGGCGTCACCGGTGATGTCTGCCGCTTTAAATACCGGCTCACCCTGTTCATCGCAGATGCAGTACGCGATACGCGCTGCAGCCACATCGCCACCAGCACGAACCGACGTGATGTCGGTCATGGCGGTCTGGTATGAGAGTGGCCGGACATGAACAGTGGCGCCGTATTCCTCGTCGCCCTGTTTCCAGCTGATCTCCTTTTCGACCGGGGCGCCGGTGAAGGCGCCCGCGTCGCGGAGGTTGTCGATCGTCAGCTTCATGTGGAGGCGCCCGTATCAGTGGTGGCAGGTGTCTTCGGCACCCATTTGCCGTCGCCACTGCGCTGGATAGTGACCTGAGAGCTAACTAGCGAGTTGGTCGCGAAGTCCATGGGAAAGTCGCTTACGTAGCCCTCAAACTTGAACCAAGTGCGGTCCTCAGGGAGCGTAACGCTGCCGCTGCTGACTGTCGGAAGCGACGTGGGTTTCCCGTCGTCGTCCGTGGGGCCATCGCTCCAACCCACGAAGAACTGAACCTTTTCATCGCTGCTACTATTCGCCATGCCGTAAAGACGAACATGTGCCGGCTCCTGCGGATCAGCATTGACGGTTAGAGACGCGGACCCGGGCGTGCCGAGACCCTTTTTGTAGCGCCGAGAAACAGTATCCTCCAAGTCGGTTTCTTCGACCTGGTCACGCGGGTTGCCACCGGGATTGAAGGCGGTGGCGCCAGGAATACGCACGATCTCGCCGAGGTCGAGCATGAATACTTGGGTACCTTGGGACAGAACAGACATGCGTCATCTCCTGTGCCCCATGAGGGGCTTCGTGTAGGCATAAGAAACCCGCGCGGCGGCGGGTCATGGGGAGCGTTGAAAACGGTTATCGGGGTGTGAGCCAGTCGATGTCGAAGCTCACGCGGTAGCGGCCTGTTTCGTCATCCCGCGTCTGCCCGCCCCAGCGGGCAATGTTGGCGCGTAGCTCGACTGCATAACGGATTGCCTCAGCGGCATCATCAGCAGATGATCCGGAGCTGCCGTAGACATCGACCTGCAGCGTCATGCCATCCATATCCGAGCGATCGGCGAGATAGTTTTCGGGTTCGCCGTCGACGACCTGCCAGACGGCGTAGGGCAACTCGACGCCCTGCGGCGCCTGGCCGAATGGGAACATCCGCACCGGCCCGGTACCGATCAGCGCAGTGGCAGCGGCGTTGCCGGCGACCGTTCTGAAAATCGGCGGGATCATCAGTTGCCTCCGGTCTGTTTGGCCGCGCGCTTGATGGCCCGATTCAGGGCCTTGTCGTACTGAGTGACGAACTCCTGAGTCGCAGCATTGATGCTCTCCGCCAGCGCCGGGCGCAGAAACGGCTGGGCTCGCATGTTCTCGGTACCGAACTCCAGAAAGCGCCAGTAGTAGGTATCGCCGCCCGGGTTCTGCTGATTTTTCTGCCGAGACTTCGCGCCACCCAGCACACCGACCCTGAACTTCAGATCACCGGTCTGACGGAAGTGCTTGCCATCCCAGCGCACAACCACGTTGTCGGCGATGTTGTTGGCTGTCTCCGGGTCATCCAGTCGCCGGGCGGAGTCCTTCACGCGCTCGCGCACCAGATTGGCGGCCTTGCGTAGCGCAAACCGCCCGCCCTTTTTCCTCATATCCTGAGGCAGGCCCTGCAGCTTTTCCGCCAGCGCATTGACGCCCTCGATCTCGAACTGGATGGAGTCAGCCATCGTCTTCCTCGATCTGAACAAACCCGCCTGTAAATGTTCGAGCGTCTGCATTGAAGGTGACGACGACTTTGGTCAGCTCATGGGGCTGCTGGATGATCTGCACTTCGAACTGACCGGGCAGCGGCTCGCCAGTTACGGCATCGTGCAGCGCATAGGCTCCACCAGCTTCTTTGGAACGGCGCAGCGCAAGCTTCATTTTCTCAGCCATCGTTTACACCTCCAGAGACGGGCATGGTCAGGTAGTGCCGGCCGGATTGCGGATCCGGCAGCACGCCCTCGATGTTGTAGACGGTATCGCGGTAAAGGATGCGCATCGTCGCGTCGATGCCCGCGCGGTACCGGATCGTGATTCGGGCGCTGATTTCCGCCTGCCCGGACTTTGCCGCGATGAACTCACGAACACTTAGAGGCTCGACGCTCGCCCAGACGGTGGCCACGTCTTTCCAGCCTTCGCGCATTTCGCCGGTGTTCTGATCCTGCGTGCGTGCCGGGCGCTGGATTGTGATGCGGTGCCGCAATTTACCTGCACGCATGGCTCGCCTCTTTATCGTCCGGGGACTGGAGTACCGTCCAGATAGCGCGATGGCTCGGTATCATCTTCTTGCTCACTTTCTTCCGCCAGCGCCTCGACCAGCTTCAGGTTCACTTCCGTCAGATTCTCGATGGCTGCAGTCTGGCGACGAGTCTCGGCCAGCAGCTGCTCCAGCAATGACGCTTCTCGATCGTTCACGTGCGATGTCCCTCCATTTTCTGAGCCACGCGCGGCGGCGCTCGCATGCTG
Source organism: Kushneria phosphatilytica (assembly GCF_008247605.1). Lineage (NCBI taxonomy): Bacteria > Pseudomonadati > Pseudomonadota > Gammaproteobacteria > Oceanospirillales > Halomonadaceae > Kushneria > Kushneria phosphatilytica. The sequence goes on along the minus strand of NZ_CP043420.1, from coordinate 1,512,899 downwards.
GGCAAGCCATCATCCGACCCCGTAAATTCGATATGGGTGTATCAATACCTCGACGCCCATGGGCAGCTCCGAGATGGAAACGCCCGGCACGGCGGCCTCGCGGTTCTCGTACCAGTGAGAGATCAGCAGTAGCATGGCCAGCTGTATGTCCTCACCGAACAGGAGTGCATCCGGATCCTCGGCATACCCTTCAGCGTTAATGGTTTCGTAGATTTTGCGACGGGTGGAGCGCTCGATATGCCGGCGTGCGGCGTTCGAGTAGCTGGTCAGCAGATCATCCTCGTCGGAGTATTCCGGCTCGAGACGGAGCTGCTGCTTGATGATGTCGAGCTCCAGCATATCGGGCGTCCCGTAATAGGTCGGGCCGCCCAAAGGCGGCCGCTTGGTTCATGAATTACTGGCTGTCGTCGGTGGTTTCGGTATCACCATCGCCGTCTTCGGAGCCATCTTCGCCCTCGCCTTCGGTCTGTTCAGCGGCAGCCTTCTCGGCTTCGGCGATGCGCTCTCGAAGGGTCTCTTCTTTCATTCGACCGACATTACTGATACCCAGCTCGGCAGCCCGGGCGCGCAGATCTTCCAGCGCCTGAGGCTCATTACTGATGGGATTATGCGGGGGAACCTCATGGCCATCCGCCTGCAAGGCGAAGCCCTTGCGCACCAGTTCTCGACCATGCTGCTCGTCTGTCTCGAACTCGCCGGTTACCACGCCACCCCTGATATACAGGGGGCGTTTTGCCCTTAACTTCATGGCGATCTCCACGTTATACGGCCGCTCGAAGGCGGCCGTTATGGGTTGCTCCGATCAGGCGATCAGGTGGTGCTGCCGCTGGTCGGAACGGTGAAGTCGCCGTAGACGAACGCCTCGGGACGCTTGACCGCCAGTGCGAGACGCTCCTCACAGCGAATCGAGATCATGTTTTTCTCGAAGTCGTCCGCATTCTCGGTAGAGATCACCACGTTGGCGTCCTCGCGATCGAACAGCTGGGCACCGGCGTTGAACGCCCCGGTCAGGAACTTGCCCTGGAAAGACGCTGACTCGGTTGCCACTACCGGCAGCCCCCACAGCGTCGGGCCGGTGAGCGCTGCTGGATTGGCGAGGATGTAGCGGCCCATTGAGTCCTTGGTCAGCTCGATTTTCGCCCAATCGATGAAGTGGAGGACGTGACCGCTGGCAGGGAAGCGAGCCAGCTGAGCCTGCAGCATGGCAAGACGCAGATCGTCGATACCGTTCTGCTGATCGACGCTGAATGCGGCACTGAATGCCGATGCCTGCGGCACGATACCTTCGAGGTGCTGACCGGTACCGTCGCCGAACAGGATTTCCTGCTCTTCAACGTACTTCAGGCCATAGCGCATCTCGGCGTCGACCGTCGATTGCAACTGCGCCATATCGTCAAGGATCTGCTTCGACGCCTTGAACATATGTGCGAGGGTGCGTACAGGAGTGATCTTCTCGTTGAATGCAATGTCGCTATACGGCTTGGCCGTGTTCTCGGCAACCGCTTTCGCATTGTTGGTGAAGCCGGTCTGCTGTACCCAGTAAATGGTGTTCGAGGCGGTACGGCCCGACGCGATCAGGTCGCGAATGAACAGACGCTGCTTCGGCTGCGTATCAATCCCCGGCTGACGATCCGGGGCGATGATGCTGCCATCGCCCAGATCGGGCGTGGTGATGGCATTTTGCACGGGAATACTGATGCGCTGGTTGCCCTGAACCGAACCGCTGTTCCAGGCTTTCAGTCCCTCGAATTCGGCGACCAGCTGGCCGGCAGTCCGAGCAGCATCCTGAGCACGGCCGAGCGGCATGCGGGCGTATTCCTGTTCGAGCTCGCCCAGCGAGGCTTTCAGGGTGTTTACCGATTCCTGCAGTCCATTCTGAGTGGTCAGCAGGCGGTCCACGGTTTCCTTGGTTTCTGCCGAAAGCTGGCCGGCATCACGCGCTTCCTTGAGCGCCTTTTCCGAAGTGCCCTTGAGCTCTTCGGTAACCTTGTTCAGCGCAGTAGTAGCTTCATTGAGAAGCTGCGCCTGATCCTTGCTGTTATCAGCCATGAGTATTTCTCCGGTGCCGTTATTGAGATGGGGGGTGCTGGAAACGCGCGAATGCCTGGGCGAAGCCCTCATAGGCGCTGGCCATGTCGGCCTCGGTGTCGGTAGCGCTTGGCGTACCGGAGTCGGCAGCGCTCGGCGTGCCGGACTTGTAGGTCTGCATCAGGGAACGGCGCTCGCTGCGGGTGATGCCGGCCTTGGCCATGGCGATGTCCATCTTGCGAGCCGCCATCCGGTAGTCGTTGCGGGCGTTGCCGCCCTCTTCCTCGATGCGATCAGACTCGAGGAAGGTGTCAGCCCAGCCGGAGTCGACCGCCTCGCGGCCGCCGATCCATGTCTCGGCATCCAGCTGGGACTTGATGTCATCAATTGGCAGCCCGGTTCGCACTGCATAGATGTCGGCGATGGCTGCATCGAATGGTTCCAGCCAGTCCGCGATTTCTCGCAGATCATGGCGGTTGCCCATCGTGACTACCCATCCGTTGTGAACCATCAGGAAGGCCGCGCGACCGATGCGGATTTCATCACCCGCCATTGCAATGAAACTGGCAGCGCTGGCAGCCAGCCCCATGACATTCACAGTCACCCGCCCCTTG